>CAZSYZ010000054.1:0-8824 GCA_964611445.1 uncultured archaeon | reverse complement strand
CGTTGGCCGAGCCGTCGAGGGAGTACCAGGAGCAGTTGACGTCGGAGTATGTGAAAGTGAAGGTGTCGTTGCTTATGGTGGCGTTGGAGGGGTAGGTTATGGTTATGTCCGGTCCTGTCTGGTCGAGGGTGAAGGAGACGGCATCGCCTCCTATGTTGCCGTAGGTGTCGTTGGCGTAGACCTCCAGGAACTGATGGCCTTCCGCAAGGGAGAGGACAGTGCCGTTCTGGCAGGTGATTGTGGTGTTGGTCGTGCCGCCGTCAGTAGTGTACCAGCACTTGTCAAGGCTGGTCTCGACCACCGTGAAGTTGAAGTAAGTCGTGTTGTAGTAGGTTGTGTTCTCGGGGTATGTGATGTTTATCTCGGGGGGTACTGCGCCCTGCTGAGTGGCCCCGGAGACCGTGTAGAAGGTAAACGTCCCGTTCTGGTTGAGGTACGAGGTGTTTATCCAGCCTGCGGAACGCGTGACGTTCGATATCCTCAGCTCGTCCATGAGGCCCACGAACTTCCCGTTCAGGCCTCCTATCGTCAAATCAGCGCTGTTGGAAAGGTTGCCGCCGTTCCAGCTGCTGACGCCTTCCTCGCTGACGCCGTCGACGTATATCTTGAAGGTACCGTCGTCTGCCCAGGTTATCGCGAGATGATGCATACTGCCGTCCATGACCGTTCCTGTCGTGGAATATATAGGCTCGTCGAAAGGGCCCTTGTATACGTAGACTTCGTCGTCGTTGTAGTCGGTCGTGAAGAAATGGGTCCCGTTCTGGGCCAGTCCGTAAGGTGTGCCGCTTCCTTCATTGCTGAAGTATTCCCCCGTGTAAGTGCCGTTAGCCCAGAACTTGCAGATATAATATGGTGAGTCGTGTTCAGCTATCCAGAAGTAGTGCCCGTCTTGGGTGATTCCAACGAGCCAGTCGCACGGGCTTCCCGACTCGTCGAAATTGAACCCCGTGTAAGTGCCGTTCATCCAGTACTTGTAGACTACGCCTTGATAATAACTGACCCAGAAATAGGTCCCGTCATGAATGATTCCATTAACGCCGCTTCCGGTTTGTCCACCTGTGTCAAAACTACCAACAGAAGTTCCGTCCATCTCGTATATGTAGACCTCAGAATCGGTATTGTCGCTGATCCAGAAGTACGTCCCGTTCTGGGTCAGCCCCACCGGATAATCGGCTTCTCCTGCGTCCCAATACACCCCAGTGTAAGTGCCGTTCCTGTAATATTTGTAAACTCGACCAGCATTAAATTCGCTTGTCCAGAAGAAGGTTTCGTTGAAGGTTATTCCCATCGGATCATCGTTCCCGCTTCCTGATGTGTCCCAGTGGTTTCCGGTAGGATCAAACTCCGTGCTGTCCTCATAATACATCACCACCAGCGCATCCTCTCCCGGAACGTATGACATTATCCTGTAGCCGTCAGTGGCATAGGTGTCAGACTTCTCGGCTATATCTATTGTTACACTGAGATAATCCAGGGCCGAACTGCTCAAGGTGTCCTCCCTTATCCACATCTCGTAGGTCTGGTTGCCGTCGGGGTTTATGGCGTCGTCGTTGGGCGTTTCTATCAGTTCCCCGGTTTCATCATACTCTATGCCCCTTCCTATGTGTGCGAATACCCTGTTGTCGGAGTCCATGTTGGCCGGGTCGTCGCTGTTGTTGTACCTTCCGCTGTCGAGTACGGACTCGCCTGAGCCACTCGGGTCCTCGTCGAAGTGGTACACGAGGCCGTAGCCATTGTCCCACACTCCCGTCGGGTTCTCCTGGGCATCTGCATAGCTGTTGTTGTAGTACATGTAGAGTGTTGTGTCTGAGGAAGAAGAAAGGGACGGTATCCTGACCCATGCGACGAGCCATCCTCCCACGGTGTCGTTGTAGTACTCTATCTCGTGGTCCAGCTTGTCGCAGCCATTGTCTGAGGTGAAGAGTATGTCGTCGCCGTCGCTCTGGGCGTAGGAGGCTAGGTCGGAGTCCGTCACGTTTATCAGCAGTGGGAAGTCCGCCTGGTCGCCATCCACGAACGCCGAGTCTATGGTTATGGTCTTCCTGTAAGTCCAGTTACTATTATACCATGTGGTGCAGGACTGGTTGCTGTAAAGGTCTATTGAGAAGGCGGACCATACCGTGCCGTTCACGTTCCCTGAAGTATCATTGCAATAAAATCTAACCGTGTGAGAACCATGAGTCATTGAAGAGTTTGTGTCTGTCCACTCTGTTGAAGTTAAATTTGTCATGCTGTAATTCGTGCTGCCTCCGAGAGAATACCAGCAAGTGTCCATTGCTTCGTCATCAACCGCTGTGACATTGAAGATAATTGTAGTGTTGTAGTAGGTCTGATTCAAAGGAGAATTGATTGTGACATTCGGCGGAAAGATTAAATATTCTTTGAAAGTCGCAACCACTGCATATGTCTGGTCTCCTGAATCTGTTGTTGAAAAAGTTGTCTCTACAGTTCCTGTGGAAGTTAAATTTTTTACAGCAATAGATAACCCTGGCTCTCCATCAACAGCATCATGTAAATTGTCATGAAGTAAACTGAACCCATTTGTTACAGCATTTGTTCCATCCCAACTATATCCATTATCCACTGCTAACATTGCTATTGCTAATTCATCCGCCTGAGTGGTTGTTCCTGTAGTGCCTGTTGATTGACTCTGAACTGAACTTGCTCCTGAATCTGCTTCTGCTGATTGGTCTAATGGGGTTGCTGTTAATCCTGAATATTCAGCAGCCCACATGACCACATCTCTATTGCTTGATATAGTCCATGTAAGGGTTTTATCTTCTCCTGCTCCTGCAACTTTATAGGCAAGTGCTCCTAAAATTTGTGTTCCTGTCTGATTTTGAATAATTGTAAATCCCGTGGGTTGGGTGATAGTAACTGAATTTTTATCTATTGCAATTGCGGTCACTAATAAATTCCCTTCTGTAATGTCATTATCAAATGTAATGGTCCAAGGTCCATAATAAGAAGCATCAACTCTTGTTTTTTCCTGAACCAAAGAACTGGCATCAATCCAATGCAGTGTTGTTGATTTTTCCTGTCCGGGACTGAAATAACCCGCATTAATTAGAACATCAACATAGAAATCAGACTGATTTCCATTTCCAGCCATCTTAACTTTATAATTTGAATTTTCGTCCCAGTCTAATCTTAGAAATTCTGTGGAATCCCGAATCCTTAGAGATGTCTCATCCATTTCTTCAAATGAAAAGTCATAAGTTCCGCTCAGGGCATATTCCGTATCGTTAATTGAAACAAAATCATTTCCACCACGGGGAGGAACATCCACATCCGTAATTTTCCAGGCAAAACCCAGTTCGAAGGGAATGTCTTCGTCGTCTATGTTTTCCCCGTAAAAAATCACAGAAAGGTTCTTGTCATCCAACTTCAAATGATATCTAATGCCAAATCTAAAATCATGACCATTGTAATTGATATCCTTCCATAAAGTTATATTGACATATGTTTCGTTGTCTGTCTGAATGTTTTTATTGAAATCACTTAATTCATCCGCGCAGTATATTGCATCCCATGTCTCTCCTGAATAATAACCCAGACAAAAAATGTTTTTTGTCCAGTAATCTTGGAAGTGGTTTGTGAATTGCATCATGGATGATTTGTTGAAAAAATAATCATCATGTGTGTTCCATACATGAACTACTTCTCCGGCAGAATCATTTGTAACGTTTCCATATGAATCTAAAAATTCATAACCTATCAGTCTATCTTCAGTTCCGTCAAAACTTCCTATAACGGCACCGGTAATCGATTGTCCAAAAAAACCCGCAAGCACAGCTAAAGAAATTAATGCTATTGCCAAATGTTTTTTCCCGCCTAACATATTTCTGAAGCGCTCGTTGAACCTTTAATCATCATCCAGATTCCGTCGCGGTTCGCGCTTCCTGTGCCGGATTCGTAGAGTGGCATGGAAAGGAAGACCGTATCGAAGACAAACCGCCCAAGGGACAATATTCTGTTCATACGTTAATAATTAGACAACAGTTTTTTTATGCATTCATTGCAGAAGCCACTTCCAGAGGGGAACGAATCTCACGGTCTTTCCTTCTATTTTTTCCACCGACTCATGGTCCTCCGTTATGATCAGGCCCTCTTTGAGCCTGAATTCCTCCATGGCCTCCAGCAAAGCGTTCAGTTCCCTCCCCTTTGTCCCTTCGTCTTCGTCATTCCAGCACACCTGAATAAGTTCCTTGGTTTTTGCACCTTCTTTAAGGAGGAAATCAACTTCATGCTTCCCGTTTTTCCAGTAAAACAGTTCAAATAAGGGGTTTGTGCAGTTCCTTCTCTTTATTTCAACGAAAACCACGTTTTCGGCAATCCTTCCGTAATCTTTCGAGAACCTGAATCCCTTGACGTTTCTTATTCCCGTATCGACAGAATAAATCTTCTTCGGGTTTATTTCCTGCCTTTTCACAGAGAAGCTGAAGAGAGGGACACTGAA
This sequence comes from uncultured archaeon, assembly GCA_964611445.1. Lineage (GTDB taxonomy): Archaea > Aenigmatarchaeota > Aenigmatarchaeia > QMZP01 > JAFGSV01 > JAFGFG01. The sequence goes on along the minus strand of CAZSYZ010000054.1, from coordinate 4,365 downwards.
CATGAAAAAGGCGTCCTGCAGGTATTTCATGTACTCGCCGACGCTGTCCGTTGACAACGACACGAGCCTTCCTATTTTTGAGAAATTGGCCGGATTTGAAATATTCTGAAGCAGATAGTTTATCATACTTTCCATTTTTGCCGCATTTCTTATCCCTCTCCTCTTTATAATGTCCCTGTAAACTATCGTATCATAATAAAACTGCAGAATCTGGGTTTTCTTTTTTTCATCCCTTTCGAGTATAACTTCAGGAAACCCGCCGGATTCCATGTAATGCAGCAGATGATGCTTTATTTCCCCCTTTTTTGAGAGAACGGATACCTCATTCCCGATGTCTAACTTGGAACTGATGAGTTCTTTGAAGCTGAAGGGGTACAAATCAAAATACGCAAGACGCCCGGAGAGCTTGTATGCGAGGTCCTCTTTAAGAACGGAGAAATTTGACCCCGAAACAAAGAATTTCACATCCTTTTCAAGGTCATACATTCTTTTCAGTGTGCTTTCCCAGCCTGATATTTCCTGAATCTCGTCTATGAAGACGAACACCTTTCCTTTTGGATTAAGTAGTTCCCTGTACGTTTCCATTGATTTTGATATCAGGTCTTTTTTTTCCACACGGTCATCGTCGCACTTGATGAAAAATATGTTCTTTGGGTCAGCGGAATTCATAATATGCTGAATAAGAAGGTAAAACAGCGAAGTCTTTCCGCTCCTCCTGGCACCAAGGATTCCGACAATCTCCTTTCTGTCAATCCACTTGACTACTTCTTTGGTCAGTTCCCTCTCCAGCAGGCCGAAGTCCGGCTTTTGATTCCACCAAGGATTCCATTCGGTTAAAATTTCCCTGTTCATATGATAATTATAATCGAGTGATATTTATAAATCTTTCGATTACAATCGAGTGTTTTTTAAGACGAAAGAAAAAAATACGCAACGGCTTCCCTGCATATGATACGATATTATCCTGTCATCCTCCCAAGAGTTCCCTTAATCCTTGCTCCAGGCTGTACTTTGCTGCGAACCCGAGAAGCTCCCTTGCCTTCCTGCAGTCCGCATGCGTGCGGTATACATATTTCTTTATGGGGTTCTCCACATAGAGTGGCTTCAGCCCCTTTCCGAGGGCATGGTTCAGGACATCGACCACGTCATTCATGCTCGTCGGCCTGCCCGTGTCATGAAGGTCGCGGTCCACGAGACGGGCCTCCCTATGGCAGCGGGCTCCTGCTGCACTTCTTCCGCCTTTTCCGGCGGGTGGATGACATCCGACAGCCATTGCCCCAGGCTGAAGCCGGGCCGGCCCGAGACATAACCTGTGTAGGCCAGTATCGAGAATGCCAGGAGAATGGCCAGAAGCAAGACAGCCGCAGGCGCAATAGCGTGTTTTCTGAAACCGTCACCGCGCCTGGGGGGGGGGGAGGCATCAACAGACCTCCGTTTTCATGGCGTCGGCGGGAAGAATGCAGGTGTACATACATTAATAATTAGGCAAGAGTTTTTTATGCATTAGCGGCCGGTGTCGTGGATATTATTCCGGGAGATGTCCGTCTGCATCGGCGGCAAGCCGTTTTGCTTCATGAAGGCGACGGCAGCGTTTAACGGGCATCCAATCACGCTGCCTTCAGGAATTTCTGGACGCAACGGGCAGCATCTTCCGCCACGTGGTACGAAGCAACAGGCCACATAATTCCCGCAAGGACCACGTATGCGGGCAAAACTCTTCGAAATGGTACGACTTGCGCCTGGGATTCCCTGTTTTTCTGATTAGAACCATGTCTTTCATGGGAATGTCCACGAACACGTAGTTCTTCTTGTTGTTCCTTATCCATGAAACGGCGTGCTGGGTCGTTTCCAGACGCGAATCGTGGAAAAGCACGTAACCGCCCTTGACGAGCATCAGGTCTATGAAGTAGAAGTCTATTAAAATGTCGTCGAAGAGGTGGCTTCCGTCGATGAAAGCGAACTCTATTTTTTCGCCTTTCTTCAGGAGTTCTGGCAGGACCGTATGGGCGTGTGAATTCTTGAATGAGAGGAATCTATCCAGGCCTAGCCTTTTTATGTTCTTCAGCCCCCTGTCAGAATACCTTTTCTGGTAAGGGTCCATGGCATAATGCCTGCCCCCGGTGGCGGCGATTATATGGGCGGCGGAGCAGCCGTAAGCAAGGCCGGTTTCAAGGGTCTTTTTGATTTTCCTGCTTTTCAGAAAGCCGTAGATGAACTCCGCCTCTTCCATGCTTATTGAAATCCGCCTGCCCGCCATCGGAATTTCCAGCTGGCTGTAAAGCGACATATGCCTATTCTTTGAATTGCCGGTTTTAAGTTTATATGTATTTATTATCCTCACGTAAGGGAGCGGCAGGAAACTATCAATTTCCATGGGTATGTACGTCGAGCAGTCCCTTTAGACCCTGCTCGATACTGTATCGTGCCCTGAAACCAAGAATGCCAGCGGACTTCCTGCAGTCCGCACTTCCTGTGACTGACGCGGAGAGTGGTATGAAAAGGGTATTTGAGCTGAAGGCAGACAGCCTAAGGGACAACATTCCGTTCATGCATTGATAATTGTATAGGAGTTTATGCGTTCATTGCAGAAGCCATTTCCAGAGCGGGACGAATTTCACGGTCTTCCCGTGTATTTTTTCCTCACCTTCCCTGTCCCACGTTATAACGGCCAGGTTATTGCATTTGAGTTCCTTTCCCGCCTTCAGCAGCGATTTGATTTCCCTTTCTTTTGTGCTGAAATCGTCCATGGAATAGGCTACCTGCATGAGCTGCCTGACTTTGTTTTTTTCCGAAATAACAAAATCCACTTCTTTGTTGTCAGGGGACTTATAATAATACACGTTTTTGCCCCTTCTCATAAGTTCTACAAAAACGAGATTCTCCATCAGTCTCCCATGGTCATTTATCCCATTTATTGATAGTATGCCGTTGTCCACGAGATGAATTTTAGGAAGCGACTGTTCCGCCTTTCTATAGGAATAGGAGAATCTCCTTAAAGGAAATACGAAAAATACATCATTCAGTGCACTGACATAATTATAAAGAGAGTTTTTGGTTGCCTTCATGCCTGTCGATTTAACAAAATTGTAAAATTTGTGGACGGAAAACTCCCTCTCAGCCGAATTTATCAGAGATTTCATAAGAAGCTTGAGCAGTTTTATGTTTCTTATCCTATACCTTTCTATGACATCCCTGTAGATGGTCGTTTCAACGATATCCTCGATTATTTTCTCTCTTTCCTGCTTATACAGAACAGCCTCCGGATAGCCCCCGGTTTTCATGTAATCCATCAGCCTGTTGATTATCAGGGACCTCTCTGCCGATGAAAGGTATTTTCTGGGCTCAATTTTTTCTGCAACCAGTCGGTCAGCAAATGAAAACGGGAGTACTGTGTAAGTTATTGTCCTTCCCCTCATCACTGTTGCTATTTCTTTGCTCATGAGTTTCGAGGAAGAGCCTGAAACAAAAACCTGAACATTTTCGTAGTCTATTACTGTCCTCACGAACCTTTCCCAGCTCTCAACGTTCTGGATTTCGTCGAGAAAAAGCCATATTTTTTTGCTTTTGTTTTCCGGGTAGATTTCATAAAATGTTTCCATCATTATGATGAGATCTTTGCTGCTGCAGCCTTCCAGACCTGTCTTCTCGAAATTTATATAGAGTATCTGGTCAATGGGTACGTTGTCTTTCAGTATCCTCTTTATCAGTTGGAACATAGTATAAGTTTTGCCGGCCCTCCTGGGACCGATGATTGAAATGGCCCGCCTCAATGGCAACTCTTCAGGAATGTCCATTTTCCTTTCTATAAGGTCTGGTAGAGGCCTCTGATGAAAATCCTTTATAGTCTCGCCCCACTTTTCTTTTGCTATCATGATATTATATATGAGGAAATTATTTATAAATGTTTCCCTATATATAAGTAAGTCCTATTCGCAGTGAATTGCTTAAAAATTATATATTTTTCGCATTATGGGAGTTCATTGATACAGGATGCCGGATGAGTTTTCTGAATGTGTCAAGATTCGATTATATTCGAGTGTCATCGATAAATCTCGATTACAATCGAGTATTTTTCAGTTCGCTGAGCAATATCAGGAAATTGATCGTCTGCTTACACACGAAATGAATAAACAGCTAGACATTGAAGTTTTTGACTTAAGCATTTAACCGTTAACTAATTCATTCACGCCCTTCTTAAGGTTGTATTTTGCGCCGAAGCCCAAGGATTCCCTTGCCTTCCTGCAGTCCGCATGCGTGTGGTAAACGTAGTTTTTTATCGGGTTGCCCACATAGAGGGGCTTCAGATCCTTTCCGAGGACATGGTTAAGGATATCGACCGCACCATTCATGCTGGTCGGCCTGCCC
>CAZSYZ010000053.1:3376-9070 GCA_964611445.1 uncultured archaeon | reverse complement strand
TTGATGAAAAGAAGGTTCTGGATTTCGTTCATGACAGGTTCGGTAATAATGTGAATGGTATGATTAAAATGCTTGATCTTAACAATCCTAAGAACTATCCAAGAGAGCTTATAACGCACGGCATTTTCGGTTACGGTTCGGATGAAATTTCCTGGGAAAGGATAGTACTTAAGCCTGACGATCCTGATGTAAAGCAGCTCTGGATGTGACTACATCTTGAGCTTCACGGCGGTTCCGTATGCGAGAAGCTCCGCGGCGCCGCCTATCACGGTGGAAGTCGTGAACCTCACGGACACGATGGCATCCGCTCCGAGTTTCCTGGCGTCCTCTTCCATCCTCTTGAGCGACTGATCCCTGGATTCGTTAAGCATCTCCGTGTACTCCTTTATCTCGCCGCCGACTATGTTCCTCAGTGCCGCCACGATGTCCTTTCCGATGTGCTTGGCCCTTATGGTGTTCCCTTTCACGAGGCCGAGAGTCTTCGCTATCTTCCTGCCTTCTATGGTTTCGGATGTCGCCATTATCATATCATTCCCCCTTCCTTTCAAGGATCCTCTCCCTTATCAGCGAGAGAAGTATGACGAGGATGCCCGCGAACAGGGTGACGGCCCCCAGCCTTATCAGCACGGGCACGTCCTGCGCCTGCACGAAGGCGTACATGCCGTAGCCGGCCAGCACGCCCGCGCCGAAGATTATCAGAACCGAGCCCAGCGATTCGAGGGTTTTCATAACATTAATCTGTCAAAGACGCTTAATATATATTCGGTTAAGGGAATAATTATATTATGAGGAAAACCGTCCCGCTCGTGCCATTCCCCCTTGAAAAGGTGTCAAAGGTTTCCAAGGTCATAATAGGGTTCGGCGAGAGCTTCTCCAACTTTTTCCCGTCGCTTGCCTGGGATCTCGAGCAGTCCGACATCGACATGGAACCGAGGGAATGGGTTTCGGTCGCGCTCTTCTCGGGCCTGTTCTATTTCCTCCTGCTCACGGGCGTGATGCTGTTCATCACATTCACCGCGCACATGATGGGGCCGCAGGCAATGGGAGTCTCGATCCTTGTCGGGCTCTCAATAGGCAGCGCCAGCTTCTTCTACATAAACATGTACCCGAAGCTCGTGGCCAAGAAGAAGATAAGGAACCTTGACGAGAACCTCCCGCACGCGCTTCATCACCTGCTCATCCAGATACGTTCCGGGGTCCCCCTGTTCAACTGCCTGGTGTCCATATCCAAATCGGGCTACGGGCAGCTCAGCAAGGAGTTCGAGCGGGCCGTCAACGAGATCAACACGGGAAAATCAGAAGTCGAGACCATGGAAGTGCTGGCCAGGCAAAACCCCTCGCTTTACTTCAGGAGGGTCATGTGGCAGCTCGTCAACTCCCTGAAATCCGGGGCTGACGTGGGCTCGACCATAAAGGAGATAGTCGACAACCTGTCCGTCGAGCAGACCGTGGCCATAAAGAAGTACGGAGCCCAGCTGAATCCGATAGCCATGCTCTACATGGTCTTCTGCGTCATAATGCCTACCCTCGGTATAACCTTCCTGCTGGTGCTCGGCTCGTTCGTCGGCCTGAGCATAAAGATGGAATACGTGCTCCTGGGGATACTGGGATTCCTGGTGTTCTTCCAGTTCATGCTCATAGGCATGATAAAATCTAAGAGGCCGGTGGGAATATGAGGCTGTTCGGCAGAAAGAAAAAGACAGCAGCGCAACCGAAGAAGGCAGAACCTGCACCAAAAGGGAAGGAGGAAGCGCCGAAATCCACGGAACCTGCAACCAAAGGGGGCAAAGAGAAAAAGCAAGGATTCGGGCTTTTCCACAGGAAGAAGGAAAAGCATAAACCTGCAGAATCTTCACTTAAACGGCAGGATGAAGTTAAGCAGAAGACCGATTCGGCAGAATCTGCATCCAAAAAGGCGCAGCAGAAGCCGGAAGCCGGAAACGCCGATAAGGCAAAGAAGAAAAAGAGTTTACTGCCCTTCAGGGTAAAGATAGTGCCAAGGTTCTACGAGAACTGGGTCAGGAGCCAAATCTTTTTCTCAGGCTCCGAGAGGGACCCCTCGAGACTGATATGGAACATGGCGATCATAAGCCTCATAATAGGGGCTGCAGCCGGTTTCATCTTCCGCTCACTGATGGTTTACGTCGCGCCGGCCGCGTTCTTTATGACATTCCTCGTCTTCAACGGGATGCTGGTGCTGTCCGTCGACAGGCGCGGCAGGTTCGTGGACGAGATACTGCCGGACGCGCTCCTCCTGCTTTCTGCGAACATAAGGGCGGGCTACATACCCAGCAGGGCCCTCATACTTTCGGCGAGGAAGGAGTTCGGCCCGCTCTCCATGGCCATAAGGCGCGCGGGAAAGGAGATAATGACGGGCGCCTCGCTCGAGGAGGGCATGAAGGAGATACCCAGGAGGATAAGGTCGCAGGACCTTTCAAGGACCATCAAGCTAATAATAGAGGGCATAAGGGGTGGCGGCCAGATAGTCACGCTCCTGGAGGAGAACGCCATAGACATAAGGAGGCGCCAGGCCATCAGGAAGGAGATAAAGGCCAACATAATGATGTACGCCATATTCATAGCGTTCGCCGGATGCCTCGGCGCGCCGGGCCTTTATGCGCTTTCCGGATACCTGACAAGCACGACGTCAAGGCTCAGCCCGGACGTCGCGATGAACAGCGAAATAACAAGCAAGGTCGGCCTGATCCAGATGGGCGGCGTGAGCATATCGGACGAGTTCCTGTTCCAGTTCTCGATAGCCGCCATACTCATAACAACGGTTTTCGGGGGCCTCATACTGGGGCTCATAAACTCCGGAAGGGAGAAGGACGGGCTCAAGTACGCTCCCATCCTCTCAATAATAGCGCTTCTTGTGTTCTTCGCGGCGACATTCCTGGTTAACACCATGTTCTCCTCGATAATGCCGGCCTGAAGCCATCAACATTTAACTCCGGATTTCCAAAATATTTATATCAGAATCCGAAGGCATTGTTATGATCGACATAAAGTACCTTTCCGCGAATCCGGACACGGTCGAGAAGGACCTCGAGAAGAGGAAGGACACCGAGAAAATCAAGTGGGTAGACGACATATTGAAAAAGTACAGGGAATACGGCAGGCTCCTTTACGACGTCCAGAACCTCCGCAAGCGCAGGAACGATGCCAGCCAGGAGGTCGCCAGGCTGAAGAGGGAAGGGAAGAGCGCGGCGAAGCTTCTGAAAGAGATGAAGGATATACCGGCGAAGATAGAGAATAAGGAGAAAGAATCGGAGAAGCTCAGGGAGAAGATAGAATGGTACCTTCTGAGGATGCCTAACATCATGCACCAGTCCGTGCCTGTAGGCAAGGACGACAGCGACAACAAGCTTGTCAGGAAGCGGGGAAGCCCGCAGAAGTTCCCCTTCAGGCCGCTCGACCACATCGACATCACCGCGAAATGGGACCTCATCGACACCGAGAAGGCCTCGGAGGTCGCGGGCGCGAGGTTCTACTACCTGAAGAACGAGCTGGTGCTGCTAAACCAGGCTCTCATCAAGTACGCGCTGGACTTCATATCAAAGCGCGGCTACAGGCTGCTCCAGCCCCCCTACATGCTCAGGCGCGGCGCCATAGGCGGCGCCATTGCACTTTCGGACTTCGAGGACGTCATATACAAGATAGAGGGCGAGGACCTGTACCTTATAGGCACGTCCGAACACCCCATGCTGGCCCTGCACAAGGGAGAGATAATAGAAGGGGGACTCCCGCTGAAGTACGCCGCGGTCTCCCCGTGCTTCAGGAAGGAGGCAGGCGCCCACGGCCGCGATACCAAGGGCATATTCCGGGTCCACCAGTTCGAGAAGGTGGAGCAGTTCATATTCTGCAGGCCCGGGGATTCATGGGAGATGCACGAGGAGCTGATTGGCAATATTGAAGACTTCTTCGGGACCCTGAAGATGCCGTACAGGATAATGAACATATGCACCGGCGACCTCGGCACGGTGGCGGCGAAGAAGTACGACCTCGAGGCATGGCTTCCGGGCCAGGGGAAGTACAGGGAGATGGGGTCATGCTCCAACTGCACGGACTACCAGGCGAGACGCTCGGGCATACGCTTCAGGGAGCGCACCAACGACCCGACGCAGCATCCGCATACGCTTAACAGCACTCTGGTCGCGACCGAGCGCGCCCTCATCGCGATACTCGAGAACTTCCAGCAGAAGGACGGCACAGTGAAAATCCCCGAAGTTCTGGTGCCTTACATGGGCGGGATGAAGTACATAGGGAAGAAATGAGCTTTCCAGTTTTACTCTTTTTAAAACTTACTATCTCTCTTTGCATCATGAGGGGGATTGGAAGACCGCCAAGGAACAATGAACTCTGGCAGAAGGAGAACTATCTCATGAAGGAGCTTGCGAGAACTTCTCTATTCCATATCAGGGAAGACATTCTTGACAAGTTCCTCGACTACTGTCACGAAGAGAAGGAGAATGCGGAAAGGGAGGCAGATCCTGACATCGGCTACATAAACCAGTGCCAGAGAATGATAGACCGGTACACTCCCGTGCATGACCACCTTCGCGAAATCACAGGCAATCAAATCGGGGAATACCTTCTGAGAGAGCAACTGCACGATATCTCCGGCAGACCCGGGAAGAAAGGCGAGAATTGACTCAACCAGGGTACTTGGTCTTCCCCGTGTTGACTATCAGCATCTTCCTGTTCTTCGGGAGCCTGTCCTTCATCTGCAGCAACAGGGCGAGCCCCGCTATCCCAGAGTACTCGCATTTTATCCCCTGGGATTTGGCGATATCCATTGCGGTGCCGAGGCAGCTTTCCTGGACGGCGTACACGCTGGATCCGCTTCCTGTGTACCCCCTCGATACCGCGAGCTGGATCCATCTCGTGTCGAAATGCACGAAGGGGAGGTGGGGGGAGTAGAGCTTGTCGGCCCTTGAGTTGGGATTGTTCGTCGTCGCACCGATGAAGTTGCACTTCCTTATCCTCGGGGCGTTCCCGGTGAACCTCGGGTCGTGCCTCCTGCTGGTGACCTCCCTCACGGCCACGTTAACGAGGTTCTCGAAGAGGTGGCCCGTCCCGTACGGCACGAAGACGAAGTCCGCGTTCTGGTTTATTATGTCGTAGCTCATCCAGTCGTAGAAGATGTCGAACGGCCCGAGGCTGTCGTCCGACGTTATGTCTATCCCCTCATGGTTGTTGGTTATCTTGAGTATGTCGTCGGTGAAGAGGACCCTATTGGAGAGGTCGGTTTCGTAGAGTTCGCAGCCGATGCGCTCCAGCGCCTTTTTCACGGAATCCTTCATGCGGTAGTCCACGAGTACCTTCAGGTTGGGGAGCCCGTACTTCCTGAGCATCGACTGCACGGCGAGCGCCGCGGACCCGGAGCTTATTATGGACATGTGCGGGAGCCTCTTTATCCTTCCCGTCTTCTTTGCGAGGAGGAGCTGCCTGTAGGTCACGACCATCTCCCAGGCCATCCTGTCCTTGTGCGTTCCCGTAGGGTTGACGCTTTCATCCTTCAGCCACACGTTCCTGAACTCCGGAACCTTTATCCTGAACGTCGGGGTCGATGGCCAGCGGGGGTTGCCGGGAGGGAACTCAGGTTTCCTCGGGTCGTTCTCCGAAGCCACGATTATGGACTCCAGAATCTTCTCTTCCCTTTTCGTGAGCGCCATGAAAAATAGAAGCTTTAAT
>CAZSYZ010000053.1:0-3276 GCA_964611445.1 uncultured archaeon | reverse complement strand
CTCCAGAATCTTCTCTTCCCTTTTCGTGAGCGCCATGAAAAATAGAAGCTTTAATCAATTAAATACATTCTTTACCGGTTCTCAGACAGGATTCATGGAATTCCTGTATTCTTTCTTCAGGTCTACTACGTAATTCACGAATTTGTCGCTTCCGAACTTTACTGCCGACGGGAGAATCACCCTGCTACTGTTGAACTGCTCCCTGGAGAAGTATCCGGAGCCCAGGCCTTCGGTCAAGCTGCCCCTTGAAACTATGGCATCCAGCAGCACATCTTCCTCGACGCCTGCGAACTCGGTCGCGATTGCCGCTACGTAGGCGAATTTCTTAATGAGTTCAGCGAAGCCCGATTTGTCAACGTTCCTTCCCATCCAGTTATTTATCCTTTTATAATCATTTTTGCACAGATTGCCCCATTTTTCCCCGTTTTCAGTGTAGTATTGCGTAAGAAGCTTCGTGTCTTCGTTTACGTAGACCCACCCGATTTTGGGTGTGCCGTGAAACTGTATCCTTTCCAGGCCTTTCATCCTATAACTAGGATGCGAAAATTTTTAAGTCTTACTCTTCCTCCGAATCACCCGAAGAACACCGGTCTCTTTGTCATCATCTTCGGCAGGGGCAGCGGCCTGTATGGGAATCCTTCCGTCTCCTTTTTGACAAGGGCGGTTATCTGCTTCGCGGACATCTGCCTGACCTTCGAGGTCTCCCTGAACCTCACTGCGAGCTTCCTGCTCTTCAGCTCCTTCTCGCCCACGACGACTATCAGGTTCACCCATTCCGTCTCCGCGTCCCTTATCTTCTTCCCGACCGACTCCATCCTGTCGTCCACGTCCGCCCTTATGCCCTGCTTCCCGAAATCCGCCGCGATCTTTTCCGCGTCCTTCAGGAACTTGTCGGATACCGGGCAAATCCTGACCTGAGTGGGCGCGAGCCACAGCGGGAAGACGGGATGAACACCCTTCCCATTTTTCTCCTGCATGCAGTACTTCTCCAAAAGGGCATAAAGGACCCTCTCTATCGAGCCGCTCGGGGAGAGGTGCAGTATCACCGGCTCCTTCCTTTTGTTGTCCGCGTCCGTGTACTTCAGCCCGTACCTGGCGGCGTTCTCGACGTCTATCTGGTCCGTGGTAAGGCACGCGGCCTTGTCCAGCGCGTCCACGAAGTTCCACTCGTGCTTGAAGACGAAATAAAAGAAGCGTTTGTCCCATATCTCGACGAGGGCCGGCTTGCCCCACTTCTTCACGATGTCCTTCAGGTGCCCCGGGTGCTCGCCGTTGAAATCCTTCACGACCCTGACGGAGAGCTCCATGTCGCCGGATGTCAGCCCGATTCCCTCCTGTATCTTCCTCGAGACGTCGAACCTCTTCATCATCTCCTCCTTCGCCTGCGGGATGTCCCTGCATATCGCGTGGCAGTCGGGCATGGTGAACGCGCGCAGCCTCCTAAGGCCTGCGAGCTCACCCCTCTGCTCGACCCTGAACGAATAGCGCGTCATCTCGTAAAGCCTTAACGGCAAATTCCTGTAGGAAACGCTCGCGTCCTTCGTCATCAGGAACTGCCCGAAGCAGGCTGCGAACCTCAGGAACACGTTCTTGTTCGGCGTCTGTATCGAGTACTGCCTTGCCGGGAAGCGGTTTATGTAGTCCTTGAGCGCCGGGTGCTCGGAATCGTACATTATGGGCGTCTCCACCTCCATGGCGCCGTATTCGAGCATGTTCCTCGTTACCCATTCCTCGAGGAGCGCCTTAATCATCTTCCCCTTGGGAAAGTACCTGAAGTGCCCGGGGTCGCTCCCCTCCTCGTAGTCGACAAGCTCGAGCCTCCTCATGAGCTTTATGTGCGGCGGCTCCTCCTTCACGGCCCTGCTCTTCGCCATCTCGTACCTGGCGAGCTTCTCAAGCAGCGGATGCCTTGAAAAGTTGAAACCGGAAATCTTCCCGTCCTTAATTACTATCCTGTGGAACGCGCCCTTTGTGTCCACGATGAACCATTCGGACTTGAGCTCCTTCTCCTTCTTCAGCGCTTCTGAGACTCCCCCAGAATCATCTTCCTTGGCACCCTCCGCTGTGACGTCCCTCGAGAGCTCCGCGAGGGGATGGCCCTTGCACCTGATGTCGAAGGCCTTGTACCAGCCGAAGGGAGACCTCTTCACCTTGTGCCCCTTCTTCACGAGCGCCTCCTCTACCCCCTTCACGACCTCGAGCGCCGCGGCGGGTGACGAGGGATCCTGTGACAGGTGGACGAAGGGATACACCACTATGTTCTTCGCCTTCACCTGCCCGAAGACATCGAGTATCTCCTTCACGGCGTTCTGGATAACCTTCTTCTTCCCCTTCTCGTCCCTCTTCTCTACGCTGCAGAACGCGACGAGCGCCTCCTCAACCCTCACGGGCTTCTTGTCAGAAATATCCTCGGCGCTCTTCAGCGCCTTCTTCTTGGGCTCGTACTCTATGAAATCCGAGTGTATCAGCAGCAGCTTCATGCGTATCAACTCACCGGCAGCCTTACAACGACTGCTTTACAGCGGTTTATACATAATACTTCCGTTAACAGTTTTATAAATAAAACCCGATATAATATCCAAGGCGCACAACGGCGCTCAAATAGCCCCGTAGTCTAGTGGTCAAATCCCCTTGGGATGGACCAAAGGGAGACTAAGGATATCAGGCTCTGGACCTGAGGACCCAGGAGCGGCTGACTGTAAGGTCTTTCGCTGGGAATTCGAATCCTGGCGGGGCTATCCAAGCACGCTTGATATCGTTTTTGAGGATATTGGCGAGGGATATAACTTTTTCTTTTCTGCTTATAAAACTTTCCATGCGTTTAATTTTATGAAAGAAAGACCTTCATTAATATTGACCGAGAATCGTAAACGTGGTAGAGAAAAAGTCACTCACATGTCACCGGGAATAGCTTTTCAACTGGAAATCGGAGACGAAAGGTTTTTGTGGTTAAAGTCGGGGATGGCTTATATTCCAAAGATGCTTGAAAATCTCAAACCTCATCTTAAATATGATGACAGCTATTATCCAATAAAATCCCTTGCTGATCATATTGGTTTTAACAACGCATTTTCAGACGATCTTTCATATTGGGATAAAGACGCGATTTTCAATAGTTTGTTAAATGAAAATCCAACTAACGACGAATTGACTTATTTTCAAAAATGTATTAGTGATACTATAGGCAGTGAATGGCTTGGAAAAACATGTGAGGAAATTTACATAAAATTTCTCGAAGAAATGGGGAAATTTTCTCCAAGCGTTCACCCATTTCGG
>CAZSYZ010000052.1:0-9370 GCA_964611445.1 uncultured archaeon | reverse complement strand
AAGCACCCTATGCATTCCGAGCCCTCCACGCTTATGATGGTGGTAGCGTACTTCCGGCCCAAGTAATCAACAGCTATCCCGGCGGCCCTCTTCTGGTCCGGGTCGGGAAACTCCCACGACCTTATGCAGGCTCCGACGTCTTCATCCCACGAGTACCCTGCGGGCCCGAGGCAGCCGTGCTCGTCCCTGTCACCTCCTATCAGAGGCTCGGCATCTTCCTGGTCTTCGATGACTTCCGTGAAAGTCTCCCCTCCCGGAACGGAGCATTGCCTCGGGTAGCTTTCCATGGCGGGATAACCCGCGGCCACGCACTCCTCGAAAGAACCGATTTCGGACGTTTTTCCCGTCGTGCAGCCCGATATGAAAATCACAGACAACACCAGAAGTACAGGCGTTGCCGCAAGGATTTTTTTGACCATGAAAATACATTGTGCAGGCCCCTAATAAAACGCTTTCGTTTTGCTTCGGTTCCGGCCGAAAAATAACGCTTATTTAAGCGGGCTTTTACAATTAATGTTATCCTAAAAAAATTCCGTCTAAGGCGGGTGGTATTCATGGCCAAGAAGAAGGCAAAGAAGAAAAAGTAATTTCCGAGCAGGCTCGTGACTTCCCGCGTTCGGGTTGCTCACAACATTTTCATTTTCTCTCTTTTTTTGATTTACTCGTACCTTATCGCTTCTATGGGATTCAGCTTCGCTGCCTGCCGTGCCGGAAGCAATCCCGATACCACCCCTATGAACGCCGCAAATAGTATGCCCTGCGCCACCAGCCTCGGAGTCATGAGCGCTATGTTGCTTGGGAGAATCGAGTTTATCATCTCCACGCCCGCGTAGCTGAGGGCTATGCCGATGACAGCGCCGAATACGCTTATGGTCACAGACTCCATGACAACCGAGAGCAGTATCTGCCTGCTGGTGGCTCCCACGGCCTTCATGGTGCCTATCTGCCTCCTCCTCTCCCTGACCGATATTATCATGACGTTCATTATGACTATTCCCGATATGAGGGCTGCGATGCTCCCGAGGGCGAACGTCATGACGTTGAGCTGTGACAGCATCTCGTTTGCGCTCTTCGCTATGCTCTTGTCGGTCGCCGCCTGCAAGTCTGAGAAGTCGTCGTTTATCACCTGCTCTATTATGTCCGCATCCTGGGGGGTTGACGGTTTGACCATCATGAGGGTTATCGTGTCCTCTTTGTCCGTCAGCTCCTGGAGGGCCATGAGGTTCGTGTGGACCCCGTTGTCTATGTCGTTGTCCCCGCTCTCCTCGAGCACTCCCACGATCTCGAATTCGGACTCGTCGAGCTTTATCTTGTCCCCGACCCCGTAGTCGTTCCTCTCGGCGTACGCGTTGCCTATCACAAGCTCCTTTGCGCCCTGCTCGACGTCCCTGCCGTCCGCAACCTCGATGTTCACGCCTCTCAGTATGTTCTCCCTTCCAGTCTCAGTCCCCGTGATGCTTACGCCGCTCACTGTGGCAAACAGTATGGGCGCCACCTCGTCCACGCCGCCTATTCCCTCGACCTCTGACACCAGCTCATAGTCTATCTCGCTGTTCTGCATGTTGTACATAGGCACATCCCTCTCGACCACTGTCACGAGACCCGATGTTATCGCTATCTGGTCGTTGACGTAGTATATGACGCCCTCTGAAATAGACGAGACGCTCGTGACAAGGAATATGCCTATAGTGACGCCGAGGGCCGTGAGGAACGTCCTGAGCTTGTGCCTTCCGAACTCCCGGAGCATCATCTCCCACATCATCCTATCATCCCTCCCTTATGGCCCGGATCGGGTCGACCTTGACAGCCACCCACGACGGGTAGAGCGCGGCAAGAAGCGTCAGCATCACTCCGTATCCTACCGCCCCCGCAGCGAGCCAGGGTGTGACCACCGCGAGCCTGGTGCCGCCGAGGAGCACCTCGTTTATGATCTCCACCATGAACAGCGACGTCACAACGCCAAGGACGCTGCTCGCGACCGATAATATCAGCGCCTCTTCCATGACCTGCTTCATTATGGCCCTCCCGAGCGCTCCCGTGGCCTTCATTATGCCTATCTGCCTCCTCCTCTCCAGAACGGACGTGTACATGGTTATTATTATGCCTATGGCGGCCACGAGCGAGGCCACGAACCCTATGCCGTACGTCATGACGTTGAGCGTGAGCGTCATGTCCTGCATCATGGTGAGCGCATCCTTCATGGTCATCGCATCCACGCCGTCCAGCTCCTCTTCTATCGTGTCCTTTATATCATCGACTGCGGATACGTCCTGGGGCTCCACCATGACCTGGGTCGCGCCGCCGCCGGCCTCGTATATGTCGTCTGCCGCGTCATACGGGATCAGTACGACGAGGTCGTAGGCGCCGGAGCCCTCCTCGAATATGCCCACCACCTCGACCTCCTTCTCGTTGAGGCTTATGTAGTCGCCGACAGCGACCCCGAACATGTTCGCCGCGACGTAGCCGAGGGCCGCCTCCCTGTTTCCGTTGTCGGGCCAGTTGCCCTCCTTGAACTCAATGTCCTTTGCACCGAAGATGTCGACCTCGTCCATGTCGATGCCGTCAACCTCGGTGAAGCCGCCCATCTGCCGCGATATCACCGGTACCGCCCTCTTGACGCCGGCTATCGACCTTATGGTTTCCAGCTCATCGCTCGTCAGGTCGGTTACCGTCATGCTGCCCGAGCTTGGCGGGCCGCTCATCTGGGACATGTCGAACGCCTTCATCACGAATATGGTGTCGGAGCCTATGGCGCTCGTGGAGGAAGTGACGAGCTCGCTGACGCCCGCCGATATCGAGCCCAGAGAAACAATCGCAGTTATCGCTATGAATATCCCCACGGCAGTGAGCGCCGTCCTCATCTTGTGCGATGAGAGCTCCCGTAACGCTATGTCGAGCATAATTATTAAGAGCTTGCGACCTTCCCGTCAAGCATCCTTATCTGCCTTGGCGCCCTCTTCGCAAGCTTGAGGTCATGGGTGACTATTATCACGGTCTTCCCCGTCTTCTTGTGAAGGTCCTCTATGAGTTCCATTATCTCCACGCCGGTCCTGCTGTCGAGGTTTCCCGTGGGCTCGTCGCCCATTATCACGTCCGGGTCGTTTACCAGGGAGCGCGCCACGGCCACCCTCTGCTCCTCACCACCGGACATCTCGCTCGGCTTGTGGTCCAGCCTCTCTCCGAGGCCGACCTTCTTCAGGAGTTCTACCGCCCTCCTCTGGGCCTCGCCGCGGCCGAATCCTGCGAACCTCATAGGAAGGGCGACGTTCTCGACCGCCGTGAGACCAGGGACGAGGTTGTACGACTGGAATATGAAGCCTACCTTCTCCCTCCGGACCCTGGCAAGCTCATTATCGTCCATCTCCGAGACGTCCCGGCCCTCGAGAAAGAACTTGCCCTTCGTCGGCGTGTCCAGACATCCCATTATGTGCATGAGCGTCGATTTGCCCGAGCCCGATGGTCCCACTATGGCCGCGTACTCTCCCCTGGAGACCTTCAGGTCGACGCCCCTGAGCGCGTGGGTCTCCACACCCTTCATGCAATAGACCTTCGACACATCCCTGAGGTCGAATATGGCCTCTTTGCCTTTCATGGACATCACATCCCGGAAGGCGTCTGGAAGCTACCTCTTCTTCAGGCGCTTCCTAAGCCTCCAGATGTAGTAGCTCTCGGCAAGCACCAGAATGAGCAGCACGCCGACCGCCCCGCTCATGTCCGTGGAACCCGACTCCTCGGAGGAGTACGACGCCTTAACTGTGACCAGCGTCTCCTTGCTGAATAACGCGTTGCTCTCGTCCAGGTATGATATGTTCACGTAGGCGTTCCCGTACCTGAACCCCGAGAACCTGAGCGTCTTCTGCCTCGTGGGCTTCAGCTCGCTCACAACGGAGGAGTCCTTTACTTCGCCGTCCTGTACGAATTCTATCTTCAGCGCCTTCGCACTGCCGGTCCCTATGTTCTCTATGTCGACCTTGAAGTCGGAGTTGTCGACCTTGGCGCTCAGTATCTCTATCACGGGAATTCCCCTGACAGGGATGCCTATGGACTTTTCGATGGTGCCTTCAGAGCCTGTCTCGTCCTCGTAGTTTATGGTAAGGGTCGATACGTAGCTCTTGTATTCGGCATTGTTGTCTATGTCGAGCCTGAATACGGCCGTCGCCTCTTCACCGGGATTCATGCTGTCTATGTAGAAGTTGCCTCCCGAAAGGACAGGCACTATCAGGCTTTCTCCAGTCTCGCTGTCGGCTTCCGCTTCAATGTTCATCTCCATGTGGCTGGCCCTGCCGGTTCCCGCGTTCCTGAGCTTCAGCGTCAGCTCTACTTCGTTGCCGGGCTCTATGACCGCAGGGTCCGTGATTATCTCATCTATCACGATCTTGGGCGTGCCCTCGACTGTCACGGGGAACGTCCTGGTGATGCTTGTGGTCGAGCCCGTGATGTAGTACCTGAATTCAATGTCGTATGCGGCGGAAACCGCTGTCCCGTCGACCTTCAGCTTGTACGTCTCTGTAACGCTGCTCAGCGCGCCTATCCTTGAGAACGTCTTCTTGGCCTCCACTCCGGGCAGCAGGGTGAACGGCGCCTTCGGGATTATCTCAAGCGTGATGCCCTTGGACGTCGACCCTTCGTTGAGCATGGTCAGCTCCAGGCTGACGGTCTCGCCCGGACGGACCGGATACGGGGTCTGCCTGTTGAGGTCAAGCGATATCTCAGAAGGCTGAGCCGATGCCGCCGAAACCTGAACAGCTAAGAACAAAACAAGGGCAGCCAGCAGCACTGAAATCTCTCTTTTCATACCATTACCTCCAAATTTGAAATATCATCAACTTATTTTGTACTCCTGTCCTTTATATGCGCATCCTCAAGCCTGGCTATGAATTCCTTCAGTATCCCCTCCACCGTGAGGAGCTGCCTGTAATAGTTCTCTATTATCCTCAGCTCGTCTCTGGGGCCTTTCCTGCTCCTGTACCTCTCGATTATGCCTGGGACGGCATTTTTCGCAGCGAGCAGCGCGGTCTCGTGGCTCCTTTTCATCGCGTCTATGAAGCTGGCTATGAGGTCCTTCTCCATGAAGAAGTAGACCTTCCTGGAGCCGGGCTTTCTGACCCTTTTCGCCACTCCCACCCTCTCGAGGAACTTCATGGCCGTGCTGACGGCGGACAGGCTGTAGCCCGTCCTCTGTGCAAGCTCCTCGAGCGAGACTTCCCGGGGCTCGGCGTAAAGTATGCCTATTATGCACGAATGCAGCTCGTCGAGGCCTTTGGCCTTGTTGATGCTGCAGATGAGGTTTATGAACTCGCTCTTCGCCGTCCCAGGCATTTGAGTCACCAACTTTCATGAATTTCTGAAAATTCATTATATTCAGAATATTGTGAAAGGTTATATATAAACGTTTCGGCCACACAGAGCAAAAAGCGTTTAAATGTATTCCGGCATATTTATAAGTCATAACATTTATTAACAGTAAGCAGTTAATCCATGAGTGATATGATGGCAAAGGAAAAGGAGAAGCCGAAGGCCGCAGAGGCCGGTGAAGAAGCTGAGGACTCCCGGGAAGAGGAGACCGGAAAGGAAGAAGAAACCCAGCAGAAGACCGGGGAGAAGAAGGCCAAGGAAAAGAAAGATGAGAAGAGGAAGGACAGCCGCACGAGGATAGTCCGCGTGGGCGGCAAGGACCTTGACGGCGACGCCCCCCTGAAAAGGGCGCTGAAGGACGTGCGCGGGGTCAGCTTCACGCTCGCCAACGCGATATCAAAGGTGTCGGGTCTCGGGGAAAAGAAGGTCGCCGACCTTTCTGCAGAAGAGCTCAGGAAGGTCGAGGAGATGCTTCTGGGACCCGGCAAGTACGGGATACCCGGATGGATGCTCAACAGGAGGTTTGATCCCGAGGAGGGGAAAAACGGCCACCTCGTATCCGCGCAGCTTGAGCTCAGGCACAAGATGGACATAAACGAACTCAAGAAGAGGAAGTGCTACAGGGGCGTGAGGCACATACAGGGGCTTCCCGTCAGGGGGCAGAGGACAAGGAGCTCATTCAGGAAGTCAGGAAAGGCAGTCGGCGTCAGCAGGGTCAGGGCCAAGCCCGCGGCCGCAGCCAAGAAGAAGTGATGATCATGAGAAGGATAAGCAAGAGGTTCAAGAAGCCGAGGATGTCCTGGGATTCGGACGAGATAAAGGAAAGAAAGGCCATAATGAGCGGCTACGGGCTGAGAAGGAGAAGGGAGATACTCATAGCCCAGGAGATACTGAGGAACTACAGGAGAAGGGCAAGGGAGCTTATCTCCGAGAAGGACGAGAGAAAAATCAAGCTGCTTCTGGACAAGCTCGTCAAGCTGGGTCTTCTCAAGGAAGGGAAGGGGCTCGACGACGTGCTGGCCCTGACGATAAACGACATCCTGGAGAGGAGGCTGCAGACAATCGTCTGGAGAAGGGGCCTAGCGAGCACGGCCCTCCATTCAAGGCAGTTCATAACCCACGGCCACGTGATGATTGACGGAAAGAAGGCAAGGACGCCAGCCTACATAGTCCCGGTCGCCGAGGAGGCCAGGATAACCGTAAGCCAGGCGCTCCAGGAGAAAGGTGGTAAATGATGTCAAAGGAAGAGAAGTGGGGCATCGCGCACATATACTCAAGCGAGAACAACACGATCATCCACATCACCGACATCAGCGGCGCCGAGACCATAGCAAGGGTCTCCGGCGGCATGGCCACGGACAGGGACAAGGACAAGGGAAAGGCCTTCCCCGCGATGATAGCCGCAAGGAGGGCGGCGGAGGAATCCAGGGAGAAGGGCATAACGGGCGTCCATCTAATGATAAGGGCGCCGGGCGGCCACAAGAAGAAGATACCAGGCGAAGGCGCGCAGCCCGCCATCAGAGGCATAGTGAGGGCAGGCCTCAGGATAGGGAAGATAAAGGACGTCACGCCCGTGCCCCATGACACGACCAGGAAGCCTGGCGGAAGGCGCGGAAGGCGCATGTGAGCCCTTTTGTAAAAAGCGCTCGCGGAAAACTCAACGGAAAAATTTGATAGTGATATAAAATGGCAAAAGGACACAAGCCGGTTGCGGGAAGCAGGGCGTTCTGGCCGAGGAAAAGGGCCAGGAGGATTTATCCCTCTGTTAAGAACGTTCCCAAGATCTCAGGTGAAAAGGTCGTCCCCCTCGCTTTCGCGGGCTACAAGGCAGGCATGACGCAGGCAAGCTTC
The DNA here is from genome assembly GCA_964611445.1 of uncultured archaeon. Classification (GTDB taxonomy): domain Archaea; phylum Aenigmatarchaeota; class Aenigmatarchaeia; order QMZP01; family JAFGSV01; genus JAFGFG01. The sequence goes on along the minus strand of CAZSYZ010000052.1, from coordinate 2,164 downwards.
ACCGACACCAGAAAGGGATCCACCACCCAGGGACAGGAAGTTTCCGAGGCAGCCACGGTGATAGACTGCCCGCCTCTGGTCGTCGTCGGCATCAAACTGTACAGGGAAGAGAACGGGATTCTGGTCAGCGAGGGCACGGTCTGGGGAGAGAACCTGCCCAAGGACCTCAACAGGAGGATCGACGTCCCGAAGAAGCCTCACATGAAAAAAGAGATTACAGGCAAGAAGCTGGACCGGCTCAGGGAGGCCAGGATAATAGTCAGCACGAGGCCCAGGGAATCCGGGCTCGGAAAGAAGACGCCCGAGCTGTTCGAGATACCTGTCTCAGGCGACGTCGAGAAGCAGTGGGCCTACGCCCTGGAGAAGCTCGGGAAGGAGGTCAGGCTCAGTGACGTTTTCGTCCCAGGCGAAGTCGTTGACACAAAGGCCGTCACCAAGGGGAAGGGCTTCTCAGGCGTGGTCAAGAGGTTCGGCGTCAAGATCAGGAGCAGGAAAAGCGGGGGGAAGAGGAGGCACATAGGCAACATAGGCGCCGTCACTCCCGGAAGGGTTCTCCCCGGAGCGGTCGCGATGGCGGGCCAGCTCGGCTTCCAGACAAGGACCGAGTTCAACAAGAAGATACTCAAGATAGGCGACGACGGCATCGAGCCCGAAGGCGGTTTCGTTAACTACGGAAAGGTCCCGAAGGACTACGCCCTCATAGAGGGGTCGGTGCCCGGACCGAGGAAGAGGCTCATAATCATGCGCAAGGCAATCCGGTGGAAGGAGGGCGCGCATCCCGTGGAACTCCCGCACGTCTCCCTAGATAGCCAGCAGTGATTCATATCACAGAGTACTTCAGGCATTGCACACTTTCCGGCCGGCCGTGAGGCGGCTCATGCTCATGGGTTTAAAAAAATTCCCTCCTCATTTTATTCCATGGGCGCGCTGGTAGTTCTTGAAAACAAGGATTTCGGGCCAAACGGCTTGATTGCCGTGCCGGAGAAACTGTATTCCGGCGGACCTGGAGACGCCTTCTATAATCCGGGCAGACTCACCAGCATAGCCGAAGATGCTTTCTATCAGCAGAAATCGTGCGTCGGGTGCATTCCCATAAAGGCTGCGGAATCCCTCGATGAGCCGAAGCAGGAGTACATTGACGCCATAGTGAAGTATGGCATCGATTCCATGAACAAACACGCAGGTTTTGACATAGACGCGGACGCGGTCATGAACAACGAGCATTTCAACTCTATACTGATCGACAGCGGCCGGGTCGATGCCATCGCATACCGCGTGAAATTCACAGGCGAGTACCGAGGCCCGCTTAAAGTCCCGAGAGATTCCATCTGGAACGCAATTTTTCTGGCGGGAGCCGGTGATGACATCAGGCTCGCTAATGACAACACTGTGCTCGAATTGAACGGGAAGCCTTCCGACCTGAGGACGGTCTCGAATGAATACGGTTATCTTTATTATGGGACACTGAAGCTGTTCAAGGCCGGCGAACTGAAACTCCACCGCGGGTCCCTGAAGCCGTACAAGAAGTCAGACTCTTCAATTGCCAAGTCCTATGAGAACGGACCATGGATACTTTTGGACAAGAAGGGCTCGTATCTAAAGCGGCAGACGAAATGAAAGAGGAAGGGCTAGCAGTGATTTCTGGTTTAAATAATTACCGTTCAATAATAAAACATGTCCAGTGAGGCCGCTGAAACTGTCCTTAACGCACTAGAACCCATAAAGTCCTCCTTCGAATACTTTCCGGTCCAGTCCTCAATGGACATCGTATCCGGAGCCGGGTGGGCAGAGTGCTGCAGGAAATACGGCTTTCCTGTAAGCGGTGCTGAATTCTATGTTCCCAGAAACTTATCAGCCTACATAAAGGATACAGGAAATGAGATTAAGAACGTCAGATTCGGTTCCCATGGATATGTAGGTCACGGCAGTTTCTGCGAATTCTCAAAGATAGGGAAAGAGTTTGTCAGGCTCGATAAAGAAGGAAAGGCCATGGAAGAAGAGATATTTGGTAGGCTTTCAGCAGAGGACAAAGTCCTTGTCTACGAGGCGGACGTGAGTAAAAGCATCATCATTCCTTCCGAAAATGTTGATGTCTCTCTTAACAACAGGATAAAATCCGACGGTAAGAACCTGAAGGACTATACAAAGGTGGTCATAACCAGAC
>CAZSYZ010000051.1:0-9414 GCA_964611445.1 uncultured archaeon | reverse complement strand
ATGCCGGCTTCCCGCAGGCCTGATTCCTTGAACCTTCCCGCAACCTGGATAGACCTTTCTATCTCACTCCGATTGACAGGCGTTATCCATACCTCTTTGTTTTGATGAGGCGTATGTTCAGTTATCGCTGGATATTGGTTTTTCATGCCGAAAACAACGAAGCCGTCCGCTTCATCGATTTTATCCACCATGTCATCGCTGACCTTCGCAAAGACCATTCTCCCGGCACTGCCGCCAGACGTCTGCCTGCTTTCAGCGGGCATTCCTTCAAAAGGCATGGGAACGTCATCAATTCCTCCTTCCTCCTTCACATCTTCCGGGAATGCGGGTGAGGTATAATCATGATGCGCTTCATCAACGCTACTGAATTGTGAGGAATCGGTCATCTCTTCCGGAATGGTATTAGGCAAAGATACCACCTTTCCGTACTCTGCGGCCAGGTGCACATGTTCACCGTCCCTTAATATGGCCGTGGCATTCTTCGTGGCTGACAGTGCCGGTATATGAAGCTCCCTCGCGAGGATGCCGAAGTTGCTCAGCCTTCCGCCCTCGTCCGTCACAAAACCGGCAGCATCCAATGACGTTAAAAGCTCCTTGGTGTCAGAAACAGGCGAAACCGCAATATTATCAGAGCTTATAGACGAACCGGATTTTATGCCGATGGCGGAACCCCTCACGTTGCCTCTTGAGACGTACCTTCCTGAAATGAGCACATCTCCCGGCGGACAGTCATCCTCTGCGCGTCTTATGTCATAATTACCAGGCTTCACCCCGACTATCATGATCTTGTTCCTTCCTATTGCCCAGTCTATAATCCACTGCCCGTTGCCGTCCTCTCTTAATCTTTTTGCGACTTCAAAAAGCTTGCTGAGCTCCGCTTCTGACAATACCTGGATATCCATTTTGCTCCCCGGCACATATACCTTCTCGGTTACCCCCGTCATCCCGTTCCTTGTATACATCCATAGCTTCTTTGATATGTTCTTTTCCAGAAGCCTTCCACTACCGTCAAGAAGATACTCATCAGGCGTGACCAAGCCTGAAGTGAGAGCTTTTCCAAGCCCCCAAGAGCCTTCGACGAGCAGTTTATCCCCGCCAAAACCGGTAAGCATGATGCCGCTTTTTTCCGCTTCGGCCATCTTCTGGACAATCACTGACGCCCTTACGTCTCCTATACCCTTCCTTTCCCTGTAAATGTCCATGTAAGGATAGAAAAGCGACGCCCAACATGCTTTTATGTGACTAAAGAGAGCTTCCTCGCCGCTTACGTTGACAAAGCAGTCGGTGACCCCGGCAAAGCTGTCAGATGCATTCCCCGTCACGGAAGTTCTGACAGCGACAAGTTCAAGGTTTCTTCCGGCCCTGATCAGGTCAAGCGCGGCTTCAGCTCCCCTTACTGCACGTGAAACCGAAAGGCATTCATACGCAGATACAACTTCATTTCTGAGCTCTGAAGGCATCGCAGAACCGACAAACAGTTTTTTAATCTTATCAGCAGAATCCTTTAGGCCGGCCGGAGTGACGTCTGCAGCATTTTTAACTTCATCGATCTTCCCTCCAAGATGATTGACATTCATGAAAAGCTCAAGCGCCCTGGGTGCTATGACGAAACCATCAGGTACAGGCAGCCCCGACTTTTTCAGGCCCGCTAGCGAAGACGCCTTGAGGCCGAATTCTCCTGCATTTTCAGCATCATCCAAATTTACGACGTACACAAAAACACCCTGTTGAATATTGTCAGAAATGATTTATAATCTTGAGTACAAAACAGCTTACTCGAAGACGATGGAACAGGGAACAGGTATCTTTGACGAGGCTACCTTGAGCGCTTTCTTCGCCAAGCCTTCCTTTCCGGGAGCGACCCTTACCTCTATGATATTCTGACCTTTCCTTACCTGTGCCGCTGTCGAATGAGGCCTTCCGAATGAAAGTCTCATGCCGGTCTGGTACCTGTCTGCTCCGGCACCGGTCGCTATGGGATTGTCCCTGAGGACGTGATGCGGGAATACCAGAACTTTCATAAAATACAGGCCGGTCCCGATGCCGCTTTCGAGCACTTTGTTGGTCGATACCCTCGCTGCCTCAAGCGCGTTGTGCCTTATCTGAACTGCCCCCTTCGTGACAAGGAATGCCCTGACGCTAAACTCGGGCTTCGGATTTCCTGCCTCGAATGACCTTATCTTCGGATAGGGAACGCCCTTCACGTAAGACTTCCTCGGCTTGTGCTTGGAAACCCTTGTATTGGGTCTCTTCACCTTACTGTAACACTTTCCAGGCCTTAATGCCATATCGACACCTTTGTATAAAGGTAACTATTTATAACGGTTTTTTAAATACTTTAACCATTTCATTAATAGATTAATCATTTAAGTTTGTTACCGATGAATAAGGAATGTGATTGACATGAAGGCAATAGTGCTGGCAGGCGGCTTTGCCAGGAGGCTCTGGCCCCTGACAGAGAACAGGCCAAAGCCGCTGCTTCCGGTAGCTGGGAAACCGATGATAGAGTACATACTGGAGAATCTTTCGTCGGTCGATGTTCTCGAAAAGATATACATAGCCACGAACAGCAGGTTCGGGCCGCATTTCAGCGAATGGCTGGAAACGTTCGAAGCCAGAAAGCCTATCGAGATATTCATGGAGCAGAGCCGCCATGAAGATGAAAAGATTGGTGCAATTGGTGCACTGGGCCTGCTTCTGAAGGAGCACAACATAAATGATGATGTTATAGTGATAGCCGGAGACAACCTCTTCGATTTTGAGATATCGGAATTCCTCTCCAGCCACAACGGAATGCCTCAGGTGGTTCTCTACGACATGGCAGAAAAGGATGCTGTCAGGAAAAAATACGGGGTCGTCAGGCTGGATGAGAACGGCATAATAAGGGATTTTCAGGAAAAGCCGGAGAATCCAGTCTCGACACTCATAAGCACGGGCTGCTATTTCTTCCCCAGAAACGCGGTCAATATGATACACCGCTACCTTGAGCAGGGACATAACCCCGACGCTCCGGGGTTCTTTATATCGTGGCTTTCCAAAAACCTCGATGTCAAGGGGTTCGTACTTGGCAATGACATGAAATGGTTCGACATAGGCTCTCTAGAAAGCTACGATGAAGCAAACAGGATTTATGAGGAGAAGGCCTAATCCCTTTCCCCGTATTTCTCGAATACACAGACAAACTTCAGGTCTTCCTTCCCCCTGTTGAAGACCTTGTGGAACGCGCCGCCGGGTATTATTACGATGTCTCCTGCCTTCACAGCGAACCTCTCCTTATCAAGCTGCATTTCTCCCTTTCCTTCCTCGAAGTTGTAGACCTCCTCCGAACCTTCATGCGAATGGCCCGAAGTTTCCCTTCCCCTATGCAGTATTGTCAGCGAGACGTTCAGGTGGTTCAGTTTTGAGACATCTATCACCGTGTATGTGTCGTTCTGCTTTACAATCTTTCCCACTTTTTCGAATTCTTCGATGGAGAACTTCATAAACTATTTATTTCATGCTCCGATTATAAAGCTTATGAATATCAGAGGTGCAAACGTCGTAGTGACTGGAGGGGCAGGGTTCATAGGCTCGTGGATAGTGGAAAAGCTCGTAGACAGCAACAGGGTACTTGTTCTTGACAGATTCTCCGGCGGAAAAATGGGCAACATAAGCGACGGGGCGGAAGTGGTAAAGTGCGACATAAGGGATTATGAAAAGGTCTACAAGGCATTGAAGAATGCCGATTTTGTGTTCCATCTTGCGGCGAACATAGAGATACAGAAGTCGGTCGAAGACCCGAAGATGGACGCCGACACAAACATAGGCGGAACACTTAATGTTCTTGAGGCAAGCAGGAAGCATGGCGTCAAGAGAGTGGTTTTCTCATCTTCTTCGGCAGTTTACGGCGACGCCTGCTCGGGGAGACTCAGGGAGAATCTTTGCCCGCAGCCGCTTTCTCCATACGCCATCTCCAAGCTTGCTGCCGAGACTTACGCAGGGATTTATACGCAGCTTTATGGTCTTGAAACCGTCTCCCTCCGTTACTTTAATGTATACGGGCTGAGGCAGAATCCGGAGAGTCCTTATTCAGGTGTCTTATCGATTTTCGCTAAAAAAATAAAGAGCACGGAGGAGCTGATTATTTACGGAGACGGCAACCAGACAAGGGACTTTGTCAATGTCAAGGACGTGGCCGATGCCAACATAAGAGCAGCTCTTGCCAAAAAGGCATCAGGCAGGATAATAAATGTGGGAACAGGGAAGTCGGTCTCTCTTAATGACATAGTGGTTTTGCTAGAGAAGATAAAGGGGCAGAATATCATGGTCAAGCACATGCCAGGTAGAAAGGGCGAGGTGAAGCATTCATGCGCAGACATAAGCCTTGCCAGGAAGATACTCAGATTCGAACCAAAGGTGAAGCTTGAGGACGGCCTCAGGGAGTTGCTCTAACTCAAATCTTCTCAACATAAAGCCCTATGTCTACGGACTTTACGGAATGTGTAAGAGAGCCGACTGATATCCAGTCAACACCGAGTTTGGCTATTTTTCCTATATTGTTCTCGTTGACACCGCCGGAAACTTCTATGATGGCCTTGTCTCCTATTGCATGAACAGCTTTCTTCATTTTACCCAGAGGCATGTTGTCAAGCATTATCACGTCAGCACCGGAATCGACAGCATCCGTCACCTCTCTTAGCGTTTTTGTTTCGACCTCGACCCGTTTCCCCGTCTCCTTTGCGCTGAGAACGGCATTCCTAAGGCCGACGAGCTTTATGTGATTGCCCTTTATGAGAAATTCATCATAGAGACCCTTCCTGTGGTTCTGCCCGCCGCCACACATGACAGCATACTTCTCGAGAACCCGCAGGCCGGGCGTCGTCTTCCTCGTATCAAGGACTCTGGCTTTGGTGTCCCTGATCCTTTCAGCCATTTTTCTGGTTTTCGTGGCTATTCCGCTGAGCCTCTGCAGGAAGTTAAGCGCCGTGCGCTCTCCTGTAAGCACAGCAGAGGCTTCACCTTCCATCTCGGCAATTACATGGCCTTTCTTCACGGGATCGCCATCCCTGACGGTACATTTAAATTTGACCCCGTCATCAAGCGACTTAAAAACAGCTTCTGCTACACCTAGTCCGCATATTACACAGTCTTCCTTGGCAACAATTACAGCCTTGACCTTAATGCCCTTCGGTATGATCTTTTCTGTGGTTTTATCACCGGAGTTTATGTCTTCTTCAAGCGACTTACGCACTATCTCTTTTATTTCCATAACAAACACTGCCAAGATTTCAACATCACTTTGTAAACGCTAATTAATATTTTATACTTTTATTAATGATTGACAAAAAACAATATAACGTTTCCAGGTTATCGGTATGTTGGAAAAACTTTTCAGGAAAGTAGAGAAAATCGACCCCAGGGTCATACTGATAGCGAGCATTGTCATCATGGCGGCACATTCAGCTATATTCTTTAATTTCACGTTGGACGAGTCTTACATAACATACAGGTATTCAGAGAATCTACTGAGCGGTAAAGGACTGGTCTTCAACGAAGGTGAATTGGTCGAAGGTTATTCAAATTTCACTCTGGTTATTCTCGGAAGCATGTTCATGATGATGGGTGATGTGGTTTTCTACACAAAGGTATTCATGATAATTGCCGGTATACTTACGCTCATAACCGTTTACAAACTTTCCGAACTGCTATGGGGTAAGAGCCCCTATAATGTTATTGCACCGATCTTACTTTCATGCACGACAATATTTGCCCTGTGGGCAGTGGGTGGTCTTGAGACCCACCTCTTCACTTTCCTTCTTGTAGTTTCTTTGTACCTGTTCATATACGAGGAAAGAAAGAACACGTTACCGTTCTCCGCAATAACATTTTCCATACTGGCAATGACAAGGCCAGACGGGGCCATAATATTTGTCATTTCAGCAGCGTACAGGTTTTACAGAATACTGAGTTCAGGGAGCAAGCCGAGCAGCAGTATTAGATACTTCCTTTTATGGATAGTAATTTTCTCGGCCATATACGCCCCTTACTTTATATGCAGAGTTTCTTACTACGGATCATTCTTCCCTACCAATTTCTATGTAAAGGTATCGAATACGTCCTCCCTGTTCCCTCCATATCTTGGCGAGTTCGTAGGTTTCATAATCAATGCCGTGAGTATTCCACTGCTAATATTTGCGATCATTCCCCTTTTCGTAAGGAAGATCAATGATGATGACAAATACCTGATAACAATAGGCATAGCTGTTGCTATCATATATAATTATGTCAATGGTGTTGGGGTATACAGGCATTTCGTGCAACTACTTCCTATAATCTTCATTTACGTTCAGAGCGGACTGACGACATTTTTCAAACAGATGAAGATCACGACCCCAGGCAAATTGATTGTAATGATTCTGATAATAGTCAGCCTTTCAATACCATCGCTTCCTTTTGGAAACGGCTCGTTGAAGCTTATGGCCGACAGTTATTCAGAAGGTCTCAACAATGCACACATCTATGTTGGGAAATGGCTCAGGGAGAATGCTCCTGGAGATTCTCTGATAGCGGTCGGAGATGCGGGGGCGCTTCCGTTCTATTCCCGATTAAAGACCATAGACCTCAATGGACTTGTCGATAAGCATATAGCGCATAATTTTGCTGACGCTGAATATGTGCTTGAGAGGGAACCGAATTACATAATACTGTTCACAAACGATAAATACACGGACATACCGAAGTCAGAAACTGGAAAAAATATATTCGATAGGGAAGAGTTTCATGACAGTTATGAAAAGATAATGGTCAGGGATGTCGGAGGCGGCGTGTATCTTAATCTCTACAAGAGATTATGACCTGAATATTTCAGGCAATCTGCGCTTGTGCTCGGAGGTTTTTATCATACCTCGAACCTTTTTAAGCTTATCAGAATCAATATCTTCCGTTTCGTTATTTTCAATCGCATGCAGTATCCTGTCGAGTTCCTCATAGCTTATGCCCATCTCCTCCTCGTCGGTCTGTCCCGACCAGAGGCCAGCAGAAGGCGCCTTGTTTATTATGGCTTCCGGTATGCTGAGGACCCTTCCCAGCTCGCGGACTTCGCTTTTGTACAGCGACGCTATTGGAAGCAGGTCCACCCCTCCGTCGCCGTATTTGGTGAAGTAGCCTACCATAAGCTCGTCCTTGTTATCGGTTCCCAGTACTATGTAATTATGGAGGTTTGCAAAGTAATAAAGAGTTGTCATCCTCAGCCTAGGCTTTATGTTGGCAGGTGCAACGCCGCCCGCTTTCGGAATGACGCTCACGAGCGCATCGAACACAGGACCTATGTCCACGGTCTCTGTCATTATCCCGAACTTTTTTGCAATCATCTTCGCATGCTCCGCATCCCCGCCGTGTGAGTGACAGGGCATTATCACGCCGAGCACTCTTTCTCCGAGAGCCTCCTTTGCGAGGACTGCCACCACGGAAGAGTCTATGCCGCCGCTCAGTCCTATCACGGCGCCTTTGGCGCCCGCCTCCTCAACCTTATCCCTTATCCATGCGGCAATCCTGCCTTTCAGGGACTTCATGTCTTTAGCCATCCGGCATCACCTGCTATATGATACTCGATTCCCTTCTTTGAGAAATCTATGTCCTTCCATATCTCGGTGTTGTCCAGCACGAGCCTGCACTTCTTCAGGGACTTCAGGATAGCGTCATGGGTTGTGAACTTGTAGTGCTGGTGGTCGGCAACTATAAGTACAGCTTCAAACTCCTCCAATCCCTCGGGAAACCCGAATGAACCGACCCCCGACTCCCTCCCGATTTCCTCTGGCGTGTAGTAGGGGTCGTTTACCTTCACCTTTATTCCAAGCTCTTTCAGCCTTTTCGCTATCTTCAGCGTCGGGGAGAGTATGGTCACCTTTATGTCACCCTTGTAAGCAAGGCCCAGTATGCCGACGCTCTTTATTCCCCTCTTCTTGAGGCTTTCAGCCACCATTTCAGGCTGCTTCATGTCAGAATGTATGGTTTCCTTCAATATGGTTATCTTCTCCGGATGCTTTGCCCCCAGGAGAACGTACTGGCTTGAAAGTGGTATGCAGTAGCCGCCCGTGCCGAATGAAGGATGGAAGGTGCCTATATTCCATTTGGTTCCCACAAGCCTGAGGACTTCGGTCATGTTCACGTGGGGATATGCAAGCGACAGCTGGTTCGCAAGCGTTATCTCCATGTGCCTGTAGGCGTTCTCGATGCTCTTGACCATCTCGGCGTGCTTGTGGTCGGGCGCCGGCACGAGATGGTTGCATACCAGTGAAAGCACGTCCTTCATCAGTTCAGTTGTTTCCCATGTCGTGCCGCCGAAAACCCTGGGGAGGTTCTTAAGGCTCTTTTCGGGGGAAACGAACCAGTCCCTCCTTGGCGCGACTCCGTAAAACAGGTCCTTACCAACATCTATACCAGCTTTCCTCAATATGGGAAGCACGATATCATCACTTCTCCCGGGAGTCAGAGTTGATTCGACTATGACCAGCGGGGGGTTGTCGTATTTAACTTTCTTGAGGTGAGTTATCTTCTTCATAACATCGACAAGTATTTCGTCATAGGGCTCGCCCCCCTTCTCTGTGGGTATGCACACGAAGTGCACAGCTATGTCGGGACTGAGCATGTCTTCCCATGCCGAGGTCGCATGGAGCATGTCTCTTTGCACGAGGTTTTTTATGTCAAAACCAAGCCAGTATTCCAGGTTCTCTATGGGGATTTCGCCCCTGTTTATGCAGTCGACCTTCTCTTGGACAACATCAAGTCCTATGGTCTTAACGCCGTTGAAGGCCATGTTGGCTATGGTCGTGAACCCTATGAATCCGGTCCCCCAGACGCCGACCCTTTTCCTGCCGCTTAAAAGCTCCCCCCTGAGTCCCATAAAATCACCTTAGAAGACAATTGATGCATACAGTTTAAATAAATATTTATTACCAAGTAATACTATAGTATTACTTATTCCCCAGAAAATTGTCAACAGTCTTAACGTCATTCCCTGTATCTATGTTTATGTAGAAACCCGGAACTATGCACCCGTAAAGCCTGCCTTCCTCTATAAGCTTTGGGAACACATCGGTCTGAAGGACCCATTTTGCATTACCCTTCGGTATGTACCCGAATATGCCCGGCTCGTATATGCCTATGAATGTCGCAGTAAGGAACGTCTTCGGCCTTTTCGGCCTCTCCTCGTATCCTATTATCTGGTTGCCCAGCATCTCAACCATACCGAGGTCCATTTTCCCCTCCCTGCTGGACTGGACGGCAAGAGTCACCGCGTTCCTGCCGTAAACGTGCGCCCTTGAGAGGTAGTCTAAATCGAAGTCGAAGAAGTTGTCTACGGGAAGCACGAGAAAGCTGGATTTAAGCCGGTCCTCCGCGAGCTGAAGGGTCTTCGCATTGCCCATGGCCTTCTCC
>CAZSYZ010000050.1:0-9429 GCA_964611445.1 uncultured archaeon | reverse complement strand
CTCGGATATCAGGAGCGTCTCGACCGCTCCCTTCTCGAGGGCCTGGGCCGTCTCCTTCACCCCGTAGACCGCGAGTCCCGAGTCCTTCGCCAGCTCGGAGAAGAACCTTTCAAGCAACTTCCTCTCCCTCGTCACGGAGGCCTCGGCGAGCATGTCCTCCCCCCTTACTATCATCTCCTCAAGCCCGGGAATCCCGGTGTAGGACGTGTCGACTACGCCTATCACCTTCGACTTTACGTCCGTCGGGAGGAAGTCCCCGTTGTGGAACATGTCCTTTATGGGCCCGGGGCCACCGATGATTATGCCGCGCAGGTCCGGCATGTCCCTGAAATATGACGTCGCTATCTCTCCCGTCTTCTTGAGGTGGTCGTTCAGCAGGCCTTCCCTGACGCGCGCGTAACGGGCCTGGGACCAGCCACCCTTCTTCGTCTTTCCCGGCACCAGGGACTCTATGTGCTTCAGGGAATCTATGCGCTTTCCCTTCAGCGTGCCTATCTCGGAGTCCGACTTGTCGAGGACTATGAGGCCGTATATCTCCTTCTCCCTCACCATGTGCGCGAGGGCGTCCAGCACGAATGTCTGGTCGCACCTGTATATCCTCTGGTTGAGTTTCTCCGGCGGCTCTATCGCCCAGAGCTCTATGTCGCTCTCCCCCTCCTTATCAGAGACGTTGCCGCAGAATATGGCAAGTCCGTTTGGCGGCGCCTGCTTGTAGAGCTTCAGGTGCTGGGTTATCTTCTCGAGCGCGCCCAGTACGTTCTTCCTCACGGCCTTTGACTTGATGTTCGAAGCGGTCCCCTGCTCCTGGGTGACCTGGTTTGCGATTATGTTCAGGCTCGTGCCCGCGGGCACGTATATGGTTATCAGCTCGGTGTGCCTTCCCCTGATAGCGGAAAGCCTCTTTATGAGTGACCTGAGCTTCTTCTGTGCGAGTGTCTCCTTTGCCATGCGGAATCACTTTTTACAATTGACAATGATTAAATTTGAGGCCCGGTACTTAAAATTCCCGGGTAACAGAAATCGTCATTCCTCTGTCTCTTCTTCATGAAGTTCCTCGTCCCTGAGGCCCTTCCTTTCCTTTATCCTGCGAACGACCGTATGCTCGAGCTCCTTCGGGAGCGGCTCGTATGTCACGTCGATGAGCCAGAAGAATCCCTGGCCCCCTGTCCCTGACTTCAGGGCCGAGTTGAACCCGAACATCTCCGCGACCGGCAGCTTCGCCTTTATCACCGTGGCGCCCCTCTCCTCTGACATCTCGATTATCTGGCCTCTCCTGTTCTGGACCTCCTTCATGGCGCCGCTGAGCTGCTCGGTCGGCACGTCTATCCTTATGACCTGCTTCGGCTCGAGTATGAAGGCCTTCCCGGCCACCATGGCCTGCCTTATGGCCGACCTGACTGCGGGTATGACCTGCGCCGGGCCCCTGTGTATGGCGTCCTCGTGGAGCTTTGCGTCGACTATCCTAACCTTGACGCCCGTGCACGGCTCCCTCGCGAGCGGGCCCTCGTTCATGGCCTCCGTGAACGACTGCTTGAGCATCTCCATTACCTCCAGTATTGCGGTAACGCCGTGCGTGTTGTCAAGGAATACGTTCCTGTTGTGGATAAGCTTGATCTTCTTTATCTCGTCCCTGTCCATGCCGAGTCCCACGAGCTTCTCTATCAGGTCGAGGTCCTTCTTCTTTATCTCGAAATCAGAGGGTATTTCTCCGGAAGCCATGGCCCTGAGAACCTTCTCCTCGAGCGGCTCGGCGACCATGTAGAACCTGTTGTGCCTGTTTGGGGACTTGCCCTCTATGGCATTGGGGTTCATCTGCTTGACCGACTCCTTGTATATGACTATGGGCGGCGACACGCTGACCTCTATGTTCGCGTCCTTGAGCGGCCTCTCTATCTTCGCGTCGATATGAAGCTCCCCAAGTCCGGAAACCAGATACTCTCCCGTGTCCTCGTTTATCTGGACGCAGAGCGTCGGGTCCTCCCTGCTGGTCTTCCTCAGGAACTCTATCAGCTTCGCGAGCTGCTTGGGCTGCTTAGGCTCGACCGCCTTGGTAACGACCGGCTCGAATATGTGCTTGATGCTCTCGAAGGCCGGTATGGCGTAATCCGACTCCGCGAGCGTCTCGCCCGAGAAAGCGCTCTTGAGGCCGATGATGCCGACTATGTTGCCGGCGACGACCTCTTCCATGGCTATCCTCTGCGCGCCCTTGTAGATGGATACCTGCTGTATCTTCTCTGTCTTATGGGAGCCTATGAGCGCGAGGTCCTGGCCGCCCTTTATCTTCCCTGAGAATATTCTCACGGTCGCGACGTAGCCCGCGTGCGGGTCCGGGTAAATCTTCGTGACTATGGCCGCGAGGTGCCCGTTCGGGTCGCACGTCTGCATGGACTTGGCTACTGGGCTGTCCGACTCGCCGGGCCATATCCTCTGTATCCTGTACTTCTGGGCCACCAGAGGATTGGGCAGGTGCTTTATGACCATCTCGAGCACGACGGCGTGGAGCGGCGTTTTCTTTGCAAGCTCCTTCTCGTTCTCGCCTTCTGTCATGTCTATTATGTCCTTGAATGAGATGCCCGTCTCCTGCATCTTCGGGACCGAGATTGCCCACTTCCTGAGAGCGGAGCCGAAGGCGACGCTTCCGTCAAGGACGTTGACCGTGTACTTGTCCTTGTACTCCTCCTCGGCGTATTTCTGTATGAGCATGTTGACCTCGGTGATTATCTTCTTGAACCTCTCCTCCATCTGCTGGGGGGTCAGTTTCAGCTCCTTTATCATCCTGTCGACCTTGTTTATGAAAAGCGTCGGCCTCACCCTCTCCTTCAGGGCCTGCCTCAGGACGGTTTCCGTCTGCGGCATGCATCCCTCTACGGCGTCCGCGACCACGACGACGCCGTCGACGGCGCGCATGGCACGGGTGACGTCGCCGCCGAAGTCCACGTGCCCCGGAGTGTCTATGAGGTTGATGAGATAATCCCTGCCCTTGACCGTGTGGACCATGCTCACGTTCGCCGCGTAAATCGTTATCCCTCTCTCCTGCTCCTGCGCCACGAAGTCCATGGCGAGCTGCTTTCCGGCGAGTTCCTCCGACATCATGCCCGCGCCCGCGAGAAGGTTATCGGTTAGCGTCGTGTTATGAATTATCATACCTTCGGCGACGAAATTGTGGTTGTCTTCCACTGTGAAATCGTAAACTGCATCCTCATGCCCATACGATATTTCATCCACCTCTATATATGCCAGCATCCCGGATGCTATTCTTGCAAGCCATTCGATGGCACCCTGTATTTTAATATCCTTCATTATTTTCTGCAGAGTACCTATCGTGGGCTCGTACTGCAATCTTTGATAATTCCTCACATGATTCTTATACGCAGAAACCATCGACTGCAGTTCAAGAATCCTGCCCTTGTCCAGAGGCACGAGGTCCAGTAGATAGCTTCCAACCACCCTTTTTTCCAATTCATATGCTTTCAGGGACTTTTCCTCAAGTGTGAATCCTATATTATCATTGAAACTCTTGACCGAGTTTCCGGATATGTAGAGCGTATCTCCGCGCAAGCTGGATATGCAGCCGAACCTCAGCAGAAGCATCTGGATGCCCTGCAGCATTTTCATGCTGGCGCTGCTAATGGATATGGCACCCCTTGATTTTTCGACCGTGCCGTCGCAATCAAAATAGCCGGAGATGAATCTGGCTATCGGCCTGTCATCAGACAGCATAAGCAGCCTTGAGACCTCTATATTGTGCGACTTGGCCCTTTTCGGATAGCTGAAAACGGAATTCAGAACCTCAAGCATCGTCTTGTTGGTGCACAGTTCTTTTGTCTTTCCTTCATAATCTCTTTCCGCACAGTTTATTCCCATGTCCGTGCATATCGCCTTGAAGGCCCTCCCAAGCGGTTCCTTTCCTACAACCAATTTGTTTCCCGTCCCGTCGCCGGCCATAAGACCAGCAAGATAGTAAAAATCCTCCAGCTTTTCCGGGAATCTCATCCTTCCGCAGTTCTTCCCCCGCCTTCTTGTTCCAGACCTGTAGGAGATCCACTCGATGTTATCGATTATCTGGTCATAGTTAAGGCCCATGTGAAGGCTGATATCTATATAATCCCTTAGAATAATGCTGCCCCTGTACGCCGCATGATAAATGCTGTTGCCTGATATTTCGGCGTTTATCATTTCCCTGATTTTTTCCCGGCCTTTTTCAAGGATGAAACGTTTTAACTTCTTCGAATCCTTCAATGTGACGAAGAACCCTTTTTTCGAGAGCTTCAGAAGTATAAGTTTCCTGACGTTTCTGCCATTATTTACTCGGAGTTCCCTCGGACACGCTATTCTTTCCCTCATCTTCAGGTCCTCGGCCCTTTTCTCCACAAAACCGTTGCCGTCAAACACGATGTATTTGTGTTCAGGTGTGGTCTTTATCTCATACCCGTTGCGGAGCTTCACCCTGATGACCCTCCCGCCTTTGAGCTTCCATGCGTACTTGACGGGCTTCTTTTCCATGACCCCCCTTTCCTTGTTCAGCGAGAACACCTCTATGTTCTCATGAGATATGTCATAGACGGTTTCTGTTTCCGTTTTTCTGACAATTATCCCTTCTTCTTCCGCGACTCTGAAAAGATTATCCGCCTTGATATGCTCCCCATCCGCCTTGTATAACCTGGAGTCCCCACCTATACATTTGCCATGGTCGATGTGTGCAACTATGCCTATGTTCCTTATCTGCTCCGGCTTCGTCATCAGCTCCTTGACGACCTGCGAAAGTTCCGCTTTTGCCATATCATCTGCACCCGTTTGCCAATCTTATACATTAATGTACGTCTTATATTTAAGTTTTCTGCCGCACGGAAATGAACATTCACAAATAAGACAATAACAGTTCAGAGAAAAAGTTGTTGAATCGAATAACTAAGCTACTTTCTTTCTTCCCTGGGCCTTCTTAAGGTCGACAATCTTCATTATGAAGTCGCCGTAGGCCTTCGTCGCTTTCATGAGGTCCGCATTGTAATATTGATCCGTAGGCAGTTTCATGTTACCCGTGACTTCAAGAGGTATAGATTTTGTGACATCAAAACACAGGTCGTCCGCGGGAACTACCTCCCTCAGCACGGGAAAACTTCCGAATTCGCCGTTCTTTTCCATGTAGACTAACCTCTCTGCAAGCACCTTCGCAAGCTTTTTATCGTAGCCGTTGGGATTTCCCATCCTCGGCTGGTAGTCAGCCCTTTGGCATCTCACCTCGACCGGCTCTTCCATGGCGGCAGATTCATCACCTTCAAAGCCTTTCGGGTATACTATTTTCATCAGTTTGTTTTTCTTGTTGGTTCCCCACTCTAGTCCCTTTATCTTCCTCTTGTAGCCGTTACGGTCAGACACCCAGCCGCCTCTCGCGATAATGTCTCCTATGCCTCCCAGTTTCCTCTCTCCGTATCCCTGCTGCCTGCACTGGTGGCCGTCGAACTTGACGCCTTCTGAAACGCCGACGACGACGTGCTCAGATTTCCTGAAATCGTCAGCGCAAAGGTCGTAGAGTCTCATTTCGGCCTCTCTGCTGAAGTCATACTCGGGTATGATGCAGTGTTCGGCTGATCCCAGAGCGGTCGCAAGAGCCAGCCAGCCCGCGTCCCTTCCCATGGCCTCGAGGGTGAAAACCCTTTTTGTGGAATAGGCCGTGGTTCTGAGGCGCCATGCGAATTCTATTATGTTCTCTGCCGCGGATGGAAATCCGGGACATACCGAAGTCACTAGCTCCTTCCCTCTGTATTTATGTATGGTAGTGGTCTTTATGTCGTTGTCAATCGTCCTCGGGAAGCATATCACGTTGAGATTCTTCGCATCCCCCTCGGCTTTCAAACGTTCTATGTATTTGCTCGTCCCTATGAGTGTCCCGTCGCCCCCTATGACGACAAGGAGGTCCATTCCCGTTTCGCCTATTGTATTGATGCTGCCCCTGTATTTAGCTTTCCAGAGTCTGGGCCTTTTTTCATATTCCGCTTCGTTTTTCGCTATCGGCATGTCCCTCAGAGAACTGAGAAAAGTGCCGCCTATCTCAGGGTCTATGGGAGCGTTTGTGATGTCCCTGTAATCCCCTGTTATAAGGCCTCTGTAGCCCTTGTTGAAGCCGTATATCTCGTGTATCCGATTCCGCCAAGAGCATCCCTTATGTGGTAAAGCGCGGCATTAAGACTCGGTGTGTCACCACCGTTGGTCAGTATTCCTGCTGTCTTTGGCATATCCGGTCAGCAATAATTTATTGTTAGGAAAGTTTTATAAAACGACATCAAGAGAACACATTTATAAACAATGCTAAGTAAAAGCGCCAGAAACTGGCGCGTTTTTCCGTCTACCGCCCGTGGCTTTTATAGAACTTTCTCTTTTTTCATCGGATTAACAGTCCCGGAAGAAGCTGAAGAACCGCATCGTAACTTTGAAATAAATGCGCATACTGCAATCGAGTCCGAAAAGAGCTTCATGCGAATAATATGACTGTAAGATTTTTAAGGACATGACACTGTCATGTTGGCGCTTACCTCGCGCCTTCCGCTTCCTTCTCTATCCTGTTCCTTTCCCTTATCGGAAGCGTCTTCGGGTCGTTGTCTGCTATTGCCATGAGCTCCCCGGCTATGACCTCTCCCAAGGTCCTCCTGCTCTTGAACGTCGACTTGTATATGCCCTGGGTTATGAGCCTCAGTGCCAGGTCCACCCTCCTCTGCGGGGACGTGATGACGGCCTTCCTCGCTATTATGCCGCCGAGCTGGTATGCGGTTATCTCCTCGTAAAGCGCGGAATTCTCTATCGCCCTGACAAGAACCTGGACGGGGTTCTTCTTTTTCTTTTCCTCTATTATTCCGAAAGCCTTTTCGGTTTCCCTCATGATCGTCTGGTAGTTCCCCGTGAACCTCCCGGACGTCAGCTTGTGCCTCTTTCCTGCATGGCCGGTTACCATGAGCTTGTTCATGAACCTCTCGACGATGTTCATCTCGTTCTTCCTGAAGTCGCCGCTCTTCCTCCCGTATGTCCTCGGGACGATCACAGGCCTGAGATTGAGGTATTTCACAAGCCCTTGGTCCTCGACGACCACTTCATCGAATTTCCATCTGTTGAACAATAGCATGACATCACCTTACGCCGTCTTCGGCTTGTCCTTCTTTCCTTTAAGCAGTTCGTTCAGCGAAGCGCCGTTCACGCCCACTACCTTGTACTTTATGCCGTGCATGGAGCCGACTGCGGACTTCTGGGAACCGCCCACCCCCGCGAGCGTGACCTCGTCGTGCTCGTCTATGAACTTTATGGCATTGGTGCCCGGAACGAAGGCCGTGACCTGGATGCCGTTCTTTATCAGCTGGACCCTCACGCACTTGATGATGCCCGAGTGCGGCTGCTTCTGCTCGACGCCCTTCTTCTTGAGGACTATACCCCTGCCTATCGGGGCGCCTTCAAGCGGATCCTTCTTCCACAGCTTGAGGAGCTTCTTCTTCCCGGCTTTAGAGGCCCACCTGAATTTCTTCCTCTTCCTTACCAGATTCCTTGCCGCGAATTCTCCCATGTTACTTCAGCCTGAGGTAATTTATTTTGAAGTGCCTGTTTAAAAACTCCTTCATCACCTTTATGTTCCTTCCGTTCCTTCCTATCACGACCGACCTGTCGCTGTTCGGTATCGTTACCGTCACCGAATCCTTCGCTATGTCCACGCCCTTGGCCGTCGGTATCATGTTTTTCACCATCGTCTCGAGGTCCGGCGCGAACTCGAAGACCTTCACGGTCTTCCCGAGCACCCTGATCACGCTCTTTATCACGGCGCCGTTCTTTCCTATCGCAAGTCCGGATTTGCCCCTTTCTATCATGAAGTAGACGCAGCTGTCGTCGCGGATGCAGTCCTTCACGTGGACCTTTGTCATCCTCTCGAAGACGCCTATGTCCCTTATGTTCTGTGTCTGCAGCTTTATTGTCATACTAAACTACTTCTCTATTCCTAGCGTGACTATCTTAAAAGGCTTTCCGCACAGCTGCCCGAGTGCCGCAGAGGTGCCGATGAATTTCTCGACCGGGACATCCGCTACCCTTCCGTGATATTCGAGCTCCCTGGCGTTCTCCGACGGACAGTTCTCGGCATAGAAAACCGCCTTGAGTTTCCCTGTCTTCAGTGCCTTGGATACCTCTCTCTTCCCTATCACAAGCTTCCCGTTCTTCATCGCGTCTTTTATGTCTTTTTCAGAACTCATACACACCACCTAGTAAACATAACCGAGCAGCTTTCCGCCTATGTTCTTTTTCTTCGCTTCCTTGTGCGAAATGATACCCTGGGACGTGCTGACCAGAAGTATTCCCAGCTCGGATGCA
This sequence comes from uncultured archaeon, assembly GCA_964611445.1. Classification (GTDB taxonomy): domain Archaea; phylum Aenigmatarchaeota; class Aenigmatarchaeia; order QMZP01; family JAFGSV01; genus JAFGFG01. The sequence goes on along the minus strand of CAZSYZ010000050.1, from coordinate 1,089 downwards.
GGAAGGAACCTCTTCTCCCAGTTGATGAATTCCGCGCCGCCTACGGAGAACCTGGGCTTTATCGCCCCGCACCTGTTTATCCTGCCGAGCAGCTTTACCCTGAACTGTCCGCCCTTTCCATCTTCGATGTGCTCGAAATCCCCGATGTACTTCTCCTTCTGCATTATGAGAAGCATGTTCTTTATCAGGCTGGAGGCAGGCGTGACGCACTCGGTCTTGCCTATGGATTCCGCGTTCTTTATTATCGAAAACATGTCTGCAACTATGTCGTGTCTCATATCAATCAGCTGTATTTCCTGAATCCGAGCTTCTTTGCCTCTTCCCTGAAGCACTGTCTGCAGTACATGAGCCCGTACTTGTTGATGACACCCTCCGTCTTGCCGCATCCCCTGCACTGCGTTGCATTCCTGCCGGACTTCCTGTCCTTCGGACTGCAGTGCTTTAGAAATTTGGCTAGCTTGACGGGCTTGTCTGCTATCTGTTTTTTGGCGTTTTTGAAACTCATACTATTCACTGCTGCCTGTTATTTAAATATCATTCTATCTTGACATCGAACTCCTTTCTGACCCATTCCATCGCCTCTTCCGGCGTTATCCTGTGCTTCTTGCCTATCCTGGCCCTGGCGTAGCTTCTCTTCCTGACCCTGTAACCGGGCCTCTCAAGGCTTACCGCGACGTCAAAGCCCATTATGCCTATCTCCGGGTCGTAAATGACGCCGGGTATGTTTATGTACTCCTCTATGCCGAGCGAGAAGTTGCCGTTGTCATCGAACTGCGACGCCTTCATTTTGTTTTCCAGCGACTGGAGAAGCTTCGCCAGAAGCTCTTTTGCTCCGGCGCCCCTGATCGTGGTCATTACCCCTATCTCCCTGCCCTTGGCCACGCCGAACGTGCTTCTCTTGCGCGTCTTCGTCTTGACTATCTTCCTTCCAGTGATCATGCCCAGAAGCTTTTTTGCCTTCTCAAGCTCGGGTCCCGGGGCACCCGTGCTCATGTTGAGTGTGACCTTCTCTATCCTTATCTCTTTCATGACGTTCATTTGGTCTCACCGACAAGAATGTACTCCTTGAGCGTCTCTATCTCCCCGTCT
>CAZSYZ010000049.1:0-9479 GCA_964611445.1 uncultured archaeon | reverse complement strand
CCTGTTTCTCTTCTCGCGCGCCTTTATCTCTTCCCTCTTTGCCTGCCTCAGTTGCTTCGCGAGCATCTCCCTCTTCTCCCGCAGCCCGGCCTCCTTGTCGTCTTTCCTTTTCCTCAGCCTCTCCTCCAGGGAAAGGTTGATTGTGTCCCTGCCGTAGCAGAATGGGCAGAAAACCGCTGCCTTATTCTCCTCTCTCCATCTCATCCCGCACTTCTTGCAGAAGTATTCGTCGCCCTGCATGAAAATTTCTTGGAGAAGCGGAATAAATAGAGCAGCCCCGTCAAGATCAATGCTATTTCGTGTGACTACAAGTGTAGTCACACACTCTTTATTGCCCTGCTTCTAGAATCTTCTTACCTAAGGTAATCAATTATCATCTCTAAAAGAGGTCTTAAGTTGTGGAACTTCTGAGACTTGTAAAGTGAATCATAATATCTCTCTTTGTCCTTATTCTTTATGTCTATCATTGGAAATCCTTCATTTCTTAACATGAAGTTCAGTATCAAACGGCCTGTCCTTCCGTTTCCGTCCCTAAACGGATGTATGGATTCGAATGCGGAATGAAAATATGCAGCGACAACAACAGGGTTATACTTCTTCCTATTCTTCGTATACCACTGCATCAACTTCTTGAATTCAACTTCGACTTTTGTATGAGGCGGGGGGAGAACATCGACACCTCTGATATATACGTCGACATTTCTCAATTTACCCGCAGCCTTCCATAGTATATTGTGCATAAGACGTCTATGAATTTCAAGGACAAAACTTTTTGTAAAATTACCTTTATAAGAAAGTGTATAGTCGAATGCCTGCTTGTGATTCTGGACTTCATTTATCTCCAGCGGAGACTTACCTCTAGGGACAACGTTTTCAAAAAGTATCAGGCTCGTATCCTGGAGAGACAGCGTTGAGCCTTCTATAGCGTTCGTATCGTATGTGAATTGGACAAGAAACCACTCATAATAATTTTTCCATGCGAGCTCATCCATTGATTTGAGTTTTTTCTCGTTTCTTTTTCTTATCCCGTCCAGGTTTTTTACTTCCTCATCAGAAAGCACTCCAAATAGAGGGTCCACCGAAGAAAGTATTTCTCTTGCAGCTTTCTCCAGTTCAGGTTCCTTTTTCTTCAGTATTTCTTTCAGTTCACTCTTCGTTTTATCTCCCTTTCCGGCATATATCCTTATCTTTTTTACTTTATCACCGACTCTTATGGATTTTACAATATAGTAAAATGTCCCGTTTCCTATCCTTTTTTCTTCAATATAAGCCATGTTAATATATTAGGGGGTACATATTTATATATTTTTGTTTTATGTGTACCCGTAAGAAATATCATGCGAGAGAGAATAAGTAGCCCCGCCAGAGCGACCTTTTACAGGACTCGGATTGGTCACATCGTCGCGGTTATAGCGGTTTTTCCGCCTCTACAACACACTGTTGTTCTCGCTGATATATAAATCGATGTCTGCTTGATTTGTCTAATGTTTGGTAGAATAGCTGCGTCTTTTGAAGTATAAATATGCGTGAATCAGCCGAGAATGTTTTTGTAGCAATACCATTCCGCGTTCTTGTTCAGCTGCGCCTTTAGTTGACCCAGAACGTCCGAGGAAGCATTTATTTTGTCGTAGTTTACGTTCTGTATGGGGCATGAACCAACGCACTGGTGTTTTGCATAGTATTCGCAATCTTTGATGCATTCCGGATGTTTGAATGAATCGTCCCTGTATATCGCCCACAGCGAGTCGTCCCTCCATATTTCCATGAACTTGTCTATATCATCAACGCCGAACTCACCTCCAACGAACGGCCTTCTTATTTCCGGTTCTGCTTCGAAGTCCGTTGCAGGCGAATAAGAGCACCCGTATAATACGAAGACTCCCCTTTTCTTGTCATAATCGAGGTTCGTTCCCTCTCTTCCCGCGGCGCATGAAAACTTCTTGGTAAAGACAGGGTCCCTGTAAATTTTCTTCGCATATTTGGTTTCGATTGTTGTTGTGAATTTTACGCCAAGTTTGTCCTGAACTTCTATGAGGTCTTCTATGACATTTCTGAATTCCGGCGCTGTCACCATTTCATCCTTCATATACTCTTTTCTCACTTTGGGTCTCAACGGGATGACGGTTATGCTTTCTGCATCCAGATATTTGCAAATTTCCCCAAGTTCATACATCTGTCCCATGTTCTGCTTTGTCAGTGTCGTTGTCAGCCTGAGCCTTACCTCCGGTTCCTTATCTTTCAGGTACCTCATGTTTCTCAGTATCTTGTCGAAGCTTCCTGGCCTGTACACGTTGTGCGTTTCCCTGTTTCCGTCGACCGAGCATATTACCCAAAGATTCTTTCTTTCCGCGAGACCGTCCAGCGTCTTTTTGTTTACCAATCCGTTGGTTGCCACCGAAACGTAAACGTCATTTTCCCTGAAAGCGTCCAGGATTGGGAAGAAATCAGGATGAGTTGTGGGCTCACCGCCAGTGAGGCGTACCTCCATCAGGCCTTTTCTTCCGGTATGCTGAGCGACGTTTATAGCGACCTTCGTCGGGACATCACCTTTTCCGGGCCCAGCTTCTATATAACAGTAAGGACATCCCAGATTGCAGTTCCTCGTTATCTGGAAATATATCCTCCTTGGGAATCTCGTGTGTCTTTCTGGGATTTCTCCCGCAAATATCGTGCCTTCTCTGATATCGAATTTATGCACGCCTTCTGTCGGGAGATTTTCAATCTTCATGCCCTCCGGGAGAATATTTTCAAATTCGTTTCTGCTCAATTTTTCCAGTCTACCCTTCCCAGTATCGAATTTGCTGAACTCATGGAATTCCGGTGACTCGGTGTAAAATCTGTACATGCATACCTCCCATCACATCTTCCCGTATTTCTTTATCTGGAACTCGCTTGTCTGCCTTTTACCGTGGAGCGGCTGGCAAGAGTAGCACTCCCTGCATGGCATCGCATCCGAGAATTCCAGATTCGAGTAGTCCCCGGAAATCTCGGCATTCCTGATTTTATTGAGTCTCTCCCCTTTCCATATAGACTCGATGGTGTCCTCTTTCACGTCCCCGAGGATTAGCCTCTCGTCCAATTTCGTTTTGAAAAGTTCGTTGAAGCATACGACCGCGTAACCGTCAACGTTTATGTTGAACCTTCCCCAGTGGACCAGGCATGGCTGGTGCTCAGGTTTTGTGTTTTCGTATGAATCAATTTCCTCAATAAGGTCGTTGTACGTGTGGTAGCTTCTGACGAAAGCGTCGTCCACGAGACCTGTCTTTTTCCAGTAGCGTACGAAATCTTCGTCTGCCCTCCTATCTGTGCTCTGGACCCTGCTTGCTATTAGCCGTGCGGGAAATCCGTATCTTGCTATGGCTTTTCTCATGTGCTCGATGTTCCCCCTCACAAGACCGAAGTAATCCACACCCTTGGTTTCCCTGTAATCAACGGGCTCTGCGCTGTTTACCGAAACTTCTACTATGTTCGTGTTCCCGCATACGTGCTCGAGAAGGTTCTTGTCGCAGGTCACTGCAGAAGTGAACAGCCAGGACCTGACCCCTTTCTTTTTATTCATTTCCATAGCTTCCGGAAGGTCCTTCCATAGAAGCGGCTCGCCTACCGAATGCACCCTCGCTGTCGTTTTTTCATGTTGGCTCATCTCGTCCACTATTTTAGAGTAGAGTTCTAGCTCCATTCCTTTTTCGCCGAACCTTGCCACTCTCTCGGAAGGTTCCGTCCTTCCTACGGGACAGTGAACGCACTTGCAGGTACACTTCCCCCTGTAAACCTCTATGTTGACTATGTTCGGGAAGTGGTACATGTCCTCGGAAGGAAAACCGAGTCGTTTGAAATCTGCGTCATTCTTGGCCATGCCATCACCCGCTATACTTGCTATTCCTTATAGTTTCGATTATGTAAGTGCTGGTGAATCCTCTCTTTGCAGTGTTATCGTGCTCCGGGAAGAACACGACTTCCCCTCCGAGGGATTTTACCAGTTCTGCCTCCCTGAATACGATCCCCTGTTTTAGGTCGGATTCGTACTTGAAGAAATAATCGGGTCTTATTTTTTCTATAGACGCGAGACAGTCCGGATGAGAGAGGGGTGTTACGTAATCGACCATCTTGATGCCGGCCATCAGCCTCATGCGCTCATTGACATCGATAATCGGCCTTGTTATGCCCTTCTTCTGTCTTATGTCCTTGTCTGACAGGATGAGGGCGCATAGTACGGGTTTCTTGCCATTGCTGTTCGCCCTTGTGAAACCGGCCGCATAGTCTATGCATCTCACGTGCCCCAGATGCAACAGGTCGTAGCAGCCCGATATAAGCCCCAGTGCATTTTCGTCCCTCCTGCTGGAGTCTGAAAAGTAGTTCTCATCCACTATCTTTTCCCAGATTGAATAATCCGGATTTGCCGCACCTACTCCGAATCCTCTGCATACTCTCTCCTTTAGTTCGTTTGTCTCCAAATGAGGGTGCTCGTATACCAGTCTTTTCATCTCTTCCCCACTCTCCAAAAAATCCGTGTACTCTTCCCATTCATCCATCGTGTATACGCCACAATCCCTTATTCCCAGAAGTATTACTTTCAGGTTCATAGTCCATCAGCGCCTCCTATTCTGATGTTGCCTTTTATTATCTTGAAGTCTACGTCTCTCACACAATACGGATCTATTCCATCTATGTCCCCTGTTATAGCATATGCTGTTGCCGGGCACCCTCCGTTACAAAGCGACTTGTGGTATTCGCATGACTTGCAGCCGTCTCTCTCTATCTTCCTCAGTTCATTGAGCATTTCGGATTCATTCCATACGTCCATTATGTTTTTTCCGCGAATATCTTCGCCTTTCCAGCGCTTGTCTCCTGCGGTGTCCAGATAGCCGCACCCGCTAAGGTTTCCGTATGCGCTGATTCCTATGCCGCCGAGGCCCAGCGGACATTTCGAGTTGTCGAACGGATAAGGCCCAAGGCGCGCGGGGTCAGCAGGCTCGCAGAAGATGTCATAGTTGATTCTGACATCCCCTTTCCCGAGGCCCAATTTTTTCCTCATCTTCTGCACGCGGTACGCCGAAGATACTACCTCATGAGGCGAGAGCATCTCGGATATGTCAGCCTTTCCCGAAGGTCTCAGAAGCCCGAAGCTTATCTTGAACCCAAGCCCTGATGCGAGCTCTATCATGTTTTCTATGTATTTCTGGTTCGATTCCATCAGAACCACATTTATGGTCGGATCCGCAGGCACGGCAGCGGTCTTGTTGTATTCTGCTATGTTTTTCAGTGTGGCATGCACTATCTTGTAGGTGCCAGTTCCCCGCAGTGCATCGTTCACCTTTTCAGGGCCGTCCAAGCTCACTCTTATGTCCTTCACCCCCCTTTCCAGAATGCCCAGCAGCTTTCTTTCATCGTAAAGGCCGTTTGTGTTGATGCCGGCAATCATTCCTTCGTCACTTATGACATCCAGTATGTCATAGAAGTCGTCCCGCATCGTCGGCTCGCCGCCCGTCAGCCTCACATAGAATCCTCCTACATCCGAGAGCTGTTCAAGCATATTTCTTATTTCTCCGAATTTCATCTCCCTTGCATCCGGTTTTCTTACAGATTCCGCAAAGCAGTATGTACACGAACCATTACACAGCTTTGTGACCTCCATGAAAATGGCCTCCGGGCTGGAAAGGGAATCCGTCCTCAGCGGATAACCCATTTCAGTCGCATCGAATATTTTGACTTCTGGCCCGGTTCCGGTTTCCAGCTGGGATCTTTTCTCGCCAAACTCGTAGGCATCCAGGAATCTGCTCTTGGCCTTGCCGTCAGCAATATCTATCAGCCTGCCCCCAAAGCTCTCTTTCCTAAGAATGATCTTCTCGTTCATAGTCTCTCCCAGTCGATTCTGGCTTCAAGTAGCTCCTCGACGTTGTCCCCCTTTATGTCAACGGCCGTGTAACCCCAGTTGCCCAACCTGTCGAATTTTATCTGAACGTCACAAGGATGGCAAAAACCGAAATTATCGCAACTTGTATACTCGTCCTTGATGTTCAAATTCTCATCGAAAAGGTTTCCCCTGACCCCTTCGGAATTGCCGCTGAACATGTCGGCATGGCATCTGTATATGTCCCCCGAAGGGTCGATAAGAATGATGCTCGTCCTGCAATTCACATTCTCTGTCTTTTTCTTGGAGCATGAATCCATGTATCTGTAATGGCCGTGGAGTTTGCCGTCTTGGTATCCCAGGAAAGGCTTTATCGCGCAACCCATACCCCTCGATTTTATATATTCCGCTAAAATTCGGGTTTCCTTCCCTGCTCCAGGATGGTTGACGAGATTTACCTCTGCGTCAAACCCCGCCTTTTTGAGCGCTTTAACTTTCTGCACGGTCTCCTGCAAATCCATTTTTTCTGGATGGAAAGTGACCCTTATTGACGAATAGGGGAGGTCCCTTTCAAATCTTTTGGGGTCCATATTATCGATAAAGGAGTTTATATCGTATGGCAGTGTCGTCAGCATGTCGACCTTCAGGTCGTCCCTGAGAGAATTCACTATGTAAAAGAAGTCCGGATGGTCAAGAGGCTCGCCTCCGTTGAATGTTATGGGAATGCTCGTCTCCAGACGGTTGAGCCCCTGCGCCCATTTATACCCTTCTGCCATCTTCCTAGGGGAAACTTCCTGGATAGCGTTGTTAATGCAATAAGAACAGCCTCTCGGGCAGGAGAATGTGATAAAAAGCCCTATGTAGTTTGTGCCGTCACTTACCTTGTATGGCTGAATCTGATTCATTCCTTTCACCTTAAACGAACCCTCCATGATAACGCTCACTCTTCAAGTACTCTATGACTTCGTTGTACTTGCTGAGCGGATGGGTGCAGTGCCTTATGCATTGAGTCTTATGTATCTTCTCCAGCGCTTCCTTTCTCAATTCGCCTTCCCATACATCCCTGAATCTGACACCGTTGTCGTAGTCTATTTTACCGATCGACCATTCGTCTATGGAGCGCAGATTGCAGCAAGGATAGACATTCCTGTCTGCGCCGACTACGACAAAGATTGGTGTCGCAAGGCACCTCCCGGTTACGTGCTCTATGCCGTTGGCGCCTTTCTCCATATACGACCCTCTTCTTGGCGAAGTCGGGCTTCGGTTTATTGATGAAGCCTCCTTGTCCGATATCCAGTGGTCCACTAGTATCTTCATGTTTCCTCTGTATTTTCCCTTGGCTTCCTCGAACGCATCTCTTACCTTCTGCGCTTCGGCAGGCGTCATTGTCGACTTCCTTCCGACTTCTTCAAAGAATGGCGTCCTGAAAAGTACGTAGTCGACACCGATCGAATCCCCCAGTCTGACGGCATCACCGATTTGACCTATCATCGGGTAATCCATGGCAAATGAAAGTCCGATTATTGGATGCCTTGACCCGTTCAGGTATCTTCTTTTTACGACCTTTCCTGTACCTTCCACTATCTTTTCGAAGTCTCTGGTGCCATGGATTTTCCTGTGCGAACCTGAAGAGGGACCGTCGATGCTCACCCTCAGGTAATTTGAGTAGTCGGCTACAGGTTCATAGTACTTATGAAGCCTGCTCCCATTCGTGACAATCCCTTCCTCGAAGCCCTTTTTTCTTGTCAGCTCCAGGATTTGTGGGAAATCTTTGTGAAGAGCCGGCTCTCCGCCGCCCTTGTAAACTATCCCCATGACACCCAGTTCTGAGAATTCGTCGAGAAGCTTTTCTATGAATGGCATTTCCAGCTTTGCTTTTGTGTGTTTCGGATCGACACACCACCAGCACTTGTGGTTGCAGTCCCCGTAGATATCCACTTCCGCGGTGACGGGGTAAGTGTCCTTTCCTTCGGCCAGCGCCCTGAACTTGTCCGCGTGTAGCATGTACTTGTGGGGGCTCATCTCGATGTCTGTGAACGAATCTCCGAACATATTCCCTTCACCTCGCAATTCCACTATTTTTTGTGTGGATGGCTCCCCCGCCTGTGAGTATATTTTCTGCGGTTTTCTTCCACCTTTGCACATCCTCCGGTCCGAAGTTCTTGTGGCGAAGTGCGTAGCAGGTTTTACCTCCCACGCCTATCTGAATGTAGTTTCTGAAGTCATTGTCTGTTATTTCGTAACCGAAGCGTTCGGGATTCCTCGCTATCCTCGATCCCGGATAAGGTATTAATGGATAAATGGTAAACTCGTCGAGTCCCAAATGAGATGCCTTTTCAAAATAATGGACTATATTCTTGTCGTTGTCATATGGAAGGCCCACGATGAAATATGCCCTGACACTGATGCCGTGATCCTTGGCTGTTCTGATATTCCCCTCTTTTCCAATCTGCTTGCTCTTTCCTATGATTTTCAGGTTCTCCGGGTTCAATGATTCAAGGCCGGTGGAAACATGGAAAATGCCCATGTCTTCCATGTACCGGTAGTTTTCGGGAGAGAGCTCCTCGCATCTACCGAATACCCTGATTTTCACGCCCAAGTCTTTGATTTTTCTAGACAAGGACTTCATTTCCGGGTTTCCCGTGAAGTTATCGTCGTTGAATCTGAACTTGCTGTAATTTCCCAGAAGTCCATTCATTTCTTCGTAAAGGTTTTCGGCGCTTCTGTATCTGGTGCCCCTGCTGCCTCCACCCATGATAATGCTGTTGCAGTGTGCGCAGCTGTTGGCGCAACCCCTTGATGATATCAATGATATTGAAGGTTCCCCCAGAACTTTTCTTGAATAGGTACTCATGTCAACCAAATCAAATGCCGGGAATAGGTAACTGTCTAGGTCTACCCTTCCTTTGCCTCCAATGATTCCTCTAACCGACTTTCCATCCAAAAAGTATCTGTCAAGGCAGTCGGCGAATGCATCCTCGGCTTCTCCTGTTATGACAACGTCGGCGCCTGTGTCACTGAGCGTATATTCGGGAAGCGCTGATGGATTCGGACCTCCCGCTATGACCAGAGCTTTTGGGAGTTTCTTCCTTATACTCTCTATGGAAAGTTTAGAATAATCATGATTTGTGCAGAAGATTGACAGCCCATACGCATCGGCTTGCGGAATCTGGTCTATCCTCTCGTTTATCTCCTTCTCATTTGTGCAACCGCTCATGTCAAAGACGGACACATCGTAACCTCTTTGCCTTGCCACCGAAGCTATGTAAAGGATTCCGAGAGGCGCTTCCAGCCTGTCATCTTCGACGCATAAAGAGGGTGGCTTCAGCAGGACGACTTTTTCGTGCGCCATATGTACCTTTTTATGCTTAGCACAAAATTTTAAAAAGAGATATATCGCGCATTTCATCGATTTTGCAACATATTTAAAACCACATTTTTCTGTCTAAAATTGTGCTTTGATGACAATAAAGCAAAAGATAGCCCCCGCCAGAGCGCCCTTTTGCAGGTCTCGGATTGGTCACATCGTCGCGGTTATAGCGGTTTTTCCGCCTCTACAGGACAGTGTTGTTCTTGTTAAGTAAAGTTGCCAACGCTACACCCATACAAGTCGGCAGGATAGGCATTC
>CAZSYZ010000048.1:0-9525 GCA_964611445.1 uncultured archaeon | reverse complement strand
CAAAAGACATACTGGACATGACCAGGGACTTCCAGAAGAACATATACACCATACGGTCAAAGGGCTTCGAGGAAGGGGACAGGATGTACGCCGCCGTTAACATGATAAAGGACACGTGGGCCAAGAAGGCACTCATGAGCCTCAATTCCTACTACAAGGAGATAAACGATGAAGCCGCGTCCTCCGGCAGCATGGAATTCCCTGAATTCAGGGACATGTTCCACAGCACCATGAAGCTCATGAACGAGCTGAACATGGTGCCGAAGCAGAGGGTGGTGCTGCAGAGGTACTTCGAGAAGGAAAGCTCCAGGATGGTCGACATAATCCGTTCCATCGGGGAGAGGATGGAGGAAATGCGGGAGCTGATAAACGAGAAGACGATGCTGAGGACCTACAATGAAGTCGAAGGGATGATCAAGGATTTCGAGGCGCTGAGAAAGGAGATACCCTCCCTTGAGGAAAAGCTCAATGACATTGACGGGAAGCTGGAGAAAAAGAAGAAGGATCTCTCCAAGACCGAGGAGAACCTGAGCTCGCTCGAAAAGAGCCCGAAGTGGAAGGAGCTTGACAGAATGAAGGAAGGGCTTGAGCGCTGCGAGAAGAGAAAGGAGGAGATAGAGAACAGCGTCATAGGAAAGCTTGGCGACTTCAAGAGGCTCATGAAGCTGTTCTCCCATGACTGCAGGCAGCTCGACAAAGAGGAAAAACAGCTTGCCGACAACCTTTCCCATTCGCCCCTCAAGGCATACATGTCCAGCGACCCCTCGGCCGTTCACAGCCTTTTCAAGAAGCTGCTTCTCAGCGTGAAAACGGACGCCTTCAAAATCCCGGAAAAGGAAAGGGGCAAGGTCGACCGCGTGCGGGACATAGTCGATTCCGGATGGCTCGCGGTCGTCAGGGGCAATTATGATGAGAACGATGAGGAATGCTCGGCTTACAGGCAGAAGATAAGCTCCATAAAGGTGACGACGGAAACCAAGGAAGCGGAAAGGCTCACGGAAAAGGCAAAGCTCGAGGCCAGGACACTCAGGCAGGAAAGGGCTTCCCTGGAGGAGAAAACCCGTGAAAAGAGGCAGGAGATGAAAACGAAGAAAAAGGACATTTCAGAACACCTCCACAAAGAACTCGGGTGCGAGGTAGAGCTGCTATGAAAATACCCGAGGCCAGACTTGCGGACGGGAACAGGATGCCCGTTCTGGGACTTGGCACTTGGCAGCTTACGGGGGTTGCGTGCCTCGGCGCGGTGAAAAAGGCACTGGACATGGGATACACCCACATAGACACCGCAGATATGTACGGCAACCACAGGGAAGTGGGGAAGGCCATAAAAGGGCATGAGCGTTCCGGGCTGTTCATAACGTCCAAGGTCTGGAGGTCCGACCTGGCCTACAACAAAGTGATTGAGATATGCGACAAGTCGCTTAAAGAAATAGGAACGGATTATCTCGATTTGTACCTGCTGCACTACCCAAATGAAAGGTTCCCTATAGAGAAGAGGATGAAGGCCCTGAAAAAGCTTCTTGAAGATGGAAAGATACGGAGCGCTGGAATCAGCAATTTCTATGACGAGAGGCTCAAGGAAGTTCTTAAGGTCTCTGAGATACCCGTGGTCACAGACCAGGTGGAGTTCCATCCGCATCTTTACCAGAAGGAACTTCTTGATTTCTGTACGAAGAACGGCGTCGCGGTGACCGCTTATTCCCCGCTGGCGAGAGGACAGATATTTGACGATCCGGTGCTGAAAGATATCGCCAAAAAGCATGGGAAAAGCGTGGCCCAGGTCAGCCTGAGATGGCTCATCCAGCATGGAATAATCGCAATACCGAAGTCCTCTTCTGAAGGACACCTCAGGGAAAACATGGACATCTTCGGCTGGAAACTCACAGGGAAGGAAATGGAGACCATCGATTCCATAAAGATCCGGAACAGGCTTATAAATCCCGCTTTTATCGAGGTACCCCTGGTTGACAGGCTTCCCAAGGTTGTCCTGAAGCGGATACCCTACAGGGTGAGAAGAATGGTGGGCAAGAAATTCTTCAGGGACTGACCCGGAGCATCCCCTCCAGCCTCCGCGCGTCCTCGTAGCAGCTTCCGTTGTTGAACAGGACGTAGGCGGGCTTCCGCTTCCCCCCGCGCCCGGCGGACCCGGACTTTATCTTATCGATGACCTTCTTCAGCTCATCGTCTGAAAACGAGTAGTTGTACATGGGGGAGCCGAACCCGTGGAGCCTGCAGTAGAGGACGTCCTTCGCGCAGTGGCAGTCCTGCCTGAGGGGGTCGACGCACTGGTTCACCCCGCACCCGGAAAACAGCCTCCCGACGACGTCCTTTCCCCACCGGTCCTCCCATCTCACCTCCCATGACAGTATGAACTCCTCGGGGTCTACCTTCCCGAAGAACTTCCTCGCGTTTTCAAGGTTCCCTTCGCTGGGCCCGAAGGATTCAGGCGACTGGAAGAGGAGCACCTTCGCCCTGAGCTCGCGCCCTATGTCCTTCATCACGCCGAAGATGCGCAGGGACTTCCCGGACGAGAACTTGTCCGTGTGCGTTATTATCCGCGACACCTTCACCGTGAATTCGAACTTGGGGTTCACGGCGTCCGCCTCCTCCCTCCACTTCCTAGCGGTCGGCATCTTCGGTATCCCGTAGAAGGTGGAGTTTATCTCGACGAGTCCGAACACCCCGGCGTACGCCTGCAGCTTGCTTCCGAACCTCTCCTCCCAGCCCGGAGGGGGGCTGTAGTAGCTCCAGCCGCAGTTGCCGATCTTCACTTTCGTTGGAAGGGTGCTGGCCATCGGAAACACGTTAAATTTTGCTTTCCAGCCTTAATAAAAAGGTTCTCAGACAGCTCTTTTCAATTTCTCTCAGCTGAATTCCCTGTAGCAGCTGGGGAACAGGTCCAGCTTGTACTCCTTCGAGGTTATTATGAATTCGAACTTCTGGATTATGCCCGGGAACTTCTCCTTAAGGTCGAATATTACCTCTTGGAACCTGTCGTAATTCTCAATCTCGAGGTCCAGCTCGAAGTCCCACGCCCCTATCACTCTCTGGGGCCAGACCGCTTTCGGAAGGGATGTGCAGTAGTTGACGAATTCGCTCACCCTTTCCTTCGTGGAGCTCGCGAGGTAGATTATGGCCTTGCAGAAGATGCTTCCCATCTTCTTGGGATCAAGATGCGCCTTGTACGCAAGGATTATCTCCTCCTTCTCCATCCTCTTTATCCTGTACTGGATGAGCCTCGGGGTCGTCTTGAGCCTTTTTGCTATCTCCACCACGGGAATCCTCGCGTTGTTTCCGAGAATCTTCAGTATCTCCGTGTCCGTGTCGTCTATCGAGGCCTGCCTGTCCGCGGAGGTGTGGTAGACGAGCTTCCCTTTCCGCGGGCCCTCGGAACCGGTCAGGTACTCCCTCACGTGGTGTGCAAGGTAGAGCGTTTCCGTGACAGCCTTCTCCTGTACGTTCTCCGAGAACCTGTTCATGGCGTTCTGTATATCCCCGTCGAACTCGTTGACGTTTCTCACGAGGAAACCGACTATCATGTCCCACCTTCCGGTCGACGTGTTCACCCATTCGGTCTTCCCGTTCCTGAAGAAGTACTCGCTTATCTCGCGCATCTTCTCCCTGTCCACGTCCCTGAACCTCAGGTACAGCTTGTACTTGACAATGCCGAGCTTGAAGTAGTTGACCACGGTGTGGAACCTCAGGATAAGGCCGCTCTCCATCATCCTGTCTATCCTGTACTTGACAACCTCCTTGCTCAGCCTGACCTTTCTTCCTATCTCCGAGTTCGACTGCCTGGCGTTCCTGTCCAGCTCGTAGAGGATTTTCTGGTCCTTCGCGTCCAGATCGTAGCCGTTTTTCATATTAATTTATCATAGTAACCTAATATTTATATAATTTTGTATTTTTGATAAATATTTTCATCATAATTTTTATATATATCAAAAAATAAGTTGTAACTGTGAGGTGAATAAATGGAGAAGCTGGAAAGGTTCGTCAGCGAGTTGAAGAGAGGCTGCATAGAGAACACGGTTCCCCAGGAGAAGGCATGCATAAAGGTGGGGATTCCCTACAAGGAGTCATGCGTATCCATAGGGGCCAATCCTGATGCTTCCTGCCTGGCTCTCGTGGACTCTTTTTCACAGAGCTGCCTTTCTCTTGGCAGTTAGCATTTGGCTTCTCTTAAGGAGATTGATTGCCATGAATAGCCCGGACTTTGGTTTTCTGAACCTCACGATGGACTGCAACAACAGGTGCAGATGGTGCTACGCGAGTCCCTCGGGATTCAAAAGGGACAGGATGAACCCCGAGGATATCGAGAGATACCTTGATCTTTCCAAGTCACTTGGTATGAAGGATATCGGTTTCTGCGGAGGAGAACCCACACTCTACCCAAAACTCCTTGAAATGATAAGGTATGCAGCGGGCCTCGGGCTGCGGGTGACCCTGTACACCAACGGTAGAAGGCTTTCCGAGCCGGGATTCGCGCGAAGGCTGAAGAAGACAGGCGTCTACAAAGTCCAGATATCGATACAGAGCACTAGCTCCAAAAAGCATGACAGGGTTACCCGTGTGCCCGGAAGCTACGAAGAGACCATCGGGGGTATAGAGAACTGCCAGAAAGAAGGGCTCAATATGAGATTCCTGACGGTCCTGTGCTATGATGATTTCGAAGTATACAAGGAAATAATAGACAAGTTCTTACACATGGATACGCCTTTCGTCTTCTTCAGGGAGATACCGATTGTAAGCAATCTTAAGGGCAGGATCATGTCAAACGAAAAAAGCACAGAGCTTGTAGGAAAGATATTCGAATATTCAAGGAAAGCCGGCGCAAGAACGAGCTTCTACATAAGGATGCCCCTCTGCTGGTACAAGCCGGAGCTTGCATGCGAAATGCTCAGGGCCAACGCGCTCGAGAACCTCTGCCATACGATGGACGGGAACTCCCTTAACATAGACGTCAACGGCGACGTCCTCCCATGCCTCCATTTCGTCGGATATCCGATGTTCAGCATAAAGGAAAGGGGAAAGGTCATGCAAAAGGGCAGGCTGCTGAAGAAATGGAACTCAAAGCGGATAATGAAGATGAGGACAAAGCTGAGGGGGTATCCGGCCAAGGAATGCATGAACTGTAATGCCTACGGCATCTACTGCAGGGGCGGCTGCCCCCTTCTCAAGTTCGAACTGGGACCTTACTGGAAGGAATATCAGAAAAACTAAGGCACCAGCCTGTCAGGCGTCCTCGGGAAGAGAATTACTCCTTTATGCATAAACTTACTAATGATTATCAGAAATAAAGTTTTGAGAAGTCGTCATAGACGTCGCTTCTGTGGCCTATGAAGAGCACTACAATCTTTTTATCCTTCTCGTTTATCTCATAAATCGCCCTGTAGTCTCCTATCCGGAGACTCCAGAAGTTCGTATATTTCATGTGCTTTCCCCTTTCGTGCGGAAACCTTTTCAGTTCCAGGATTTTCTTCTTTATCTGCCTTGCAAAAGCAGGGTCTATTTTCTTGAGAAATCTAGCTGCGAGAGGGTGAAGAAGTATTTCAAACATCCACATCATCCAGCGGAATCAGAATTCTTGGCTTTTCTTTTGCTTCCTCGCTCCTTTTCAAGAGCATTTTCAAGAACTCCATGGTCCTTACCTTCTCCTCGTACATAGCGATTATTGTCTTTACGGCGTCGCTTCTGCTTCTGAACTTGCCTTCATCTACCCACTCGTCTATCTCGCTTACCGTTTTTTCCGGTATCCTTAACTGTACCTGGACCATGCTATCACCATGTAAACATATATGTTTACATATTTAAATAATTTCCTGTCACAACTAACCTCAAAAAATCTATGGAACGAGCCTCTCCGGAGTCCTCGGGAAAAGTATTGCTTCCTTGATGTCCGGGAGGTCCAGGAGCTTTTCTACCATGCGCTCCACGCCGAAGCCTATGCCGCCGTGCGGAGGCATCCCGTACCTGAAAGGCTCCAGGTAGAATTTGAAGTTCTTCGGCTTCAGGCCCTTTGACTTTATGACCTTCTCGAGCACTTCGTGCCTGTGCTCCCTCTGGCCTCCGGAGGCCATCTCCATGCCCCTGAAGTCTAGGTCCAGCCCCCTGGAAAGCTTCCCGTCAAGCATGATATAGAAGGGCTTTATCTTCGAGGGGAACTTCGTTATGAAGTACCACTCGACGCCTTTCTTGGCCATTATCTCGCCGAACTTCCTTTCCTGGGCGTCCTCTATGTCGTCGCCCCACTCTATCTTCTCGCCCGATTTCTTCAGGATATGAACAAGCTCATCGTAGGTCACCCTCTTCAGCGGCAACTTTGGTACGTTCACTTCCTTTCCCAACGCTTTCAGTTCCTGCCTGCAGCCCTTCTCTATCGCGTTCAGTGTGTAATGGACCATTTCCTCGAGGGTCTTCATTATGTCCTCCTCAGAGCCTATCCATCCCTGCTCGAAGTCCACCGACAGGAACTCGGAAACATGCCTTGAGGTATGGAACTTCTCCGCCCTGAATGCCTGGCCTATCTCGAATACCCTGTCCATTCCGGACGCCATCATCATCTGCTTGTACAGCTGCGGGCTCTGCCTCAGGAAGGCCTTCTTGCCGTAGTACTGCACGGGGAACATGGTCGCGCCGCCCTCGGCACCCGCGGCCTGTATGACCGGCGTGAAGACCTCCACGAAGCCCTCCCTTATGAAGTACTCCCTGATAGCCTGCACGGCCCTGGCCTTTATCCTGAATACGGCTTGGATCTTGGGCTCCCTCACGTCAAGGAACCTGTAGTCGAAGCGCTTGTCCTTTCCGGACTCTATCTTGCCGAAGACGTCTATCGGCAGCTCTGGCTCCGACTTTGACACTATCTCAATCTTCTTCGGGACCAGCTCTATACCTTTCTCCGTCTGCTTGGCCTCCTTTATGGTGCCCTCGACGGAGACGCAGTACTCCTTCATTATTTTCGGGAACTGGTTGAGAACATCTTCCGGGACGTCGCCTTTCTTGGCGGTCACCTGGATCGTTCCCTGCCTGTCCCTGAGCAGGAAGAACTTGAGCCCGCCGAGGTCCCTGGTCTTGGCGACCCAGCCCTGCATGAGCACCCTGTCGTCGGCCTTCACATCACCGGAGTATTTCCTTTCCATAAACACCATTTGGCTTCGTTATTTTTATTTGGATATCATTCCCCTGAGCCAGTCGCCGAGGCTCTTCTGCTCCTTTTCGCCTTTAAGGGCATCATGGGTCGCCCAGCTCCTCCTGACCAGATGCTCCGGGAACTCCCTGTTCTTCCTGAGCCATTCGCGCAACCATTCTATAGTCTTTTCGTCTGACGTGTAGCCAGTCCCGAAATCGCCGAACTGCTCCTTCAGCTTTTCCACTTCCGATTCCCTTTCGACCTTGGCTATGATGCTGGCGGCCGACACCACGGGATGATCGCGGTCCGCCTTGTGCTTCGCGACGATTTCAACGCCGTCGCCGACGAGCTTCCTCATGAATGCGTTGAACCTCGGAAGGTTCGTGTCAGGCGCGTCTATGTACGCCATGTGCGGGTTCAGCATGCGTATGATGTCAGCGAACTTCATCGCCTCTATCCGGTTGAGGTTTACGCCCTGCTTCATGAACGTGTCTATCTTGCACGGGCCCACCTTGAAAACGATGACATCCTTTGCTATCTTCTCTATCTCTTTGGCGAGTTCCTCGCGCTTCTTATGCGGCAGCTCTTTCGAGTCCCTCACGCCGAGCTTCCTTAGCTTCTTTTCCTGCTCGGGTGTCACGGAGACTCCGGCGACAACCAATGGCCCTACTATGCAGCCTCTGCCGGCTTCGTCACAGCCTGCTATGATTTTCCCTTCCATAAAGACACTTAATTCTATTTGACGGAAATTCTTAAATGTGACCAGCCTGTAAATGTTTAAACAAATCTAATATACAGCTTTACCCAATTAATCTATATAGGGTCGACAATCTGCAGTTAATGTAAGGATGATTATGGGAAACGTTGGAACAAAGGTTGGGAGCGAGCTGGCGAAAAACGCGATACTTATGCTCTCCGTGAGCAGCAGCCAGTACAGAAGCGCAACGGGCGACCTGATCGGTTTGTCCAAAAAGTTCAAGAAAACATGCTACGTCACGCTCAATGACCCGTCCGACATCATAAGGGCCAAGGCCGGGGAAGGCCTATGTTTCATAGATGCCGTGACGGCCACGGTGAAGAAGCCCGAGCAGAAGAGCGACGTTATATTCGTATCGTCCCCGAGGGCACTCACCGAGATATCCATAGCGATGAAGAAAGCCATCGACAACTTCAAAACGGACCTAATGATATTCGACTCCGTATCAGCCCTGCTTGTCTACGAGAAATCAGTGAATTCCATGAAGTTCGTGCATAGCATGATACTGACACTGAGGGAGAGCAGCGTCCACGCGATTCTCCTGATACTGAAGGAGGACGTCAGCGCGGAGCTACTGAAGGACCTGTCCATGTTCGTGGACAAGGTCGTCGAAGTTTGAAGAGGATGTGATCTGGTGCTGTCAGAGAAAAGGAAAGTGCAGGAAACTAGTGACGGGACTTACAGGACTATTTTTGAAAACCTGCCTTTCGTAGCTTTTACTCTGGACCGGGACGGCAGGCTTCTGGAAGCCAACAAGTATACAGAGAAGCTGTTTGGCTCAAGCGTAAATGATTTTGCGGGCAAAAAATTCTCCGAAATCGGACTGCTAAGCAAGGGAGATTTGCTTAAGGCATTCACTGAGTTCAGAAAGAACCTCCAGGGCAGGGTGACGCAAAAGACAGTCTATAAGCTCAAGCTCAGGACAGGGAATAAAATATTGCTCGAGCTGATAGGCATACCATTGAAAGAAGGGGGCGTGGTGACCAGAGTCCTTGATGTCGGAAGGGACATCACCGGATTGAAGAAGTCAGAGGAGGAATTCGAGGCAATCGAGGAAAGGTATAAAGTGCAGTTTGACCAGGCACTGGATGCCATTTTCATAGCCGATGCGGAAACAGGGATAATTGTCGACTGCAACCTCGCGGCAACAAAGCTGGTCGATATGGATAAATCAGAGATAATAGGGCAAAAACAGAGCATTCTTCACCCGCCAGAACAGACAAGCGGGAAATTCAGCGAAACTTTCATGAGACATATGAAAGAAGACGAAGGCAAGACCATCGAGACGAAGGTCATCACCAAAAGCGGGAAATTGAAAGATGTCGCCATAAGAGCCAACCTGATTGAATTAAAAGACAAAAAATTCCTCCTTGGAACGTTCAGGGACATCACCGAGCAGAAGAAGTCAGAGGAGGCAGTCAAAAAGAAGACCACAGAACTTGAAAGGTTCAGCAGGCTTTCAGTGGGAAGGGAAATAAGAATGGTGGAACTCAAAAAAAGGATAAGAGAGCTTGAGAACCTGCTGAAAAGCCACGGAATCGAAGAAAAAGCTGCCAGGACAAAAGAAGAGCCCAAGGAGGAGGACGTTTAAACTTTAACTTTCCCACATTTTAGTCACTATGTCATCCACACCAAGCTT
>CAZSYZ010000047.1:0-9943 GCA_964611445.1 uncultured archaeon | reverse complement strand
CCCGCATCACCTATCAGGTCTCGACTCAGTATGCTTCGAAAGGAAAATATCAGGTAGACTCCAACGAGGAAGGATTTTAAGCTTTTTCTTTAATTTAGCACTATGGAGGAATCAGAAGGCTTCGGTTTTGACGAGTTCTCCTTGGAGATGGAGGATTTCGAGTACAAGCAGGTCAAGAAGTTCGACAGGGTCTTCGAGCTGGGTGAGGGCGGCAGCTTCTGCCAGAAACCATGCATTTATGAGGGAAGGGTATATGTTGCCTGCCTGGACAGGAACGTTTACTGTATCGATGCAAGAACCGGGGAACTTTTTTGGAAATTCCAAGCGGAAGGCGGTTTTGCTCCCGCGTCTCCCGTCGCTCACCAGGGCACAATCTATATAGGAGGCTACGACTTCAATTTCTACGCCCTCGACGCAAGAACAGGGAAGCTTCTCTGGAAATTCCGCACGCAGGGCAAGATATGCGGAAATGCCCTGGTTCACGAAAACCGCGTATATTTCGGTTCCGCTGACTACAACCTCTACTGCCTTGACAAGGACACCGGAAAGCTCGTGTGGAAGTTCAGGACCTACGCTGAAGTTCCTTCCCACCCCACCGTCCATAAAGGGATGGTGCTTTTCGGCTCGTACGACCGCTTCCTTTACTGTCTTGACAAAAATACGGGAAGACTCCTGTGGAAGCTGGAGACGCAGGGGGACGTCTACAACGAGGACCCCCTTCTCATACACGATGACATAGTCTACTTCCCTTCTTTTGACAACATGCTCCGGGCGGCGGATGTCAACACGGGAAAATTGCTGTGGAAGTTCAGGACGGGCACTTACGGCGGCATGCATTCGGGACCCAGGATGAAGGATAATGTCCTTTATCAGGTCAACAGGGAAGGCGTCCTCCACGCCCTGACACTGGAGGGAAAGGGGCTCTGGCAATTCAGGATAAACAATGCCATGGCAATCCCCTATGTTCATGATGACAGGGTATACGTCGGCACGGAAGACCAGAACCTATACTGCATCAGCATTGACGGCAAGGTCTTGTGGAAATTCAAGACCCAGGGGGCTGTCTGGTGGCGCTCTGTCATATGGGAAAACAAATTGTATTTCACAAGCGCCGACTGCCACCTTTACTGCGTCGATGCAAGGACCCACAGGCTCGTATGGAAGTTCAGAGGGCAGGGAGCCCCTTCACACTTTCCGCCTCCATTCGAGAGCTATGAACTCAAGGTAAGCAAATCCGCTGAGGACGCCGGCGTAAAGGAGGGCGAGGAAAGGAAGTCCTATGAATTGGGTGCACTTGAAGAGGAGGGCACCAGCGAGTACAAGACGAGGATAACGTACCAAGTCTCGACCCAGTACGCCTCCAAGGGGAAATACCAGGTAGACTCCGACGAGGAAGAATTTTAATTTATTTCTTTGCCTTAAATTTAAGGTATGTGGTTTTGCAAGCTCCGGATAAGGCACGACTGCATAATAGGGAGCAGGTGCAGGAAGTTCGGCGTTACCACCATAGGCGTTCCTTTCAGCGTCTATCTGGAGGACGGCGTCACGTATTCACCGCAGGTCCAGACCATATACGGAGAGGATGAACGGGTCAGGAATTTCATAGAGGATCTCAAGAAGGACAAGAGGGTAACGCATCTCGAGTACGAGGGGAACACGATATTCTGCATAGAGGTCAGGAAGGATAAGATACCGTCATCATACTACAACCACAAGCTGCTCTACGTCAAGCCGGTCTTCGTGGACAAGAAAGGGTACGAATACTGGGAGGTGACATCCTGGGACAGGAAAATAATAACAAGGTTCGTGGGGGACATACAGAGCCGCTTTAAAGACGTGAAGATACTGAAGCTCAGGCAGAGCAGGATAACCGACATATACTTCTCGCATCTCGTTCCGAGGCTCACCGAGAATCAGAGGAAGGCCATACTACTCGCCCAGGAGAAGGGGTGGTACTCGTGGCCAAGGAAGACAGACCTCGGCGAGCTTTCAAAAATGATGCATGTCTCGATTCCAACATTCAGGGAGCACCTGAAAAGGGCCGAAGGGAAGATAATGCCCGAGCTCGTAAGGGCTGTGGAATAAA
Organism: uncultured archaeon; assembly: GCA_964611445.1. Lineage (GTDB taxonomy): Archaea > Aenigmatarchaeota > Aenigmatarchaeia > QMZP01 > JAFGSV01 > JAFGFG01. The sequence goes on along the minus strand of CAZSYZ010000047.1, from coordinate 7,857 downwards.
CACCTTAAATTTGAGGGTCAAACTGTATATCACAGACATGCAAGATATTAAAAGCGCAATATAGGATGGAATGAAAGTATGGAGGAGTTCAGTGACTTCGGCTTCGACGAGTTTTCCGTGGAGATGGAGGACTTCGAGGTAAGGAAGTCGAGGAAGCACGACAGGATGTGGAACACGGGAGAAGGGGGGAGCATATGCCATATACTTCTTCCGCACGAAGGCGCAATATACTTCGGCGCCCTTAACAAGATTTTTTATAAAATAGGGGCGAAGGACGGCAAGAAGATATGGCAGTTCAAGACTGAGGACATAATCCTCGAGTCGTCCCCGGCCATATGGGAAGGGAAGGTCTATTTCGGCTCCTATGACCGCAATTTCTACTGCCTTAACATAAAGAGTGGGAAGATGCTGTGGAAGTTCACCACACAGGGCGAGATAAACGCGGCTCCGACCGTTGAGAGCGGCAGGGTGTATTTCGGTTCCATAGACCATAATCTGTACTGCCTGGATGCGGACAGCGGGCACCTGATATGGAAGTTCAGGACATATGACGACGTTCAGAGCACCCCGGTCATCCACGAAGGAAGGGTCTTCTTCGGCTCCTTCGACCACTTCTTTTACTGCCTGGATGCGGAAACGGGAAGGCTGATATGGAAGGTCGAGACGCAGGGGGAGCTTTACTACTTCAACAGGCCTCTGATACACAACGGTCTCATACACTTCCCTTCATTCGACAACTTCATCCGGGCCGTAAGGATAGTGGACGGGAGGCTTGCCTGGAAGTTCAGGACCGGGAACTACGGATGCGTGTGCTGCCCTGTTCTTCATGACGGGAGGCTCTATGTCACATCCAGGGATGGCTTCCTCTTTGCCCTAACGATGGACGGGAAACTTTTATGGAAGTTCACAAGGAACGAGCCGGTAAGCCTTCCTACCGTCTACGATGGGAAAATATACTTCGGCTGCGAGGACCACAAACTGTACTGCCTTGACCTCGAAGGTAAGGTCCTCTGGACCTTCGAAACGCAGGGAGTCGTGTGGCTCAAGCCCGTGGAGTACAAGGGTATGATCCTGATTCCTTCATGGGACTGCAACGTATACGCGGTGAATTCAAAGGCCGGCGAGCTGATATGGAAATTCAGGACCGAGGGAGACCCCGCCAACCTGCCGCCGCCGTATGACGCGTTCGAAGTAGTCCTAAAAAGGCCTGCCGAGAAGAAAGATGCCAAGGAAAAGGAAGGCAAACAGTACGACCTCAAGCTGGAAGAGGACCAGAACACAAGCACCTACAAGTCCCGAATAACCTATCAGGTATCCACCCAGTACGCATCCAAGGGCAAGTATCAGGTGGATTCTAAGGAAGAAACATTTTAAATCCCTGGCGGCTTTACTGCTTCATGGAAGAGTCCAGATTCTCACTCGAGGAGTTCTCGACGGAGATTGGCGAGATTGAGGTAAAGAAGGTCCGGCAGTTCGACAGGATGTGGAAGACGGGAGCGGGGGGAAGCATCGGACAGAAGCTCCTGATTTACAGGGGAAAGGTGTATTTCGGCTCGGCCAACAGGAACCTATACTGCGTCGACGCAAGGACGGGGAAAGAGGTATGGAAGTACAGGACCGACGGCTTCATCCTCCTTTCATCTCCGGTCTCATGGAAAGGAAAGATAATAGTGGGAAGCTATGACCGCCATATTTACTGTTTCGACGCGGACACCGGGGAGCTTGCCTGGAAGTTCAAGACCGAGGGGGAGATAGCATGCGTTCCGACAGTATCCGATGGCGTAGTTTATGTGGGTTCAAGGGACGAGAATCTTTACGCGATTGACGCCGAAAATGGCAGGCTTGTCTGGAAATTCAGGACGCGTGACCAGATAGTCTCGGCAGCGGCCGTCCACGGGGGCAAGGTGTTCATAGGGTCGTTCGACAGGAACATGTACTGCCTGGATGCCTCGAACGGCAGGATGCTCTGGAAACTCGAGACGCAGGGCGAGATTTTCGTCGTTAATCCCCCGCCGATAAAAGACGGCGTGATTTACTTCGGATCTTTCGACGGAAACCTGAGAGCGGTCGACGCCGGAACCGGAAGGCTGAAATGGAAGCTTAAGATGGGTCAGTACGGACTCGACGAGTGCCCGGTCATACACGGAGACCGGTTGTACATGGGAACGAGGGAAGGTCAACTGGCCTGCGTGTCAATTAAAGGCAGGCTCATATGGAAGCTGAGGGTGAGCCTCGTCGACATGACGTGCCCGACAATCTACAAGGGCAGGCTGTACATAGGCTCCGGTGACTATAACCTTTACTGCCTTGATCTCGAGGGCAGGTTGGTGTGGAAATTCAAGACGCAGGGTGTGGTGTGGTGGTTCCCAGCGGTTTTCGAGAACAGGATATACTTCCCCTCATGGGACTGCAACCTCTACTGCGTGGACGCTGACACGGGAAAGCTTGTCTTCACCTTCAGGTCCGCCGGCTCGCCTTCATACCTCCCGCCGCCCCATGAGATATTCGAGGTTGAGTTCAGGATACCGGAATCGGAACTCGAAGAGGAGATGAAAAAGACTTATGACCTTGATTTCGGGCAGGAGAATGAGAATGCGAGTGCCTACAAGTCCAGAATAACATACCAGGTCTCGACCCAGTATGCTTCGAAAGGAAAGTACCAAGTGGACACCAACGAGGAAGAGTTTTAAGTTTTTCCATCAAATTCTGTACATGGAGGAATCAGAAGGCTTCGGTTTTGACGATTTCGCAATAGAGATGGAGGAAATCGTCGTAGAAAGGACTAAAAAATACGACCGCAACTGGAAGGTCGGCCCGGGAGGCAGCATACTGCAAAGGCTCATAATCCACGATGACATGCTTTTTTTCGGTTCCGCAAACTTCAACATGTATGCGGTGGACGCCAGTAATGGGAAGCTCATCTGGAAAACAAAGACAGAAGGCATGATACTGGAGTCTTCCCCTTTCTACTGGGAGGGAAAGCTGTACGTCGGTTCCCATGACTTCAATCTTTACTGTTTCGATGCGAAAGACGGCAAAATATTGTGGAAATTCAGGACTAACGGGCAGATAGACGGCTCCCCGTTCGTCAGCAAAGGGAAGGTGTTTTTCGGCTCAAAGGACCGTTTTGTTTACGCACTGGATGCTTCTTCCGGTAATCTGCTGTGGAAGTTCGAGACCCAGGGCGGTATACTTTCCTCGGCTACTGTTCAGGGAAGCAGGGTTTTCATCGGGTCTTTTGACCACAACCTGTATTGTTTGGATACAGAGACAGGTAAAGTCATATGGAAGTTCGAGACTCAGGGAGAGGTAAACAACTTCAATCCTTTCCTGGTCCATGAAAATAAGGTATTATTTGGCTCCTGGGATAACTATCTAAGGGCGGTCGATATCAGCACGGGAAGGCCTGCATGGAGGTTCAAGACGGGCAACTACGGGAACGCGTCTGCACCATGCATTTATCGGGATGTCATCTATCACACGGACAGGGACGGCCACCTGTTCGCCCTGACACTGGACGGAAAGCTCATATGGAAGTTCACAAACAAGATGCATCTGAGCGTTCCATTGTTCCATGATGACATGATATTCGTAGGCAGCGAGGATTTCAACCTCTACTGCATATCGCTTGAAGGGAAAACGCTATGGTCTTACAAGGTCGAAGCTCCCCCTTTCATACGGGGCGCCATCAGAGGCGGTTCCATCATATTCCCGTCATGGGACTGCAATATTTACGCACTGGAAATATCAACCAGGCGCCTCCTCTGGAAATTCAAGGCCGAAGGAGGGCCCTGTTATCTTCCGCCGCCGTACGAAGACTTCGAGGTCAAATTCAAAATTCCCGAGAGCACCGCGGAGGAAGTAAAGAGAAAGGGCTACGATCTCAACCTGGAAGGTCATGAAGGGAAAGTCGGTTCCTTCTACAAGTCACGCATAACTTACAATGTGAGCACCCAGTACGCAGAGAAGGGCAAGTACCAGGTGGACAGCGACGAGGAGGAGTTCTGACTACTTGTGCGCGAAATAGACCGTCACTTCCCTGCCTTTGACGGAATCTATGAGCCCGAATCCAATGCGCTCCATCTGGATGAGCGTGCCTTCCTTGAGATTTTTCATGTTGACCTCGCCGAGCCCCGACTGCTTTCCTTCAGGGGTCATGAGGTTGACGTTAACATTGGGCTTTGACACCCACTGTATCTTGGGCGTATCGGCCGTTATCTCGTTGCCGAGGTAGTTCGCCTTCTTTCCGAGGGCGACGTTTGCCAGCCCCTTGAGCCTCACGGCCTTTCCTTTAAGGTGTCTGAAGTCATGTCCGGAAATGTAGACCTCCTGAAGGTCCACGGGAAGCCTCTTCTTCCCGCGCTTCGGGAAATCCGGGTGGAACAGCTCCTGCGCCTCCCTTATCGCGGGCGCGCCCTTTATGGATATCGATACGGGCTCCGTGACGACCATGTACCTGTTCGAAAGGGAGTCTATCATCTTCCTGTTTATCCCCTCCAGGTTCTCCCAGCCGACCCTGATGTCGTTCTTTGTCATTCCAACGTCCTCCGCGAACTTCCTCAGCGCTCCGGGCTGAAACCCCCTTCTCAGGAGGGCGCGGACCGTGGGAAGCCTTGGGTCGTCCCAGCCGTCGACCTTGCCTTCCCTTATCCACTCCTTCATGTCCCTCGTGTGTATCTTGGTCCCGGGAAGGTAGACCATGCCGAAGTTGACGACGTACGGCATCTCCCAGCCGAAGGCGTCATAAAGCAGTTTTTGTACGGCCGTGTTGTGCTCGTGCTCCTTGCCCCTGAACACGTGCGTGACGCCGAGGATGTGGTCTTCGACGGCGCAGGCGAAGTTGTAGAGGGGCCAAACCCTGTATTGGGTGCCTTTGAGGGGGTGCTTCCCTTTCACGACCCTTAGCATCGGGGGGTCCCTCATCGCCGGGTTCTTGTGCCCCATGCTGGTCTTGTAGCGGACTATAACCTCCCCCTCTTTATACTTTCCCGCGAGCATGTCCCTCCAGGCCTGAAGCGAAGCCGACGACCGGCATCCGCACTCCTTGTTTTCAAGCTTGGATTTTTTGAACTCCTCCGCGGGGCAGCTGCATACGTATGCTTTCTTCTTTCTGATAAGCTCTTCAGCGTGCCCGTAGTAAACCTCCATCGAGTCCGATTCCTTTACCATCTTGTCCCATTTCACGCCAGTCGTGAGGAGGTCCTCCATTATCATGCCGTAAAAATCTTTTGTGATGTTCTTCGGGTCCGTGTCCTCTATCCTGAGTATGAACTTCCCGTCGTACTTCCTGGCGTACATGTACGGGAGCATGGCAGCCCTGAGGAGCTGCCCCAGGTTCAGCGGCCCAGTCGGCGAAGGGGCGAACCTCGTGACGAACTTCCCTTTCACGGCACCCGGTATCTCCGGAAGGCCCATGCGCTTCTTCTCTTCCTTTTTTAGCATGCCTGGGCTCTTGCCCTTGAGCATCTTCTTCTGCTCGTCGGGGCTCATTGCATTCACATTCTTCACCGCCTCTTCCACGGCCCTTCTGACCTCGTTAACCTTATTCCTAAGCTCGGGATGAGCGCCGAGTATCTTGCCCATCACTGCGCCGGCACTGGCCTTCCCGCCGTAGAAAACGGCATTCTGCAGAACGTAGCTCAGAACGACATCATTCAAAGTGCTCATACAGTCTATTTGTCATGCTGGTATAAAATTATTTGTTCTTCTCGAGGCGCTTTATCTTGACCTCTATCTCCGTGATCATCTTCTCGTAGTCCTCGACCATGCGCCTGTATGCGGAGTCGTCTATCTTCTTCCGGAAGTACTTCCCCTTGAGTGCCTTCTCGATTTCCTCCAGCTCCTCCTTCCTCTCCTTCAGCGTGTCGGCCGTGTCCTTCCTGAGCACGGATAGCTCCCTGAAGACTATCATGAAGGCGGCGCTGAGCCCCATGTACATCATTATGTACGCGGTCGTCACCATCGTGCCTATCACTGGCGAATAGAAGAAGGCTGACATGAAGACCACTCCCGACATCACGAAGAACACGGACCAGATGAGGATAGCCCTTTCCTGCTGGTTCATGTTTTATGATTGTTTTCCGGGATTAAAATATATTTAATCCAAGCGAAGTAGTAATCATGAAGCTCTTCCTGAGGCCCGAGCACTTCCAGACCGTCCACTACTACTTCTTCTCACTGGGCATGTTCAGCCTCACGATAGCGTTCATGTTCCCGCTGGACAGCGTCTTCTCCTTCATCTTCATCTCCTTCTACACGCTTCACTCCGCAATAGCCTGGTACATGAGCTGGTTCCTTCACAGGAGGGTGAAGGCCATCTACATAATCCAGAACGCCAGGTACATAGCGAACCATGCCGTACTCACGGTCATTTCAGGCGGGCTTGCCGTCGCTTTCTATTACGTGTTCTCAGCAGATTTCGAGGCGATGATGACCTCCATAATAACGGTAAACTTCTTCGTGGTATTCCTCGGATTCATGTGGTACGCCATGGGCGCGATGAGGGTAGCGGAAAAGTTCTTTGAGTGGCAGGAGGAAAGGAAGCTGCAGATAGGGAGGGACATGGTCCTGAGGTTCAGGAAGAGGCGCATGATAGACCTTCTTGACGAGGAGGCCATAAAGGGCTACAAGTGGGGCACCGACAGCTCAATGGACCAGGCCTTCATGGACGTAAAGGTCAAATCGGAGAGCGGCGCGGACTTCGGGGACGAGGTCAAGAGGGTGGAGCTCGGGCTGTCCGAGCTGAAGATAAGCGAGCTGGAGAGGAAGATTCAGAACCTGGAGACCGGCGACGTCTCTCAGTCGGACATGGATCTCATCAAAACCTACAGGGAAGCCATAAAGACCCAGCGGAGGAGGATGATGGAATACGAGAAGCGCTTCTACGAGAGGTTCGAGAAGCCGTCAGAAGGGAAGGTTCAGCGCCCATAGGACCGCGAACCCCAGGAAGCATCCGGCGGTCACGAAGGGCATCGCGGGGTAGAACCTGTCCTTTTCGGCCTTGACGAAAAGTATGAAAAGCGCGGCCGCCGCGAAGACGGGTATAATCGACACCTGAAGTAGCGCGGTGAGTCTGCCCAGCCCGGCTGCCGTTATGAGCCATTCCATCGCCACGCCTGCGAAGACCAGCGGGAAGGCTATGTCGCCTCCGCCCAGTATGGCCGTCCTCACGCCGCCTTCCCCCTTCACGCCCCTGGGTATTTTCGCCTTTATCTTCCCGGCACCCCTTGCCCTCGAGTAGGGTATGACGAAGCCGGCGAACGCCCTGCTTCCTGTCTGGAACTTCGCGAGCGTCACCATGTGCCCGGATTTCCAGACGGCGAACATGTCATATGCCGATATGGCCAGCAGGAGCACGGCCGCCCAGAGAACGTTGAAAAGCGGTGCGAAGAGTATGGCGATCCCGGGGTATATCAGGACCTCTGTCACGTTGTGGATGTATATGTTGGTCCTCCAGAGCTCCAGTAACGCAAGGGCGAGCGCGACGAGCATCGCCAGCGAAGAGCCTATGAAGACCCCCAGCGTTATCGATGACGCCAGCCATATGGCCATGAAATACATGACCTTCCAGAGCCTGACCTGGCCCAGCTTCACGAAGAGGAGCACTATGCCCGTGCCGACGAGTATGCCGAAGAGTATGTAAATGAGCGAAACCACGCCCTCCATCTGCGGCCTCCCGCCGACCGCGGTGTCGGTGTAGTCGACGCTTATCGTGCCGTCTTCTGCCTTAGAGACGTTCATGGTCTCGCTCAAGGCATAAAGTCCGAAAATCTGTATGAAGAGGAAGACGGCTATTAGTACCGCGGTCACCTGCCACGTGTGCTTCATTACGTTATTTGGTAGGGCGGTAATAAATGT
>CAZSYZ010000046.1:0-9963 GCA_964611445.1 uncultured archaeon | reverse complement strand
AACGGCATAGAGGCGGCGAAGGCGCTCTCCATGGGGGCATCGCTTGCAGGCATGGCGCTCCCGCTTCTGAAACCTGCCACGGAATCGCACGATGCCGTAAAGAAGACCCTCGAAAAGGTCATACTGGAGCTGAAAACGGTCATGCTTCTCACCTCTTCGAAAAATCTTTCCGAGCTCAGGGGCAAGGCCGTTAAGATTTAAGAACTGAAAACAAACTCGAATTATGAAAATCCCAAAGAGGGATGTCGTGAAGTTTGTCGTCAAATCGGCGCTTCACAGAAGGAGCGCCGATTCTCAGGAAGAGCTAGTCGAAATACTGAACAGGGAGCTGCGTAAAGTTGACGCCGAATATTCCATATCGGGAAAGAGGCTCAGAAAAATCGTTTCAGGCATGGACGACGTAAGAATGACTGTGAATACAAGGAAAGGCAGAAGACCTGACAGGTGCCCTTCCTGCGGCTCTTTGCTCAGCAGGAAGTTCAACAGGAACCTCAAGGGAAGGAACGTTCTTATCGGGCTCAGGTGCCGCAGATGCGGATACAATGGCCATGACGGGAGGTGGACGCCCGGAAGATACACATTTTCGTTTAAACATTAACTATATAAGCAACTATTCATATTGTTAAGTACTAGTGGTAAAAAGTGATGGAATATGAAGGTATTGATGTTCGGATGGGAGTTCCCTCCCTACACGACCGGCGGGCTTGGGACCCACTGCTACCACTTGACGAAGTCACTCACCGGGAAGAACGTCCAGGTTACCTTCGTGATGCCGAAATTCGGAAAGAACAGGGACAACGGCTTCGTCAAGATAGTCCATGCTGATGATTCCAAGTTCATTGAGATAGCCTCAGGCCTGACCCCTTACGTTTCATCGCTGGAGGTCAGGTACTCTCCGGGCGAAAACGGCAGCAATGACCTTTATGGCACGGATTTCTTCGCGAAGGTGAGCAGGTACACGAAATGCGCATCAGCGGCCGTGAAAAAAGAGGACTGCGATGTGATACACTGCCATGACTGGATGACGTTTCCTGCCGGTGCTGCAGTGAAGAAGGAAAAGAAGAAGCCCATGATAGTTACCGTACACTCCACCGAGTACGACAGGAATCCCGTTTCACCGAACCCTTGGATAGCTCATATAGAGTGGAAAGGCATGTATGAGGCTGACAGGATAATAACGGTAAGCAATTACATGAAGAAAAGGATAATCGAGAAGTACAGCGTCCCGGAATCGAAAATAGAGGTCGTTTACAATGCCGTGGACCCGGGCTGCTATGCAGGTTCCAGGAGAAAGTTCGGCACAGGGGACCGCGTCGTCCTCTTTCTGGGGAGGCTGGCCATCCAGAAGGGACCCGATTATTTCCTGAGGGCTGCAAAGATGGTGGTTGAGAAGGAGAAGCGCACGAGGTTCGTTGTTGTAGGCACTGGTCACATGCTTCCTGAGCTTATAGAACAGAGCATAGGACTGGGAATATCAGACAATGTCATCTTCACCGGATATCAGGAGAACATAAAGGAATACTACAAGATGGCCGACGTTTACGTGATGCCTTCGGTATCCGAACCCTTCGGTATAACGGCTCTTGAGGCACTGGCCTCCGGAGCGCCCGTGATAGTTTCAAAACAGTCCGGCGTATCCGAGCTTGTCAGGCACTGCATGAAGGTGGACTTCTGGGACGTGAATGAGCTCGCGAACAAGATAATAGGGATACTCCGCTACCAGACCATGAGGAACGAGATGGAAAAGAACGGCACGGCCGAGATTTCATCGATAAACTGGGATTCGGTCGCCGAGAAGACTGTGAAGGTTTATTCAAGCGTGGGTGGTTGAATGCCTGCGGTCTGTTTTTACTTTCAGGTGCACCAGCCGATAAGGCTGAGGAGGTACACGGCCTTCGACATAGGCGACAACGACGTCTACTTCGATGACGAGAAGAACAGGTTCTACCTTGAGAGGGCTGCAAGGAAGTGCTATAACCCGACAAACGCAAAGCTCCTGGAGCTCATCGAAAGGCATGACGGGAAGTTCAGGATTTCGTTTTCCCTGAGCGGGATTTTCATAGAGCAGCTCGAGAAGTTCTTCCCTGACGTTCTTGAATCGTTCAGAAAGCTTGTCGACACGGGCTGCGTCGACGTTCTTAACGAGACGTACTACCACAGCCTGGCCTACATGATTTCAAGGAAGGAGTTCATGGACCAGGTCAGGATGCACAGGAAGAAAATAAAATCAGTCTTCGGGGTAAAATCAGGCGTCTTCAGGAACACAGAAGCAATGTACAGCAACGATGTCGCAAAGACAGTTGAGGAGATGGGCTACAAGGGCATAGTCGCGGAGGGGCTTGACCACGTGCTTCAGTGGAGATCACCGAACTACCTCTACAAGGCAAAGGATTCCGGCCTTTCGGTATTCCTGAGAAACTACAAGCTCAGCGACGATATAGCCTTCAGGTTCTCCACCCGCGACTGGAAGGAGTGGCCGCTGACCGCAGACAAGTTCGCCTCGTGGCTTTCGGGCTCAGACGGCCAGGTGGTCAACCTGTTCATGGACTACGAGACGTTCGGCGAGCACCAGTGGCCCGAGACAGGCATATTCGATTTCCTTCACCACCTTCCCGGCGAATGCCTTAAGTATGACAACATGAGCTTTATGACACTCAGCGAGTCCCTTGAGAAGTTCAAGCCCGTGGGAGACTTCGACGTTCCACATCTGAGCTCATGGGCGGATGTCCACAGGGACGTCAGCGCATGGCTTGAGAACAGCATGCAGGTCCACGCGTTCAATGAGATTAAATCCCTGGAAAGCCGGATAAGGAAAAAGGCCAGCGCGCGCCAGCTGGATTTGTGGAGGAAGCTCCAGACGTCAGACCACTTCTACTACATGTGCACCAAGTGGTTCGCTGACGGCGATGTACACAAGTACTTCAACCATTACGATACGCCCTATGACGCATTCATGAACTACATGAACGTCATTTCTGACATCAAGAACAGGCTTCAGGCCCGCTCAAGGACAAGGTCATAAGCCCTGACATAGTTTTCAAAAAGCAGGCTCCAGTCCGCCAGAGCTGAAAGCTCCTTGGACCTTTTCCTCGCCCTGAGACTTTCCTCGGGCTTCATTTTATATATGCTATATAGTATTTTCTCAAGTTCCTCCGCAGCCTTCCCGTCAGGAACGCCATCTCTTTTGACAACTGATATAGAAGTTTCACCAGGCTTTAGCTTTGGATTTATGAACCTGCCAAAACCGCTAAGATCCGTCGTGACAGAATGCAGCCCAAGTGCAGCCGCTTCCAAAGGGGTGTAGCCCCAGGACTCATAAAACGAGGGGAACACGCCGACATCGAAGCCAGCCATGGCGTTGTAGTACTGGAGCTCGAGAAGCCCGTCCTTCTCCGAAAGATAAGCGGGATAGTAGACGACCTTCACCATGTCTCGGGCTTCGTTGTCCAGCCCACTTTCTTTCAGCGCATGCATTATGTTGTTTTCATACTTCATCTGGAACGGAGTTACGGGAGGGAGACCTTTCCTCACCCTCTTGAGCTTCCTCCTGAGAGAATTGAGCTTTTTCATCAAATCCGGGTCAAGCCTGAAGCTGGACTTCGGCTTCCTGCGATGTATGAAGTCTTTCAGCACATCCTTCTCAACCTTTTCTGTGGCTTTTTCTATCAGCTTCTCCGCATCCTCGAAAACCGAAAGATGCTCGACAACAGTAGGCTTTGTCCCCGCTGTTTCCGCCGGCACGAATATGAATGCGAAAACATGCTTTTTGGACCTGGCTTTTTTCAGCTTCTCATTGAGTCTCGAAAGGGAATCTATGAAAATGTCTATGCCCTTGTTCCTGAACTCGTGCCTTCCGGATATGAAGCAGAGCATGGCATCGTCGGTCTCCACATCGTAGTAGGGAAGGAAGTATCCCAGAAGGAAATTCCTTACAGATTCGGTGTATTTTTCATGCAGCAAGGGTATCTTGTCTCCTGCAGGGAACTTCTTCATGTCAAGCCCGTTGGGAAGTATGACATCCGGCTTCCTTCCAAGTACGTATTCACATTCCTTTCCCATGGTTTCCGATACGGTTGTGAAGACGTCGGCGTTCATGGCCGCAGCCTTCTCGGTGAGATGTTTCGGATGCACGTGATATTCGTATGCCTTCTCAACCGGCGCTGTCTGACCATTTTTCTTCCATCCGTTTATCAATTCGTACAGGTTTTCCCTCGCGGCTTCGGCGATGGACCTTCCCAGCACTGTCGAGTGTGTCGTGAAAACCGTAGGCATTTTAACGCCCTTGGATTTTATGTGAAGAAGCCCCGCGGCGCTGAGCCACTCATGGAAATGAGCGACGACCGCATTGCTGAAAACCCCTCTTGCTGCAATCTCCTCAAGAAGGTATCCCACGGCTTTTGCCCATACGACAGGTTCATTGAACCAGTTGTCCGTTCCCCAGGAGTCTATCTGATACGAATCCCAGAGTTCAGTCTTTATACCATTTGCCTTCTCCCAGAGCTTTCCGGGATCTACGAGTATGGCCTTCGGGTTCTTCTCTATGAGCCACGTCCCGTAGTGACATTCCATCCCGTATCTTGCCTTGAGAGAGGAGAAAACATCGGCCAATTTCCTTGGCGGATTCTCGGCCCTGAATTCATCGGGAACCTTTCCGTTGCAGGGGCCTATTGCAAAGTAGTCCCTGCTGTTGGCAAGCGCGTATGACATTTTTGAGGCAAGGACTGTATAAATTCCCCCGACCTTGTTAGCCACCTCGAAGCTTATTTCAAGCAGAGTGAAATCCTTCAACGAACCCACCTGTTAAATTATTGCCCCTTCTTCTTAATGAGTTTAACATCGTTTCTGTCGCAGAAAATGGCGTAACGCTTCCCGGTTCTGCGGACATCCAGGTTAAGCGCGGAACCCCCCATGAAAACAAGCCTTCTTATCCTTTTCACGTCCCCGGGGAATGCCGGCGAAACCTTTAATGCATTTTTGAGGGCATCCATCTCAATGCCGAGCATGAACTCGTCGACTAGGCGGATGAACATGGCCTCTCCCCACAGCTGCAGAGGGCAGCCGATAATGGCACCGGTTTCCGAATCCCAGCACTCGCCTATGCAGTCCAGGGCGTCCATGCTCATGTCTCGTATCATCTTCCTCATATTGTTCCATCCGGCCTCCGGCCTCCCGCATCTGAACTGTGCGGCCGCGGCCCAGAGCGTCGTAAGAGACCATGCAGAGCCGTTGTGATATCCCGATGGGTTGAATTCATGGTCACGCCTTGACAGAGTCCTCACGCCCTTAGCGCATGAAAACTCATCTGATTCGATCGGTTTCAGGACAGCGCTGCATTTTCTTCCCAGTCCCATGAAAAGAGGCACAACAGCATTTGATGTCCTTTTCTTTACAGGCACCCCGGGCCCGATGCTGTCCGTATAGAAGCCGTCCCGGAAGAATTCCCTGTCGAACATATTTTCCAGCATCCTCAGTTTACCTGAGAGCTTTTTTGCCATCTCATCACTGCCGCTTGTACCGGCAAGATAAGCAGCCGCCCTGAGAAAGCCGTGGTAAAGCGCCTGAACCTCCACTGCATTTGCGGGCCTCCTCTGGGTATCCATCCATGTCTCACCCGCTTCCGAGTCATGCCGGATAAAACCGTTTTTCTCCCTTGAAAAGATGTAATCTACTGATTCTTCAACCTTGCCGAAAATGCTCGCCAGAAAGACGGTGTCACCTGTCCTCCTTATCAGGTCGGCAAGGCTTATCATCCAGAGCAGGGTGGCATCTATCGAGTTGAATGAATTGCCGGAAGATTCAGAAACGAAGTTCGGTATGCATCCATCGCGGGCATTTTCAGAGAAAAATTCTATGACGTTCCTTGCGTGCCCGAATTCGCCGAGGCTCATCGCGGCCTGAAGAGACCAGAAGGTGTCCCTTCCCCAGTACTCGTGGAACCAAGGTAAACCCGCGCGGTATCCATGCTCTCCCCTCAGCATTTCCATGGCTATGGAACAGGAGTTAAAGGCATCTTCGAGCACCCTGCAGTCTGACTTGATTTTCCCGTTCACGATGGACGAGTATTTTTCCCTCTTTTCCCTGAGAAGCCTCCCGTAATCGGCAAGATTCATACCCTCAGTTCCCGCGGAGAAAAGAAGCCTCCTGCCTCTGGTCCTTATAAGGGCAGGGATGAAATAGTTCTGGGGCTCGTCCGAAGGCCTGTGCGTCTCGTAGGCATTCATGACTTTGAGCCTGCACCCCGGATCAAATACAAACTGCACATCTCCCATTACGCTGCCTGCCGTGAAACTGTTTCCGTGCCTCATTACCTCATAGCCTCTTTTCGTTTCGTTCTCATTCGAGAGCCTTATGTTCACGGCCGGCTTGACCTCTATGTCTGCAGTTTTTTCGCACAATATCTCCACCATCAGCGCATTGTTTCCCTCTGGAATGAAGAGCGTCTCCCGCACCTTTCCGTATTTTGTCCCGTACGTGTGAACGCATTCCGAAAAGCCGTACCGGATGCTTTCTGCGTTATCAGGAGAAAGCCACTCGTCCCCGATTTTTACGGCGAAGTACTCTAGAAGCTTTTTCTCCCCCGACCACATCCCGGTCCATTTATTTCTGAAGCCCGAGTCGGCGAACCTGTGGAAGAAGCAGGAGCCGTTCGAAAGAAAGTATGAGAGGTCCCCGAGATTTCCCCGTCTTATGAATTTCATAATGATTATTTGTATCTCTTTAATTTATTCAGTATATCCTTCCTTACGCTTACGCCTCTCTTCATATTTTTCAGCTTCTGGCTGTCCTCCGCAAGCTTTGGCGCGGCAAGGATGAAAATCAGCACGGCGGCCAAGGCGTACTTGAGGGAAAAATCCAAAGATAGCAGTATGATTAAAAGAGACTCCGAGAGCGCAAAGAGCAGCCAGAAAACCTTGTCCCATGACATGCTACTGCCTGAGTATCTTGAGCACGGATTTGTCTATCACGTTTTTCCTTTCCTGCGGCTTCTCCAGGGACTTTTTCAGCTTTTTCACTTCGCTCTCGATTCTCGCTATAACAGCTTCCTGCTTTTTCAGCCTCTCCTCTATCAGCTCTACCATCTCCTCGAGAAAAGAATTGATGTCCACGTAGTCCTCGGAAGTTTTCATGATTAATGATAGTGGAAAAAACTTAAAAACCCCGAACCCCCTGCTTGACCTACTCGCAGAGTTCGAATTTCGGGTGCAGGCCGTCGGAATTGGTGATCCTTACCTTGCCTTCCTTTGCCAGCCATCCGAGCCCCATGCCGGCTTCCTTCACCGTAAGTCCGGAAGCCTTCTGGATTTGGGTCAGGGTTTTAGGCCCGGCGCTGCCGAGGGCCTTCCACACCTTGCCAGCGTTTTTCCCGAAAAGTTCCACGCTCTCCATTCACTCACCGCCAAGATTTAAAATCTCCTCCGAGAGATTCAGATAAGCGTAAGCGCCCCTGCTTTCCTTGTTTGACACTATTATGGGCTCGTGCCTGTTGGGGGATATGGCCAGGTCCACATTCACGGGTATGTGGGTCTGCAGGACCTTCTCTCCGAACTTCTCCCGCATCATCCTTTCAATCTCGGAAGAGAGCTTGTTCCTCTTGTCGTACATGGTGAGCACAAATCCCTTGAGCGACAAGCCGGGATTTATGTCCTCTCTCACCCTTTCGACAGTTTTCATCAGCTTCTCCATGCCGTCAAGGGCGAAGTAATTCGTCTGCACGGGGACGATGACGTGCGTCGATGCCGTGAGAGCGTTTATGGTCAGCAGGCCCAGTGACGGCGGCGTGTCTATTATTATGTAGTCGAAACCGTGGTCTTCGCTCAGCTTCTTCTTCAGCTTGAACTGCATGCCGACATCGTTCACAAGCTCGACCTGCGTCGCATAAAGGTGGGGGCTTCC
This sequence comes from uncultured archaeon, assembly GCA_964611445.1. Taxonomy (GTDB): domain Archaea; phylum Aenigmatarchaeota; class Aenigmatarchaeia; order QMZP01; family JAFGSV01; genus JAFGFG01. Next base: position 2,070 of record CAZSYZ010000046.1, on the reverse strand, counting down.
CGGCGCGAGGAAAAGGTTCTCGACCTTTGTCCTGACAGCTACGTCCTTCAGCTTGGTCTTCCCGTCAAGAAGGAGGTGGCTCGTGTTTTTCCTGTGATTCCTGTCGGTTAAATAAGTGGTTGCGTTCGCCTGCGGGTCCAGGTCCATGAGAAGAACTTTCTTACCTTTCTTTGCAAGGCACGATGAGAGATTCGCCGCGAGGTCGGTTTTTCCGACGCCGCCTTTCTGATTGGCAACCGTTATAATCATATTTAATTATTATTCTACGAAGTCCCTTAAAAAGACCGAAAGATGACATTAGCTTAAAAGCAGGCTAAACGAATAGATATATGAGGTGGTTTCCCATGTGGCCATTCGGTAAGAAGAAAGAATCAAAGAAGGAAAAGAAAAAATAAGGGAAATGCAATATCTATCCTGTTTTTTGCTTTAAGTCAATTTTAGTCTGGTTCTTTTCGTTTGATGACGCCTTTTCCATTACGAATGCGCTGAACTTCTCGACCAGCCACCAGTAGTAATCCTCCGGCATGGATTTTTTCACTATGTCGGGAACTTCGTTCATGGATTCTATCATGTACAGTTCGCCGTCCTCGCTTATGCACCACTCAACAGCATTGAAGTCGAAATCGAGTGCCTGGTTGAGCTTTATGGTCGCATCGGTTATCCTTTTGCCGAAAACCTCAAGATGCTTGTCCTGCGGCTTCTCGCAGACCCCCAGGCCGAACGGCCTCGGTACCCATCTTGTTATAAGCACGTCCCTCTTCCCGATGCAGAAAACCCTGAAGTACTCTGTGTAGTCAATCTTCTCCTGCAGCAGCATTATGTGAGTGGGCTTCAGGGCGTTGTAGATGTTTTCGGCCTCCCTGTAGGATGCAATTGTGTAGACGTTTTCCCAGGCGAACCCGTCAAACGGCTTCATTATGCATGGAAGCGGCATGACCTTCCTTATCCTCTCCCAGTCGGGCTCCTTTAAGGAACAGCCAAGCTCCCAGGTGCCGTCATTTGACGGCAGTATCAGGGTTTTCGGATGCCTTATGTCAAGGGTTTTCGCGACCTCGCACTCCATTATCTTGTTGTTGAGGGCCGATGAAAATGGATTGTTTATAACGTATGCTCCCTGCATCGAAAGCATCATGAGGACCTGTCTCAGGTAACGGTTCTGGAAGCTGAGCCTGTCCACTATGGCGTTGTACCCCTGAAGGTTCTCGAAATCGTATTCCCCCACGGATATGAATTCTGTCTGCGCCCCAGAGAGCTTTGACTCCACGTCCCTTATGAATTCATACTCCCTCAGGTCAAGTATGCCTATCTTCATAATACACCTTTACTTTCCTGTTTTTATTATAAATAATGGGCCAATACTTTATTATGTCCGACGAAATAAGAAAGGACTTCTTCGGCAGGGAGGTAATAGTCGCCGGCGGCAGGTCCAGAAGGCCGGGAGCCTTTTCCGAGAAGAAGATGCCGAAACAGATATGCCCTTTCTGTCCCGGAAACGAGAAGATGACAGAGAAAAGCATACTTTCCCTTCCGGACGAGAAGAACTGGCAGATAAGGGTCTTCCCGAACAAGTTCCCAGTCCTTAAAAAGAACGATCGCAGCAAGATTTCCTGCGAGAGGTTCCCGATTGCTGTTGACCAGAAGGGCTCAGTGCCCCGTGAGATGTACCAGAAGTTCACGGCGTTCGGGAAGCACGAGATACTTGTCGAGACAAGGGACCATTTCGCCGAGTATGAGGACATGGATGCGGACAACCTTGAGCTGGCGCTGGTCGCCCTCAAGAAGAGGTACGAGGAACTGATGAAGATAGAGGGGATAAACTACGTGACCATATTCAAGAACAAGGGCGAGGCAGGCGGGGCAAGCATCAGGCACACGCATACGCAGATAATAGCGTCTCCCATGTTCCCGGAGATAATATCAAAGAAGATGGACGAGTCAGAGGCATTCTTCAAGGAGGCGAAGGAGTGCGGCATTTGCATGATTATAAACCACGAGATCCAGAAGAAGGAGAGGGTGGTAGCTCATAACAAGGACTGGGTATGCATAGCGCCTTTCACTTCAATATGGCCG
>CAZSYZ010000045.1:0-10259 GCA_964611445.1 uncultured archaeon | reverse complement strand
CCACCTTTGTGATGATGTTCGTTATGGCATAGATGAGATACCCTGTTATTGCATATACCAGCCATTCCATCACAATAATTGGTTCCCGATCATAAAACTATTGCCCGGTGTTACCTAGTAGCTATGAAAAAATCCATTTATTTAAACGGATTTTTGGTTATTTCAGCTCGGGTAGAATCAGCTTTTCTATGAACTCCACCGCAGCCCCGCCTATCTTATTGGTCTTAATAAGGCTCTTGAGTCCACTCTTGGTAAAATATCTAACTTCTGTAACTTCACTCTTTTCGGGATTGAAGTCGCCGATCTTGATATTCTTTCTGACAAGATATACTGTTGTGAACCTGTAATTATTCCTTCCGGGACGTATTGACCGGCGCTTGATTTTTCCAAGTTCCACGAATTGGCTTGCCGGTAGACATATTCCGAGTTCTTCGCTGAACTCCCTCATTGCACCTTGGATGTAAGACTCGTTAGGAGAGAAATGACCGCAGCTTGAATGGTCCCAAAGTCCGGTATCAACCCTCTGCTGGAGAAGAACCTCATTCTTATCATTTACCACATACACTGCGGCTTCTCTGTGGAGAATTCCCTTTTTATGAGCTTCCCTAAATGTAGTTGAACCTATAATTTCATCTTTCTCATTTACAACAGGAATAACTTCATTCTCAACTGAAGGAAAGCATTTCATAACAATAATAATCAAACTTTATTTAAGCGGAAACATAATTAATTATTGGTTCGAATGGACACGGAGAGAGTGAACACGGGCGTTCCCGGGCTTGACGAGATAATGAACGGGGGCATACCGCGAGGACAGACGGTGCTGATTTCCGGGACGGCCGGGACAGGAAAGACCATACTTTCATGTCAGTATCTCTACATGGGAGTGACCAAGTACAAGGAGCCTTCAGTGTACCTTTCCTTCGAGGAGAGCCCGGAGTCCATAAAGAAGAACGCCCTGAACTTCGGCATGGATTTCGCCCCGCTGGAGAAGAGCGGCATATTCTCCTTCGTGAAGTACGATCCATATCACGTGGACGACATATCGACTCACCTTGAAAGCAGGATAAGGGAGGTGGGGGCCAAGAGGGTCGTGATAGACTCCATATCCGCCCTGAGCTTCTACATGAGAGAAGGGGAGAATTTCAGAAGGATGCTCTTCACCCTTTCAAGCATTCTTAACAAGCTCGGATGCACTTCATTCCTTGTGTCGGAGGTGCTCCCGGAGACTACGGCCCTTTCAAGGAGCGGGGTTTCAGAGTTCGTCGCCGACACAGCGATAGTCCTTTACTACAGGAGGGTCGATTCTGCGTTCTCCAGGGCCATACAGGTGTGGAAGATGAGGGGGAGCAGCCATTCCGAGAGGCTGCATCCGTACAAAATAACGAAAACCGGCATAGTGGTCTATCCGAAGGAAGAGGCGTTCATTGACGTGAAGCACGGCTCAACAAAATTTTAAAACATCCATGACCAATTATTAAACAGGTGTTATTCTGGGTATAAGTGCCATAGTAGGTATAGACCCCGGAGTTAATACGGCTGTTGCCATCCTGGGTCTTGACGGGCAGGTTGTCAGCATGCGGAGCAACAGAGGCTTCTCTTTAAGCCAGATCCTTGAATTCGTTTCACGCGAATGTTCACCGCTTGTCATAGCCACCGATGTCCTGCCCGCGCCAAAGCTCATCGAGAAGGTCGCGGCCACGTTTTCCGTGAAGGTGCACGAGCCGTCTGAAAACTTTTCAAAGCGCACGAAGTCGAAAATGGTCAATTCTTTCGAGCTTTCCGAGAGGGAGAGACATCTCAAGGACGCGCTTGCAGCGGCGGTCAGCGCTTACGAATCCAGGCTGCCCGTGATAAGGAGGATAAGGAAAAGGCTCTGCGACGAGGGGCTCCCGGAGGACGTCACGGGCGAGATTGCGAGAAGGATATTTTCGGGCGAGTGCAACAACATACATTCCGCTATAATCATGGTCAAAAAGGAAATCCAGGAGTTAACCGGAGACTGCCCTGGCCCTATATTATGTCGCTCTCGCTGACTATGATAAAGTCTCCGACTGACTTGACCGCCGAGAACGGTACAAGAATTCTGTTCCGTTCGTCTTGCCTCAGGTTGAGATCAGATATATGCTGCGTCGGCTCAACAAGCACGAGGTTTATCAGTTCACCGGACTCTATGATGTAGTCGAGGTCGCCTACCACTCCGAACTTCTTGCCTGATTCCTCAGAAATCAAAATCTTCCCTACCAACTCTTTGCTCTTAACTCTCTCGTCCATCATCACACCTCAAACCTTATGATTAATATAGCAAGAAGCTATTTAAAAATTTATGCATCCACAAACATGGTTTGCAGTTTCGGGTCAATCCTGTACTTGTACGCCTTGCCTCTCCTTTCCCTGATTACCACCTTGTCCGCCATGAGCCTCCTGAGTATGTTGTTTACCGACCTCACCGCGTTTCCCTTGTCGGTGTAGTCATCCGGACCCATATGCTTGACTATCTGCGAGGGCGTCATGTCACCGCCTGTTGAAAGTATCTGGAGTATGCTCTTCTGCCTGTAAGGAAGGTCCTCGATGGTATCCATGGACGCCCTCTCCGTACCGCGTGAATCCTTCAGGAACTCCGTGTCGATAGCGCTCATGTTTTTTTCGATGGCATGCTGCACAAGCTCGCCGCATACCCTCAGCACCTCTCTCGGGAAGCCGTTGGTCTTTTCATAAACGAACCGGACGCTGTTTGAGGTGAACGGCTTCACATCTTCACCCCCCATCCACTCGATCCTCTTTTTGATGAGCTCCCTGGTTTCTGCAGGCGTGAGGTTTGTGAGCTCTATCCTGTTCTCTATCCTCCTTCTGAAAGTCTCAAGCTCTTCCATGAGCCTCTTCTCGAAGCCCGGAAGCCCGGCAAGCACAAGAGAGAGGTTGTCAACCTGGTCCGTGAGCGTCCTCAGCCATTCCAGTGATTCACGCGCGGATTCATGGCATTCATCCACAAGGAGAAGCATCCTTTTCTTCCCGGACCTCCTGTTTATCCAGTCGCCTACCTCATAAATTGTTATGTTCCTTATCTTCGGCCTCATGAACAGCCTTCTGAAGAAGCCGGGCCTGACGATCTCCGTGAATATTTTTTTCCAGCCCTCCGGGTCATTGGGAGGCTTTGGCACGTAGAAGACCCTTACGTACCCGTCTATCTTGTTTATCACGTTCCTCATCATAGTCGTCTTTCCCGAGCCTGTCGGCCCCAAGATAAGCGTGAACTTGCATCCGTTGGAAACATTTTCAATTAGAGAACGCATCTCCTTCTCGTAACCGACGAAAAGGTCAGGAAGTATCTTGAATACGAACGGGTTGCCTTCCCATCCGAACAACTTCATGTATCTTTCACGCGATCGTAATTCTTCATTCATAGTTTCACATATTTATCGGTAGGTTTTATAAGTCTTTTTCCTTCAATCTTAAACCAATGGATGAGAGACAGCTTAAAATAATATCCGTGTCAGGATCATTGGCAAGCCTTTTGGCGTTGTACATATTCGTTCTGTACATGGTTCCCGATAACGTGAACATATGTGACGTAAGCCTTGAGCACGCGGGAAAAATAATCAACGTGACAGGCACGGTGAAGGATTTCAGGATGAATGAAGGTCACGCTTTCTTCACGCTGGTGCAAGACGGATGTGAAATAAAGGTCGTATTATGGAAAGACATAGTTTCAGGCCTCGGGCTCAGGGGGACCGACGTATCGCTTCTGAGAGACAATATGACAGTGGGCCTCACGGGCGAGGTGGACATTCACATGGGTTACCTGCAGATAGTGCCCACGAGACCTGACCTTAAAATGACATCATGAGAACATACTTCACGCATGTTTCACGTCAAATACACGCGCGTCCTAGAAGTATTTGCTTGCGCTTTCCCCAAGCTTCACGCAGAGGCTTACGCAGCTTTCTACAATCTTCATGTCGGCAACCTCAACGGGCGTGTGTATGTATCTGACGGGAACGGTCAGCGCCCCGGAAGGAATGCCTTCACGTATCGTGGCCCCTATCGATCCGTCCGTTGCCCCGCCGGACATGACGTCAAACTGGATTTTTATCCTGCTCTTGGCTGCCGTGTCCTTCACCCATTTCTTCACCTTCGGGTGTATGACGTTCACGGCGTCCTTTATATCGAGCGCGGGCCCCTCTGAAAGCTTTATGGGAACGTCGGATTTGCCCAGCCCGGGAACATCCCCTGCTATGCCGGTATCGAGCGCCAGAAGTACATCCGGATTGACGCTGAACGCCGAACCCCTCACGCCTATGAGTCCAATTTCCTCCTTCACGGTCCCGACAAAGTACATGGTACCCTTGAAACTCTTCAGTCTCTTGGCGGTCTCGATTAAGACAAGGCACCCTATCCTGTTGTCAAATCCACGTCCTGTTACCTTTGTTCCAAGAAGCTTTGCGGCACTCCCCTCGTTCGTTATGAAGTCACCTATGCTTATCCCGGCCTTCTTCACGTCACCTTCACTCGACGCACCTATGTCTATGAACATGTCCTTCAGTTTGACAACTTTCTTCATTTCCTCTTTTTCCTGAATATGAGGGGGTTTGGATCCTATGACGCCGATGACAGGACCCTTCGACCCGTGTATAACGATTTTCCTCGTCGGGAGTATCCTCTCGTCCCAGCCGCCGATCTTGTCGAAGAATATGAAACCCTCTTTGTCGATGTACTTCACGATAAGCCCTATCTCATCCATGTGGGCGGAAAACATTACCGCAGGCGAACCCTTGCCTTTCTTTGCTATCACGTTTCCGACCTTGTCCACCTTTATCTCATCCACGTACTTCCCAAGCTCCTTCTTCATCAGCTCCCGTATGTTCTCCTCGTAGCCGCTTATGGAGTCGGATTCCACGAGTTTTTTCAGCATGTCGAACATAACACCACCTAATATCAATTAAATTTACATCCTTATTAACTTTGATTTTGTGAGCATTTCACAGCCGCCCTTATTTATCAGCAGCGTATTTTCCAGCCTGCACCCGCCGGCCTTACGGTCATATACTCCAGGCTCTATCGCCAGGACCATGCCTTTCTTCAGTCTGACATCCGTTCCGCTTATTGACGGATATTCATGCACCTCCAGACCGAGCGAATGACCGAGGGAGTGCTTCACTTTGAACCCGGAAGACTCGACAGCTTTTTCATAAATGTCATGGAGCGTCTTGGTTTTAACCCCAGCCCTGAGCTTCTTTCTGATATCCTCCCATGCAGAAACGACGGTCTGAATCATGCGGTCCTGCCTTTCAGTAGGCCTCCCTGACACGAATGGCACGGTTATGTCTGTTACATAGTCTTTGTAAACGGCACCGAAATCCACGATGCCAAGCCCCGGGCCGACAGTCTTTTCCGATGCCGGGGGATTCGGATGTACGAACACCCCCCTCGTCCCGCTGGTCACTATCGTCTCAAAAGGAGGATGCTCCGACCCCGTCATCTTCAGGTTCCTTTCAAGTTCGGCCGCCACCTCGCTCTCCCTGATACCTTCTCTCAGAAATCCTTCTAGGAACTTCACGCCGTTGTTGCATATGCCGGCGGATTTACGGATGGTTTCGATTTCCTTCGGCTCCTTTATCATCCTCACCCTCTCCATGAGGGTGCTTATGTCCACACAGCCTGACGGCCTTATCCCTGTCCTTTCGACCATCTCGAGCGTGAACTTTTTCTTTACCACGCCCACCTTCCTGTAACCCTTGCAGTGGCTCCTCAAGGACTGGTACAGGTGAAGGCTGTGCTTGCAGCTGAATAAATCATCCACGTGGGCCTGCTCTTGTGCCCTGTCGTAATCCAGCTCGGTTGTTATGAGTTTCGTTGTGTCCGGACTGATAATAAGGACCCCGTTGAGCATGCCGCTGAAGCCGCTCAGGTATGCTATGTTAGAGTCAATAACGGGTTCATCGTTCACGAAAAGAGCAGCATCCAAACCCTTCTCTGCAACCCTTTCCCTTATTTCTTCTATCTTTTTCCTGCCTATGAGTCTCATATTACCGAGTTACTCCAGGTCTTTCTTTGAAAGGATGGTCACGGGCGAATGAATGTTTTCCTTCTCCATCCCGACAAGGAATTTTGCGCCCTTCTCCATCGCTATGCCGTTGAGCCTCTGGTCGACCTTCCCGTCGAAGATTATCGTGTAGGGATTGTCTATGGTACGGAGCGTGTTGAAAAGCTCGCTCACGGGAACCTTTCCCAGAAGCTGGTTTTTTGAGTCGAATATGCAGGCAGCCCTGGTACCCACAAGGTCTGAAAGAACTTTTCTGAAGTTTTCCTTCTGCTCCTTCCTGAGCCTTGGCGGCCCCCTGGGACTTCTCATGTCCCTTCTCCTTCCTGCACTCCTCATGACAGGCTTCTTTGATTCAATCCTGGTCACTATTTTCGGCGGCCCCCTTTTATCGAACTTGAACTGGGATGCGGGAACCTTCTCCCTCAGAGCCTTGTATATCTCCTTCTTGCTGAGTTCCTCTACCTCTTTGCCTTCGGGGGCAACGGCCACGAAGTCTATATCGGCGGTTTCCATCAGGCCCTTCAGGTTCAGCTGACCTCCGCGGTCCCCGTCCATGAAGGCCGTCGTGACCTTCTCCTTGGATATCTCCTTGACCACGTCAGGCACGCTGGCGCCTTCTATAGCTATCGTGTTCCTTATGCCGTGCTTCAGAAGATTTATTATGTCGGCCCTCCCCTCGACTATTATCATCTCCTCAGACTCTTCCATGTTGGGTCCACAGGGCAGCCCGTGGAATGACGTTATCTCGTGCGTCCTGACAGCCTCCTTTATCTCCTCCGAGAGGCCGTCCGCATCCGGCACGCCGCTGTCCACGAGCCCTCTCAGTATCTCCTTGGCCTTCTCGACGACGTACTTCCTCTTCTCCGATCGCGTGTCCTCGACCTCTGTCACCGTTATGGTGGCTGTGCACGGCCCGACCCTCTCTATGGTCTCGAGCGTCGCCGCTATGAGCGCGGTCTCCGCCGCGTCCAGAGAACTTGGTATTATTATCTCGCCCTCGGATTCGCCGTTCTTGGAACTCACCGTCACCTCGACCCTGCCTATCCTGCCGGTTTCCTGCAGATCCCTCAGGTCAAGGTCAGAACCGAGCAGGCCTTCCGTCTGGCCGAAAACAGCTCCTATGACGTCCGGTTTTTCAACTATCCCTTTGGCTTTTATCGTGGCCTTTACCACGTACTTTATTGAAGTTGGAGCCAGCTTTGCCATAAATATCACCTTCCTTGAAATCCTCAATCCGGTTTTTGCCGAATCTCATGAACCTTCTCCTTATCCTCCTGTTTACCGCGACTTTGTGCTTGCTGAGCAGGTATTCCAGTCTTGCGGAGAGCTTTCTGCCTTCAGAATCAAAATCCGTGAGTATGACCACTTCTCTTACTTCCGGATTGCTGTGGGAAACGTGATATTTTGAAACATGAAGGGTAAAGTCTGCAAGAGGCTTACCGCCAAGTTGCATAATATTCTTTACGCCAAGGCTTTTTAAAGACTTACTGTCCTTGCTTCCTTCCACGATGACGAGCTTGTCCTCTAGTTCCCTAAGGCATCTTCTCAGTTCCTCGCCGTTGATTCCGTTCAAAACTCTACCACGTCCACTATGTCCCTTTCCGTGACTATCCCCACCAGCTGATGGTCTTCGACAACCGGCAGCCCGCCGATCTTCATGGAAACCATCATTCTAACCGCCTCGAAAAGGTCCATGCCAGGAACCGCCGTCACGACATCGCTCCTCATTATCCTTGTTATACTCTGCTTCTGGTCCTGCAGCCTGTTGAGAAGCCTGTTCTTCCTCAGGAATGAAAGAACATCGCGGGGGGTCACGATGCCCACAAGTATACCGTTTTTCACCACGGGAAGCCTCCTGAAGCCTCCCATCGACATCATCCTCGCGACATCCGTAATTGAGTGTTTGTCCTGGGCCACCATGGGCTTTCTCACCATGATATCGGAGACCTTTATGCCGGTCCTCTCCCTTATCTGCCTTACAATGTCCCACTCGGACACGACACCGACAAGCCCTTTCCTGTAAACCACCGGATAGGCGCCCTTCCTGTGCTTCTTGAAGAAGTCCAGCACGTCCCTGACATTCATGTTCTTGTCTATCTCAATCAGGTGGGGTGACATGATGCTCCTCACCTTTAAATCGGTGAGCATTTTGGTCCTCCAGCGCTTTTTACCCATTCCGGATAGCAGCCTCAGGACGTCGGTCGCGGAAAGAAGCCCTCTCACATGCCCGTTCTTGTCCAAAACCGGAAGCCTCCGATACTTTTCCGAAAGAACAGGAATCACTTCCCTGAGCTTCTGCTCCATCGTGCAGCTTACAGGGGCCTTCGATGATATGTACAGGACGGTGGCATCCTCTTTGAGCCACTCGGAAATCCTGAGGCTTTTGCCGCCGCCGAGCTTTAGCATGTTAGATTGTTTGACATCTGTAAATAAAAATGCTCAGCCGCCGAAAACATATTAACCAAACTTTCCAAAGAATAAGCATGAAAGGGGCCGAAGCCGTCGCCGAAAAAGTCCTCAGAAAGATAACACCTTCTGCGAGTGAGAGGGCCGTGACCGAAAGGGCGCTGGACGCGGTAAAGAAGGCCACCGAAGACGTCATAAAGCCGCTGAAGCTGAAATACACGCTCGCGGGATCCTTCCTGAGGGACACGTGGCTTCCGGACAAGAAGGAGTTCGACATATTCATTCTGTTCCCGGAATCCGTGACAAGGGAGAATCTTGAAAAGACTGGTCTGGAAACGGGGAAGAAGCTAGTGAAGAAGCTTAAAGGCACGTATGAGATAGCGTACGCCGAGCACCCTTACATACGCGCAGTCGTCGGCGGCTATGCCGTCGACTTTGTGCCGTGCTACGACATAAGTGACGCGTCCAAGATTAAGTCTGCCGTGGACAGGACGCCGCACCACAACCGCTACATCCTGAAGAACCTTACGCCGCAGCTTTCGTCCGAGGTCCGCCTGCTCAAGCAGTTCTGCAAGGGCATAGGCGTGTACGGCTCTGACCTGCGCACCGAGGGATTTTCCGGCTACCTTTCCGAGCTCCTGATAATCAAGTACAGGGGCTTTCTGAACCTTCTCAGGCAAGCCGGGAACTGGGAAGCTGGAAAGGTCTTCATAGACCTTGCGGAGCATCACAGGAAGGGGAAGCCGGACCTGAAGAAGAGGTATCCGAACCAGCCGCTGGTCGTCATAGACCCGGTCGACAGGAACAGGAACGTGGCTGCCGCTCTTTCCCCCGCGAACTTCGAGAAGTTCAAGGAGAGCGCAAAGTCCTTCCTGAAGGTGCCGAGTGAGAAGTACTTCAGGCTTGACAGGAAGGTCAGCATCAGGGAGCTTGAGAGCAGTCTGAACAAGAGGAAGACCCGGATGCTGGCGGTAGTCTTCAGGAGGCCGGACGTCGTGGACGACGTAATCTACCCCCAGATGAGGAGGAGCGCAAAGAGGATAAAAAACATGTTGGAGGATGCCGATTTCCGTGTCATGGGGCATGAAGTGTTCTGCGACAAGAGGGATTGCATAATCTTCACCGAGCTAGAAGTCTGGAGCCTGCCGAAGATAAAGAAGCTCATCGGGCCGCCCACCTTCTCGAAGAGGCACAGCGACGAGTTCACGAAAAAATACAGCGGCCGTGGGCGCATCTGGGTGGAGGGCAGCAGCCTGGTCACGGAGGTGAAGAGGGAGCACACAGATGCCGGGAAGTTCCTGGCAAAGGTCCTGAAGACCGGAAAAAAGCAGCTTCATGACACAGGGATAGCATCCTACGTCGCCGAAAGCCTTCCGAAAGGATTTTCGGTCCTAACCGACTCAGGGGTCATAAGGAAGGCCGGGTCCAACAACGGGTTCGCCCTCATGCTCAGCAATTACTTTAAAAACAAAATACTCTAAAAATACTCTTAGGTCATGGTGTTTTCATGAAGGCAGTGTTTTTCATTGGCAAGGAAAAGTACGGCGGAGTGAAGAACAAGCTGTACGCAGACGAAGTAGTCTCGAGGCAGTCCATAACCGTGAAGGAGAGTTCCGCACTGGGAAAGGGCAGCGACGGGTACTACGTGCAGATAGACGGGAACGAAAAGGCCATAGAGAAGGCGAGTGAACTCCTTGGCAATGCTGCCAGGAAGCTCAAAGGTAAGGAAGAAAAAGAGATCATTTCAGCCATAGAAGGGCAGGAATCCACCGCGGCCGAGGGCTTCGGCGCCATATTCGGCTGATACTTT
>CAZSYZ010000044.1:0-10274 GCA_964611445.1 uncultured archaeon | reverse complement strand
CCTTGAATATCTCCAGGCAGGCCCAGGCATCCGTCGCAGCGTAGCGCTTCTGCTTGGCCGACAGCCTCTGCCTCTCCCAGTTGGTCACCTGCATGGACTTGATTATCCTTATGCCGAGAAAGAGCGCCGCCAGGCCCCTGACGCTCTTGGGCTCGGTTTCCAGCCCGTGCGCTATGTGGAGGAGGTCCACGAAACCCCTGCCTTTCACGCCCAGCTCCTTCTTCATCGTCAGAAGCTCGTGCTTCATGGCCTGGCCAATCTTCAGTATTTCCGGACTTTCGAGCAGCTTCTTCAGCCCCGGAGTCATGCCGGTCTCGTTCACCCTGAAGAGATAGGCGGTGGTCTCTGTCGAAATCTGTATCAGCGCTATCGGGTTCTGCTTCTGGCCCTTCCTGAACACCGGCTTGGTCTCGGTGTCGAAGCCCAGGACGTCGTGCCTGAGAAGGTTCTCCGCAGCCTCCTCCGCCTTCTTCTTACTGTAGATGAGGTATATCCTCCCGCCGAATCCCCCCGGAGAAAGCTCGTTTATCTGGTCCTTCGTCATGGTGTAGGGGGATTTCGGCTTCTCCTCCTTTTGCCCTTCGGTTTTTTCCTCCATAAACATATTTTAACCGTCAGGATAAAAAACAGAGCATGGCAAAAGTTCCAGCAAAGCCCGGGGAGGACTTCAGGCCCGCGCCGCAGCTCAGGACACTTTTTTACGTCTACTTCCTTGGAGGGGTCTTCTTCGGGGTCGTGATATGGCTGCTGCCGGTTTCCCTCTTTGCTCCATGGTACGTTTCCGCAGTTATAGGCGTGCCCCTTCTCACAGGCATTATTTTCGTGGCCTGGTGGATACCCAAGTACTACCATACGATACTATACAGGATAACCGGCACCGAGATAGTATGGAGGCGCGGAGTCTGGTTCAGGAACACGGGCATAGTCCCCTTCAACAGGATAACGAACGTGGACATAATCCAGGGACCGGTCTCGAGGCACTTCGGGATAGCATCGCTCAAGATACAGACGGCCGGATATTCCGGGGCGAACCAGCGCTCTTCGGAGATACGCCTGGACGGGATAGAGGCGTTCGAGGACATGCGCGAGCACATCATGGGTTTCGTCCGCGGGAGGAAGCCCGTCGCCGTCGAGGCGTTCGAGGAGGGCTCAGAAACGGATGCGGTGAAAGAGCTGGTGAAGATAAGGAAGCTCCTAGAGAAGAAGCGGTAAGACTTAAATTTTTTACTATCAATAATACTTAATGAAAGCATATCATTCGATAATTTTCGAGGAGATAACAAATAGACCTTTAATTGGTATAGAAGATTATGGTAGGAAAAACAAATACATTCTCAATTTTCTTTATTCGACCGGAAGTATTGACGAGGAATTTCTGGAAGAGGCTCTGAAAAAAGCGGTCATAAAAGAGGGACTGGAGGGATACGAGAATGTAAAGAATGGAATACTCAATCCCGACCATGTCCAATCAACTGAGGCACTCGCTTATGTTCTTTCAGATGAAAAGCTTCTTTTAAATACGGCAGCTTGGAATGGGATAAAATTCGATCACGATAGAACCATAAAGGCATTCTGCGAACGTTACGGTGACGATAAATTGATAGATAAATTGAAGGATGAGCTCATGAACCCAAGAGAGTTGAAATCTTCTGAAGAGCCCGTCAATAGTTTAGGCTGCTGTTCCTCTTATCATTGAATATTGCTGCAATGAAGTATGTTTGACACGCAAGGGTCAGTTGCCTTCGCCAAGCATCTCCAGTAACCATCTGCTGTTATTCGGTCCCTCGTCCATTTCGTAAAGCCTGATGACATTCCTTCCGAATCTCTTCCTCACAGAAACGTCTGCGGCTTCCATAATTATGCTCTCTTTTCCGCATGATATAAAGATAAGCTATTTAAAGTATATAGCAAATTATTTCCAGTAAATATAAGATGTGATAAGGTATGGAAGCAAGGAAGCTGCAGAAGGTAGGGAACCGCTCTTACTCCATATGCCTTCCGAAGAAGTGGGTAAGCGACAACAGTCTGAGGGAGCAGGAGAGCGTCTTCGTGGAGATAAACAGGAAGAACGAGATCATAATCAAGACAGGCGACAAAAGCAGCAGGAGGCCTTCCGAGATAACGACGGAGCTTTCAAAAATAGAGGATGTCGAGGAGTTTATAGTCTTCTGCTACGTGAGGAACGTTGACAGGGTGACACTGTCTACGCAGAACGCCGACTTCGGCAAGATACGCTCGGTGAAAAGGATACTGAAGTACCTGGACGGCTATGACGTAACATCCGAGGACGAGAACAAGATAGTCATATCGTTCCTTTTCAAGGATTTCACCATAAGCCTGCCAAGCATACGCAGGAGGATGATGTACCTCCTGACGCTCCTCGTGGACTCCGTGGAGAAGAAGGACACCGAGGCCATGGAGGAGCTGGAGACGAACGTAGACCGCCTTTACCACCTTTCAAAGAGGATACTCTTCTCCAGCCTGGGAAACACGCAGATGAAGGAGGAGAACAGCATAAACTCGGACGAGGACATGTTCCCACTGCAGCTTATATACAAGAAGATAGAGAACATAGCGGACGCCATATTCTCGCTCAGGTACAGAGAGCCGACCGCGGAGGACCTGAAATGCGTAAAGAGGATGATAGAAATGATGGACGGCCTTTTCCAGAAGAAGGAAACCACAAGCGATATAAAGGTAGAGGTCCGGAAGATAATGGAGAAATACCACGCAGAAGAGGGCGGGCTCGGTGCGGCCATATACAAGATAGCAGACCTCTGCAAGGACATCACCGAGAACGTCATATCGCTGAGGTTTGACCTGAGCTATTTCAAAAACAATGAAAATCAGCCGAATCAATAAAAGCCGTCCCGCCAATCATTAATATGAGGCATTTTCTGTTTCTGGGAATACTGCTCATAATCCTCACGAGCGGCTGCGTCCAGGAAGCAGAGCCAAGACAGCCTCCTGCAGAAATACCGAAAGGTATCCTGCTCAGGGGGATTCCTAACAACATGGATATCCTCTTCGTTTCAATGAGATACGTCCTGGAAGATACCGATTGCCTAGACGATAACTATTATGTCAAAAGGAACTTCCTCAACGACCCTGACTGCAATAAAAAGATATACGATGCCGAATCAAACGTGCTCGCTTCTCCAAGGCAGCTGTATGCATTGGACATGGAAACCGGCGAGGTCGTCCAGCTGACAAACGTTGACTGTGATTTTTCAAGCTCGAAGCCGGTGGACTCGACCACGATAATGGCGATAGGCGCATGCTCTGACACGGACGGGGACGGAATTCTCAGCACAAAGGACGAAATAGAGATACATCTGATAGACCTGGCAGGAAAGGGCATAGAATGCCTGACCTGCGGGCTGGACATAACCTCAATAAACAACCCGGATTATTCAACAGTGAACAAAAAGATACTTTTCTCGGCACAAAACAGGGGTGTATTCCACAACTATCTTTTCACGCTGGACCTCGACAAGAACCTTGAACAGATAACCACCAGTGATGACTACATGGATTTTGACTGCTCATGGTCGGAAGACGGGACAAAGATAGTATTCAGCAGATTACCAACGCAGGACCCTCCATACGTCATACCTTCCCAGGTGTGGATGATGGATGCGGACGGAAGCAATCAGAAAAGGATAACTGCCGGCGGGCCCAATCCGGACGATGAAGGACCCCACGGACCCTACCCGATCGGAATCGATGCGGACCCGGACCTGAGCCCGGATAACGGTAATATAGTCTTCTCGAGGCTGAAGACAGGCAAGCAGAACGAGCCGTTCGGTGTCTACGAGCTGGTCATGATAGACGTCGGTACAAAGGAGGAGACCATACTGGATTCCAGTTATGCGAATATGATACCTGAATGGAAGTCGGGTGGTATAGTGTTCATCAGGCAGGTGGGGTCGTCCACCAGCGTGATGGGCAGGAAGCAGAGCGCGTACGTCTACAAGGAAGGCAAGTTTGAAAACCTGGAGCCAGACCCGTACAACGTCTTCCCGATCGGATCCAACGGAGCGAGCTGGATAGAATGAAAAAGAAGCTGCTGATTGCTTTCGGAATCCTGCTTTTACTGTTCATAATCATCCTGGCCGCTATCCCCAACAAGGAGCACGTCGATGTCCTCAGAAAAGATGTGATACCATCGGATATCGTCAAGATGACTCCTGCTCTTGACAATTATCCTCCGGTGCTGCATTCCGATGAATTTGAAGAGCCCGTGCCTTTGGCTGTTATCAGCACTGCCGGTGCGGAGGATTCCCCCTTCATTCCCGCGGGCCGTGATGAGATGTTTTTCGATTTCGTCCCTGATACGAGGATCCCGCCCGAGAAGCAGGTTCTGGACGGTGCTTCGGGGATATGGCATTCTGAAAAGGTCAATGGCGCGTGGACAGAACCCACTCGGGTATGGCTCCAGGATCCCGGGAAACTTTCCCTGGATGGGTGCACGTTTGTTGATGGCGATTTCATGCTGTTCTGTGGTGCACGGGAAGGATACACGGGCCTGCACTGGTCTACGGCGGAAAGAATAAACGGGGTGTGGCAGAACTGGAAGGTGGATGATTTCGATCCGGACTTTGAAGTCGGCGAGCTGCACATCACTTCTGACGGAAAGGAATTGTATTACCATTCTTCCAGAGCAGGCGGCCTCGGCGGTACGGACATATGGATGCTGACTAATGTCAACGGCGAATGGAAAAATCCTGTGAATGTTAGGGCTGTCAATTCAGAAGCAAATGAAGGCATGCCTTATATCACTCCTGACCGGAGCGAGCTGTGGTTCAACAGGTTCTATCAGGGAAGCCCGGCGGTGTTCAGGTCGAAGAGGGTTGAAGGGCAGTGGCAGTCGCCAGAGCTCATAGTATCGCAGTTCGCGGGGGAGCCGACGCTCGACAGAGCGGGCAACCTGTACTTCGTCCATCATTTTTACAGGGACGCCGTAATGCTGGAGGCGGATATATACGTCGCCTACAGGAAGTAGCGCGGTATTGACCTTCCGGATTCTATATTATCTCAATTATCTCCAGGCTTCCGTTCCCGTCAGTGCTGTCGGGATTGAGGACGTACGTTTTTCTCAGTACAGGGGAGATGTACCGGTTGTCGTCCCGTTTGTCATATCCCGTAAGAAGATCCGGATTGACGAAATCCCCCACAGCAGCATCCTTCACGTCGGTCGTCGAAAGTATAACCCTTGGCATTGGCATAGAATTAAGCATGATAATATAATATTTAAAACTTCACACCCATTATTTAACCAATGAACAAGTCATTATTTTTCCTGACGGCAATTCTTACAGTCATAGTCGTTTCAGGTTGCGTCCAGACGGGCCAGATTCTGAACGTTGATGTCGGTACAGGTCCGGGGACGGTCAAGGAATGCCCGGCTTCATGTGACGACGACAACGAGTGCACTGCGGACCTCTGCGACGAGAACTCCGATTTTGAATGCAGGAACGTACCGAGATGGGGAGCCGAATGCGGCGAGAACGGATTCTGCAGCGAGGGCGCGTGCGTGGAGAGGACGGACAACTGCTCGGATGCGCTGGAAACCAAGGAAAAGGAAGACTGCTATTTCAAGGAGTACTTCATACCCGCTAGAAGGGGCAAGAACGTCCTTGTCTGCGACGGCATAAGCGACAATCTTTTCATAGGAAGGTGCTATGCTTACGTGGCGCTGGGCTCCGAGGACCCCGAATTCTGCGAAGGGCTTGAGAAGGAGGTCTCCAGGGACGAGTGCTACGCCTCCTACGCAGAGGGCAAGGCCGAGATATTCGTGTTCGCGGAGAGCGCCTGCGCAAAGATAGTGAACCCTGCGATGAAGGCCGAATGCCTCGCCCTCGAGGAGGTCGTGACGGCGCCGGTCGGAATAAGGGACTTCGACGCCGGCACGTGCGGCGAGAACGTATGCTCTTACTTCACTCTGAAGGACATGAAGGGAAGGATAGCCACGGCCAGTGGGACGGTCACTATCCTCATCACGCAGGACGATGAGAAGGAGGAGGGCGTGATAAAGCTCGTCTCCAAGACGCACGAGGTGAGCGAGGAGGACTTCAGGATGTACAGCCCGGGCGGCTGGAAAGCCGAGGAGCTCTCGTTCGTGGTCCCGCAGATAAAGCCAAGCGATTTCACTGACGTCGTGAAAGGGAGGAGCGCCACGTTCTTCCTGACTTTCGCCACTGACGACGGCAGGTACTTCTACGCGCAGAAAGAGATTGACTTTCTGGCATGAAGCCAAACCTTCCCGTTAATATCGGTTTAAACGGCAGCACATGGTGGTATTTTTTAATCACGGGAAGAAATATGCATCAATGAAAACGGCAGTCATCATCCCGCTGGCCCTGGCTGTGGTCGTTCTGACTTCGGGATGCACGGACATCCACCAGTTCCCGGAGAATGCGGACAGGACCACAATGGACGCCGCCGACCTTATCGAAAACCCGGCCGGATACCATGGACAGGTGCACGTCATCATGGGAAGGCCCGTAAAGGCTGAAGGTGAACTGTTCGGGTATTACATCTCCAGCGGTGAGGAGAAGCTTTACCTGAACTTCACGGGTTTCGAATGCGAGGAGTGCATCATATCGGGTTCCGTGGAGCGTGTTGCCGTCTGCGACTGCCTGGCCGCTTCATGCAACGGGGCCGACTGCGAGCCTCCGGATGACGGCTGGGAGTTCCTTGACGTCAGGCCTCCGGACGAGTGCGAGGACAAGATAGCGACCATGGTTCTCGGGAACCTCGTGGTCAAGAACTTCTTCAGATGCGGCCCGGGAACAGAAAAATATATGTACTATCTCCAGGTCTATGATTCCGAAGAGTCGAATGCTTCCCCGTGACTATTTTTAACTCAGGAGCGACATAAATTAAACAGGGAGTTTTATGCCGATGTGGACATGCCCGAAATGCGGGCAGAAGACCGAAAGCTTCAGCTGGAATGAGAAGCCATGGAACGGTCACGTCTGCCGCGATATGAGGAAGGATATAGTGGACATGGACACCAACGATGCCGGGAAGGGCCCGCTGACTTCCAGGCGGAGGAAAAACAACCTCTTCGACTTCTTCTGAGGGGCTGAATCTGGGAATAAAAATATTAACCTCCGCGTGCATTCTAGTAGAATGAAAAAGTTAATCCTCCCCGCAGGGCTCATCGCATTAGTTCTCATTTCAGGCTGCATAGGCGATAACGGCATTCAGGCCTGCAGCCCGGAAAACACCGTGGCTGCCGGGGACATGGTAAAAGTGCAGTACGTGGGCATGCTCGAAAACGGCGTTGTCTTCGACGAGGGCGAGATAAACTTCACCTCCATGGCGGGAGAGATGATAGAGGGCTTCGACGAGGCCGTGGCCGGCATGTGCCTCGGCGAGGAGAAGAACGTAACCATACCACCCGAGAAGGCCTACCCGTATTATCCCGAGCTGGTCGAGACGATACCCCTCGTGGTAGAGCTTGACACGATGCTCACAGTCAGCGTTGAGTCTTTCAACGGCACCCTGGGAAGCTACCCGGAAGTGGGGAAGACCTACTTCGACCCGAACGTGCACATAATGCCCCTCAGGGTAACGGAAGTGGCCGACGGAAACGTGACCATGAAGAAGATAGCGGAACTGAACTCGTCCATAAGGGGGGTGGAGCCGTGGCCTCTGGACGTGATTAATGTAACCGAGGATAAGATATTCCTCAGAAGGAACGTAACTGACGGCGAGACTGTACAGACATACCAGGGACCGAAGATCGTTTCGGTTTCGGGGGACGAGCTCACGCTGGACATGAACATGCAGCTCGCGGGCAAGACGCTCGTTTTCCACATAAAGGTACTCGAAGTTGACAAGGTTTGAAGGGTTCCTGACGCACAGAACTACTTATTCTCCGGGAAAGTCCGGAATCCGAACCAAAGCTTTAAAAGGGAGCTCTTACATGATACTAAACTTGGTGATATGTATGCCGTTCCCGTTCGACTACACTGAGAAAGCGAGCCCGAAGAACAATAAGACCTTGGGCATGGACGACAGTATGCCCCACCTCGGGGCAGAAGGCGTGATTACGCAGGACTATAAACATCCGCACGGATACCTTCTAAGTGCGGGCACGAAGGTATATGAGTCAACAATTCCCTGTGTCAAAAGGATGATTCTTCCTGACCAAATAGCCGTTGTTCTTGAAGGGGAGACGAACTTCATAGGAGTTCCGAGGGACATAGTCGAATTCAGGAAGGCTATTTAGAGTACTCAGCATCACATTCTGTAAAGGTACAGTGCAGCCTCATGAACATTATTAGGATTTGCCGCGGGCGCCAATAAACGTTTTAGGAGCATTACGGCTCCCGTGAATGAGTATTAGGCTTTTTAAGAAGATTTATTCAATCAGATCGTGAGCATGGACCTTTATTTTCCTGTCCCTTGTCTGAATGTATTCTACATTATCTATCAGGTCCAATGACATGGTAAGCCCAACTTTCACAACTGCGTCTGCCTTTTCGATTATTTCACCTGTATCCACGTATGCCCTGATCATGTTTGGGGGCTTGACATCAGGTATATGAATGTCTATGGAATTGTAAATCTTCGTCGGATCAAAAGCGTCTGGTATCGGAACCGATTCCTCGCCACCTAGCACCTCTCCGGAATATCCTTTCGTTTTCATGTACATTACTTGTTCTTTGTATTTATAAAGCTTTCTATTTTTGTCACATAAAAGTGATAAATAATAATCACTACTGCCACTTTTAAAACTTCCCGTCCTACCTAAAATAGGACATCTCGGGTGTTTCTCATGTACGCTGATGCGTTGGAACAACTCCAGCAAAGGATGCGCAGGGCCAAGCTTTACGAGAGGCCTGGCATACTTCTGGGCGCTTACAAGGAGATAGTAGAAACGAGAAGAGTCGTACTGAACAAGGAAGCCGGTGAAGGTGAGAATCCACTTTACAGGAAGGAAATAACGTACCACAGGAACAACGGGGAATACAGGAAGTATTACGAGCGTAGCGACGAGAACAAGAAAAAGATAGTAGAATACCTCCACGAACAGATGATGAGATCCGGCAACGAAAACTGCGCCTCGATGCTTAAGGAGCAGCTTCTGAAGGACCTGAGCGAGTGATTTTTATAGAACGGCATCAATTCTGAACCATGAAGCATTTCATTATTTTGCTTTTGGCGGCCCTTATGGTATCGGGCTGCACTTCTGCTGAAAATACGGAGGTAGATAGTATGGGAATGAAGCTGTCGAGCCCCGCATTTGCGGACAACGGCAGCATCCCGGCCAGGTTCACCTGCCAGGGCGAGGACATAAACCCGCGGCTGGACATAGAGGGCGTCCCGGAAGGGGCGAAGAGCCTCGTGCTGATAATGGACGACCCCGACGCGCCTTCGGGGACTTGGGACCACTGGGTGGTCTTCAACATGGCCCCGGAGACAAAAACCATGGCCGAGAACGGCGTGCCCCCGGGCGCGGTCCAGGGGAGGAACGGCTGGGGGAACAGCGAATGGGGAGGCCCCTGCCCGCCCAGCGGCACCCACAGGTACGTGTTCAAACTCTACGCGCTCGACATCATCCTGAATCTCGGCCGCGGCTCCTCAAGGGGAGACGTCGAGCGGGCCATGCAGGGCCACGTGCTAGCGCAGACGAGGCTCACGGGGCTGTACGGGAAGTCATGACGTCCTTGGTAGCAGGAGTGCAGGCCATGCCCGAGCCGGGACCTCAGTCACTTGAAAGAATCCTGCCTGCGGATGGGCGACCCGTCCGCCTCAGGGAGATGTTTTTTAACGACCAAATCCAAATCTGGATTTATGATAAAAAGGAAGAGGACCGGCGCTTTCAGTAAGATAGGCAAACGCATAGGCCGCTCCCTTGCCAAGAAGAGACGGAAGCCCGCGGGGCCGGTGAGGTATTTCGTCTCCATCGTGGGGGCCTTTTCCGTCTGCCTGGCGATCCTGTGGCTCCTCGGCCTGGTGAGCGTGTGCGGGGACTCGGTCTGCAACCCGTCGGAATGCTCCTACTGCAGCAGCGACTGCTCCCCGGGCTTCTGCGTCAACAATGTCTGCGACCTGTCCGCGTCCGAGGACTGCGCGAACTCGAAGGACTGCGCGTGCGGCTCGGGCTACGTCTGCGAGGAGGGCAGGGGCAGGACGGACGTGAAGGGATGCTACGAGATAGAATGCGGAGACGGCTTCTGCGACAGGCCTGAGGAGAGCGAGTCCGCGTGTTGCACGGACTGCGGATGCCTGGAGGGCTACGCCTGCGAGGCCAACAA
>CAZSYZ010000043.1:0-11246 GCA_964611445.1 uncultured archaeon | reverse complement strand
CGGGACTCCGAGGAAGACCGAAGCGAATATCTTGACGAAAAGCGCGAGCATCATTATGCTGCCCACGATGCCTATTATGGCCAGCATCGGATTCACGTAGTAAACGGATTCGTATATGAGCAGCTTGCTGGCGAACCCGTTCATCGGAGGCATGCCGGAAATGGCCAGCAGCGCTATCATGAACATCAGGGTCAGGAAAACAGATTTGTGCGCAAGCCCGCTCACCTCGTTGAGGTCGTCCTTCCTTGTCACGTACATCAGAGCACCGGTAACCAGGAAGATGAGGCTTAGGTCGAGCGTGTCGTTTATCATGTGGAACACCCCTCCCGAAAGCGCCTGCATTCCCATGACGCCGGGAACAGGCATCGCTATCATGCCGGTGCCCACTCCGAGCAGCACGTATCCTATCTCAGCCACGGCCGAGTAACCTATGAGCCTCTTCAGGCTCTTCTGTGGTATAGCCATCGTCACGCCCACAAAAACGGACAAAGCACCCAGAATCACCACCATCCACCCAAGCGAATCACTCAGCACCGGGCCGAACACCGAGAAGCATATCCTGAACAGCACGTAGAGCGAAAGGAGCGCCGCCGTGAGAAGCATCACGGTAACCTGCGGGGGCGCCTGCTGGTACGCGTCGGGCTTCCACATGTGGACCGGGAAGGACCCGCTCTTCATCAGCAGGGCCGATACTATGAGAGACAGCGCGGCCACGTCAAGGAATGAGTACGAGACTGCGACCTGCCCCGCTATCACGGCCATGTTCAGGAGGTGGTATTTGCCGTACAGCACCCCTACCCCGAAAAGCAGGAACAGAGCGCCGACCGATGATATCACGATGTACTTGAATGCGGCCTCCAGCGACTCGCCGGACCTCGAATACGCGATCAGACCCGCCGCCGCTATGGACGAAACCTCAAGGAAGACGAAGAGGGTGAAGAAGTCGCCCGTGAGCGCGAGCCCCATCATCGCCGCCGAAAGCAGGAGGATGAGCGTGTATAGCTTGTCGGCGCCCTTCTCATCCGTCACGAATTTCCACGAATACAGCGCGGCCAGGAACGATATTCCTGCGGCCAGCAGGGCGAACAGGGCCGACACCGCGTCAGCGACCAGTATGATCCTAAACGGGAACCCGGCAGGGGCCGTAAGGCTCGGCAGCGAAGCGCCAAGCGTGTACACGTACACGTTGCCCGAGAAAACGTCCTGCGCAAGGAGCAGGGTGACAAACCCTGTGATTGCCAGCGTCAGGACGACCCAGGCATTCCTGACCATCTTCCCAAGCTTTGCGAAAAGCGGCGTCCCGAATGCGGCTATCAGAGGCACGGCTATCGCGAGCGCCGGCGAGTGCTCAAGCATGAATGAGAGGCAGTTCATTCCTTCAGCCTCCTTTTTCCCGTGTCAAGGCTCTTCCAGTGGCCGTAAAGCATTATGGTGAATGAAAGCATCAGGGCACTGACAGCCACGCCTATAACTATGGATGTGAGCGTCAGGGCCTGAGGTGTCGGCAGCACCATCCCGAGCTGGGTCGCGCCCGTGAATATGGGGGCAATCCCCCCTTCCCTGTAGCCAAGCGACACCAGGAAAAGGTTCGCGCCACTTTCCATGACACTGATGCCCATCACAATCTTTATCAGGTTCCTCCTGAACACCGCCGTTGACACGCCCAGAACCATGAGAATGACGACCGCCATGAAGTGTATGCTTATCATCCTTCTTCCTCCCAACTGAACATGAGCAGGATTACTGCGGAAAGCGCGGCGAAGACCTCGAAGCCGACAGCCACGTTCATTAGCGGTATGACGCCAGCGCTGAGGAGATATCCCGGATTCGGCCCGAAAGGCACAGACATGCCGAAATAGTGCGGAGTGTTGGCCAGCCAGTTGCTGAAGAACGTCACGGTGATGCCTACCATCGCGAGGGCGGCGAAAAGCAGCAGGCCGAGGCTCTCGGCCGCGGAGAGCGAATCCTTGCCCAGCATCTTCTTAGTCCCCTCCCTCCCGTACGCGACAAGCAGCATCGCGACCGCGGTCGCCATCACGGCTCCTCCGGGGAAGCCTCCCCCGGGGGTCAGGTGGCCATGCATTATGACGTAAAGCCCGAATACAGTCACGGGCACGAGCAGGACGCAGGCCACGGTCTTCACGATCACGGACATGCCCTTCTCGCTCATTTTCCCGACCTCCTGAACAGCAGGAATATGCCGCTGGCCGCAGCGAAGAGCACGCTCGCCTCGCCCAGCGTGTCAAGGCCCCTGTAATCGAACACCACGGCAGCAACGACGCTGTTGGACCCCGTTTCTGCCTGGCTGTTCTGTATGAAGTAGTCGTCCATCACGGCGTTCGTCGGCGTGCCGAATTCATGAAGATTGACCGATGTGAACACGAGGAGCGCCAGCAGCGCCAGCACGGTGACCACCTTAACTGCCCTTGTTTTGCACATTCTCATACCTCTCCGTCCTGTTTATCGCAATGATAAATATGGCCGTGGTTAGCCCGGCGCCGACCGCAGCCTCGGCTATCGCCACGTCGGGCGCTTGCAGCATGTAGAATTCCACCGAGAGCACGAGGCTCATCGCAGCCAGGTATATCACCGACGCCAGCAGGTCCCTTGACTTCAGCGCCATGAAAGCAGTAGTGACTATCCCCGCCAGCAGTATCCAGTGTATAAATTCGGGTATCATCTGCCGTCACTCCTCAGCCTGTCGACTATGGCGCGCTCGGGCATGACCCCGCTACTGTGGGCGGCCCTTGCAAGGGCGTGCGCTCCCGTCGGGTTCGTGACGAGTATGAATATCATCACGACGAATGTGTGCAGCGAGAGGGACGCGTACGCCGCCTCCCCCGAAACGTACATGATTATCCCGTATATTATGACGCCGAGGTAGATGAACAGCGAGCCGAACGTGGTGCACTTGGTCGCTCCATGCATCCTGGTGTAGACGTCGGGGAACCTGTGGAGGGCCAGCGTGCCCAGTATCTGGAACAGCGTCCCTATGCCGATCAGCAGGTATACCAGCCAGATCATGATTTGTCCTCCAGGTATTTCGATACGAACAGCGTTGTCACGAAGGCGAGCATGGCATAGACGATCGCGACGTCTATGTATATTATCTCTCGGAACGCCGTCCCGAGGACGACGAGCGTCGCGGCCACGAGCGTGTTTATGGTGTCCGCGGCGACCATCCTGTCGGGGGCGGTCTTCCCGAGGATCACCCTGACGATGGCTATGAGCATGAGCAGGCCGAGTGTGCCGGCTATCAGCAAAAGGTTAGATTCAAGCGTCATTCCGCTATCCTCCTTGCCCATTTCGCAAAGGAGCCGTATACCTCCTCGGGCTTCGGGTCCCTGCTCCTGAGGTTTATGCAGTGGACGTAAAGGTTGTTCTTCCCGTCAACATCCACGGAAAGGGTGCCGGGCGTGAGCGTTATGGAATTCGCGAGAAGCGATACGGCAAAGTCGTTTGTGAGCCCCGAAGGGACCCGGACTATGCCGGGCCTTATCCTTCCCGTTATGACCCTGTAGGCCACATCGAGGTTAGCCTTCGCCATGCTGAAGAGGAACGGGCCCACGGCATAGGCTATGAACGTGATCCATCTCAGGGGGTTGAGGAATCCCCAGCCGGACTTTGCACCGACCCCCGAGAGCAGTTTACTAGCCAGCAGCGATGTCAGGACAGCGAACACGACGCCGGCCGCCACTTCACCGGTGCTCCAGTAAAGGACATCGCTTCCCGAGCCTGCAGTCAGCATGAGATAGAAAATCATCGAAAATACAAACGATACGACTAACGCGGCCATACAGAATATTGTGGAACTGTTATATATTTATTTGATAACAGTTACCTGACGAAAAGGTTGCAATACCGGGATGATAAAGCGGAGTAGGTTTTTATTTCTTTCTTCCATATATCATCCATGTTCGCCTTCAAGAGAAAGAGTCCATCCGCCTACCTTCTGGACTGGAGTAGATGTGCAGATGAGCCGATACCGATGCTTATAGTTGGCGTGGCAGACGGAAAGAATGACACATACAGAGGCGTTTTCCCCTACGGCCCGGGCTGGTGGAAAGAACAGAATGATGATACACAGCTAATGGCAGGTGAAAATGAAATTTCGGCGGACTACAAGAGCGCCTTCATGAAGGCGCTGGCCTTCTACAATTCCCTTGGCCTTCCGGCAGCACCGAAGAAGTTCAAGACAGGATTCGGAGCGGAAGAGAGGATTCTCTGATGGGGAAACCCTCCTTATTTAACGAAAAGGTTGCAGTGGCAGTGGCCGTCCCTCGCTATCTCGTCCCTGTGGTACGCGCAGGGGCAGACCTTCTTCTTGTCCTCTTCTTTGTTCCCGGACACCAGCCTGCAGGGGCAGTAGCGCGCCCCGTGCTTCTTCTGGTTCCCGAGAAGGCCCCTGCATATCATCTCCACTATCTTTTCGTCTGGATTCAGCCTGAATCCCTGGCTTTCCGCGTACTTCCTGTAGCCTGCCTTCATCTGCTCAATCTGATCTTTATCTTCCATCAAGACAACTCCAAAACAAAGAGCCTGCAGCTTACTTGCTGATTGCGTCAACCGGGCATGCAGAGATGCCTTCCGCGATGCAGGGCGCCTTCGGATCCTTCACGTGCGCCTTTCCGTCGTCCCCCATCTCGAAGCCGTCCGGGCACAGTGCAGCGCAGCTTCCGCAGCCGATGCACTTGTCTGCGTCAACCGATACCATAGCAAAACCTCCGTTGAAGTTATTGTTGCATCGACTACTTAAAAATTACCAGCTCTCTTCCTGCTTGAAGGCTTTTTGACAGCCTTTCTCCCTCCCATGATTTCAAGCTTGTACCTCGCGCACTCCCTGAATTTACCCCTGCAGTACTTCTTCACCCACTCATCGTTTCCCAAGCCCTCGTAGAAAATCCTCAGGGGGCAGCAGAGGAATAGCTCGCATTTCTTTCCCACGCTATCCACCGAGAAGGAACTTCGTCGCAAACATGAACCCTATGCCCAGGAGGAAGAATATGAAATAGAGTATGGATTTTTTCAGGTCGCTCTCCTTGTGGAGCTCGGGTATGAGATCTGAAGCTGCTATGTAGAAGAATCCTCCCGCGGCGAACGGAAGCAGTAACGGCGTGAACCACGCCTCGCCTCCGATCAGGAATCCTATTATGCCTCCGGCCACCGCGGTGAGCTGGGAGCCGAAGTTGAAAAGGAGCGCCTTCCTCCTGTCGAAGCCCCCGTGGACCAGCGCCCCGAAATCCCCCAGCTCCTGGGGTATCTCGTGACCTATTATGAGTATGGTAGTCATGACGCCGAAAGGGACGCTCACGAGGAAGCTGGCGGCGATTATCAGACCGTCTATGAAGTTGTGCACGCCGTCCCCTATCAGTATCATGTAGGTGAATGAGTGGACGTCGCACTTTCCCTCGTGGCAGTGGTGCCAGTGCAGGAACCTCTCTATTATGAAGAAAAGGGAAAAACCGAAGATTGTTATTAGGAAGGCCGTTTCCGTCTCCAGCATCTCGAGGGATTCCGCCAGGAGATGCAGCATGCCCCCGGAGAGCAGAGCTCCGGCCGAGAACGCCACCAGCAGCATGAGTATCTTCTGAAGCTGCTTTTCCTTTATGAACAGGGAGAATGCGCCCACAAAGGCAACTAGGCCATTTATCATGGTCGCCAGTAATATGAGCAGCAGCGTTGACAACATGAATATCCATTCCTTTAATTATCGCCAGGCGCCAAGGCCATTCGCGCTATAAGTTGTTGGAACCGGTATTTAATAATGTTATTGATTATTATTATCAATAAGAACGGGATTGTCATGCCCAAGAAATCGAGAAAGACGAGGCAGAAGGAACAGATAGAGGCGGCGGCTGAGGCGTTCGGCAGGTTCTTCACGGCTGATGAGCTGCACGAAAGGATAAGCAGGGACGGGAGAATAGGGATAGCCACGGTGTACCGCTCCCTGAAATCCCTGAACCGCCGGGGGAAGCTGCACTGCTACGTCTGCGGGAAGCGGAGGATATACTCGAAGGACAAGAGCAGCCACTGCCACTTCATCTGCCGCAAGTGCGGCAGGATCGCGCACTTCGAGCCCGGGAAGATAGACTTCATAAGCGGGATGGATATCGGCCAGCCATGCCACTTCCAGCTTGACGTGCATGGCGTGTGCAGGGCATGTCTGGAGAAGGGCAGGTGAACACCCGTCCGGATTTCACCAAGCCGCAGAAGCTTCACGCACTGCCTGCAGGCATGACTGCCCATTCCCTTGTTTACTTAAATTAGACCCAGCCCATCAGCATGGCTACACCAAGCAGCACTATTATCGCCCCGGCGACGAGGTGGAGGTATCGGATGTTCCTGTCCTTCCACCCGGAGACGTTCTCGACCTCCCTGACACCTAGATAGACAACTATGGTTATCGCAACCATCGGCAGGACGAATATCAGGTTGTAAAGCAACAGAAGGGGTATCGTCTGCAGAAGATCCATTGCTGACAGTATGCCGCCCGCTATTATGTAGGGCCCTATCGTGCACGGAAGCAGGAATATCGTCACGAAGGCCCCCACTGCGAATGCTCCTGCGGGGGATGTTATGCCCCCTAGGACCTTCTTGAGCCTGGGCCTCATGAATATGGGCATCTCGGTCATAAGGCCTCCGGGCTTGTACCAGAAGAAGTCCTTCAGGTTCAGCAACCCCAGTATAATCGCGGCTAATCCGAGTATCTTGTAAAGCGTGAGCCTTATGTATGTTATGGCCTGTATGAGCTGGAAGAACTTTATTATGACCAGCCCGTAAACCATGTACATCACGAACACGGAGACCGTGAATGCGGCCCCCGCGAGAAGTATGTTCCTCTTCTTCCCGGGATTGTACGTGAGTATCGCAATAAGCATCAGCGTCAGGACGGCAAGGGCGCACGGGTTGACAGCGTCCACCGCCGCGAGGGAGACGAGCTTCACCACTGTTATTTCTGCCTGCCCTTTACTGATTACTGCGCTGGTGGTGTTATCGCATAGCTCTTCAGAAGTCTCTTTTGTCCATATGCATTCCCCGTTCCACTGGAACTTCGTGTCCCCTATCATCAGGGCATGCTGGAATTCGACGCTGCTTCCTGAAAGCGGCATAGGTTCTGAATCCGTGAGCGAGAAACCCATGCCCTCTACAACCTTTGTGATGTCGTCTTCAGTAAGGAGCTCTTTCATTATCGCGTTGTCAGAACCGCTACCGGGAATCAGGACCCTGTCCCTTGTCCACATCTTGGGCTTTCCGGGAAGCGAAGAAATGTCAAGTTCAGCGAAGGCCGCATTTTTTCCGTCCAGAAGCGGGCATCCGCTTTCGCCAAGATTCCCAATAATAGCTTCGGCGTTCTGTATTATGGGGATGTCGCCTATGAGCTTGTTGTCCCTGTCGAATATCAGAAGGGGCACGCCCATACCCGAATCATAAACCTCATCGTAACTGTAAAGCAGCGGAGCGTTCTCGCCAATCTGATAAAGCTCATATTCGATCACAACAAGTTCGGGGTGCTTGACTAGGAGGTCATTGAGGACATACGGGTCGGCATTGGCGCAGTGGGGGCATCCTATGCCGGTGAAATAGACTGCGCATAGTGTCTTTTCAGTCTGCGCGCTCGCCTGGGGAACCGCAAAAGTAAGAAGAGCTACGATTGTCAGGAAGGCAAGTGTCCTGTTCATATCAATCATAAGATTAGGCGTTAATAAATAAAATATTTTACGGTTTTTCGCCTTTTGGAACTGGATGTTTTATTACAGTTTTGGGGTCGGAGGTCGAGAGGAAAACATTCTTTGTCATCATGAGAGCGCCTGCAGGGCATACATCTTGGCACAGACCGCAGAAGCAGCATTTGCCAAGGTCGATCTTGGGATAGGTTTTTTTGTATTTACCTTTATATTTTTTGGATGTTTCTACCATTTCTATTGCCTTGTTTGGGCATATTTTGGCGCAAATGCCGCAGGACACGCACTTATTTATGTCGTAATCATGCTCTCCCCTGTATCCGTCAGCTATGGGTATCGATTCAGCAGGAAATCTGACCGTAATCGGCCTTCTGAACATGTTTTTAATCAGCTCTCCTACCATTCCGAATTTCATTTTCTTCACCTGTCCATATCCGCCGGGCACGGATTCAGGCTCCAGTAAACAGCTGGCACATCCGCGATTTGACTGCCTGGCAGCAGATGCTCAAGAACCGGTATCATATGCAATAACGACGGGCCCCTTATCTTACACCTGTACGGCCTTCCGGTTCCGTCACCGACCATATACATACCTGCCTCTCCCCTTGCAATCTCATTCCTTATGTACACTTCCCCCTTTGGGATATGAACAGACAGTTCTGGCTTCAGGGAAGGCTCCCTCACCTTCCCGTCAGGCAATTCATCCAGAGCCTGCTTTATGATTTTTACCGATTGCTCGATTTCACTTATGCCAATCATATATCTGGAATACGCGTCTCCTTCCTTTAGGGTCGGGACCTCAAAATCAAACTGGTCATATACTTCATATGGATCGTCGAGTCTCACGTCAGTTTTCATACCACTTGCCCTCAGGATAGGTCCTGTAGCTCCCAGTCTCAACGCATCCTTCAGCTTTAGCACACCAATTCCCTTCATTCTTAACAACAAATTTGGGTTTTCGAGTTTTTCCAGCACTTTCATTCTGTCTGTCTTGTCCAACACCTTCAGTATTCTTTCTCTGGCTCCATCTGGCAGGTCCCTTCTTACTCCTCCTGGGCATATATAGCCTGCGGGATAGACCCTCCCCCCGGTGATGAGCTCAAATACATCAAGTATGTAGTCCCTGTAGCCGAAGGCCAGCTTGAACCCCGTATCGAAGCCTGTGCCCATTGACATAGCGCCATACCAAATAATATGAGACTGTATTCTGGACAGTTCCGCCATTATGACCCTTATGTATTTCGCCCTTTCCGGAACTCCTATTCCCATTAGCTCTTCCACAGCTTCCGCATGTACTAGGTTCCAGGCAAGCGGCTCCAGCACGCATATCCTGTCTGATAACACGGCATTCTGTATAGGTATTCTGCTTTCCATCAATTTCTCAAAACCCCTGTGCAGATATCCGGGGTCTGCCTTGGCATCCACAACATTTTCCCCGTTCACTGTTAGTTTGACAGAGAAATTACCGGATCCGGGATGGGCAGGACCAAAAGGGATCTCGTAATCCTTTGCCACTTCAATCATGCTTCCCCTCCCAGTATCCCCTTTCCCTTTCGTTTTCCTTGTCATAATGCTCCTTTCTTACGTATGCTTTCCAGTCAAAGTCGCGTCTGAATGGCGGAGGTCCTTTCCAATTTTCCAAGAAGAGTTCTGAAAGATCAGGATTTCCGGTGAATTTCACTCCAAACATCTCGTGTGATTCCCTTTCATGTATCTGGGCGCTCTTACCCCATACCGTGCCGACAGAATTGATAACAGGGTCTTTCCTGCTTATTTCTGTTTTTATGGTCAGTGCTATTTTATCATGATATGACCACAGATGGTATGCAATCACGTATTTTCCCTCTTTCGGTAAATCCGTGACGGAAATCGCAGAAAGGTGGTCAAACCCGAGGCCTTTTACATACCTGCATAGGTCCGGCAGCTTTGCCTTCGTGGTTTCCGCCCAAAGCCTGCGCTCTTTCTGAACCATCACGTCAGCTGAAAATTTCCCGTTTATCTTGTCAGCCATTTCCTTAATCGTATGTGTGCTCATTTGTTTCCCTTCCCGTTCATCTTTTCCACGTGCTCGACCATCTGGTGGATGGCATGAAATACGGCTTCGGGCCTCGGCGGGCATCCGGGTATGTACATGTCCACATGTATGTGGTCCTCCAGCCTTTTAACGGTATTGTAAGAGTCCCAGTACATCCCGCCGCTCATGGTGCATGAGCCCATGGCAATGACAACTCTCGGCTCAGGCATCTGCTCATATATTCTTTTGACCCTTTCCATGGACTTGAATGTCTGGTATCCGGCAACGATAAGGCAGTCAGCGTGCCTGGGTGATCCGACCGGTATTATGCCGAACCTCTCCATGTCCCATCTGGAGCCTACCACGGGCAGGAGTTCCGTGAACCCGCAGGAGTTGAACCAGTTGAAAATCCATATGGATTTCACGAGCCGTTTTAGCTTTTGTGTTTCCTCAATCATTTTCTCACCAAAGAGTGTTATCAATTCAAATCATCAGCATTCCAAGCGAATTACCCGAACATCTCTGAAATTGAAAAAGGTGAAAATGATACAATTGCTAATCACTCGGCTTATTTGCTTATAGCTTCGACAGGACATGAAGATATACCTTCTCCGATGCATGATGCCTTCGGGTCCTTGACATGCGACTTTCCGTCATTCCCTATTTCGAAACCCTGTGGGCATACTGCTGCACAGCTTCCACAACCGATGCACTTGTCACGATCTACTTTCACCATCTTCCACACCTCCATTTTTAAAATATTATCCAAGATTCTTGTCCAGCCATTCTCTCACCAAAGGCTCTGACA
Source organism: uncultured archaeon (assembly GCA_964611445.1). Taxonomy (GTDB): domain Archaea; phylum Aenigmatarchaeota; class Aenigmatarchaeia; order QMZP01; family JAFGSV01; genus JAFGFG01. Next base: position 742 of record CAZSYZ010000043.1, on the reverse strand, counting down.
TGACTCCAATGAATTCATCAGCAACCTGACCGTCTTTGAACATCTTTAAAATTCCCGACTACATTCTTAAGTATGCCCCTGAAAACCGGCTCGAATTTCCTTTCATAAACCACCACAGGCTTCCTGTTGACGAGCGCATCCACGAATTTTCTGTCGTATGGTATCTTTCCCAGCACGGGAATTCCATTCCTCCCTGCGAAGCTCTCTATCTTTTTGCTGAAATCGGGATTCAGGTCGAACTTGTTTATGACCAGACCGCTGCTTATGCCGAAGTGCCTGACTATTTCCAGTGCCCTTGCAACGTCGCTCAGGGCCGAGGGGGTCGGCTCCGTGACGGCTATCACGTAGTCGGAGCCCCTCACGGAGGCTATCACGGGGCAGCCTATGCCGGCGGCCGCGTCCGTCAGCATTATATCCGCCTTCTCCTTTTCCGCCAGCGATGCCGCCCTGTTCTTGACCATGAACACCACCTTACCTGAGCCCGACTCGCCCATCCTGAGCTGGCCGGTGACTATCGGGAAGCCGTAAGGGCTCCTGCCGGTTCCTATCATGGCGTTCTTCACGTCCCTGAGCTTGATCGCATCCTCAGGGCATGCCAGCACGCAGGCTCCGCATCCCTCGCAGAAGAGTCTCCTGAAGACGGGCCTTTTGTTTTTTTCATCCCAGTCCATGGCCCCGAAAGCGCATACATCCCTGCATTTTCCGCATCCTGTGCAGCGCTTCCCGTTCAGCACGGCCTTGC
>CAZSYZ010000042.1:0-11551 GCA_964611445.1 uncultured archaeon | reverse complement strand
TCCTGACTTCAGCTGTATGATTACTTTCTTGTCCTGTGAACTTCCAAGGACGTCCAATGGTCTCTGCATCAAATCACCTTTCCTTTTTTAAAATCAAGCGACACCGTCCTCGCTTGGTCTATATTATTTTCCTGAAAATATATATAAAGATATCGCTCTATATTAGATAAGTGATTTCATGGCGCTGTGGCACTTAAGGTCGAAAAGGAAGCCCACGGGGGGAAGGCTCCAGAGGGTGAGGAAGAAGAGAAGGAGCGACAGGGGGGACCTGCCGATCGAGACAAGGATAGGCAAGAGGCACGTGCTGAATAAGAAGGCCACCGGACGCTCCGTAAAGCTCAAGCTTTCTTCCGTGGATCTCATCAACGTCGCGGACCCGAAGACCGGGAAGGTGAAGAGGGTCAAGGTTATCTCCGTGAAGGAGAACAAGGCCAACCCGCACTACATAAGGCGGAACATCGTGACCAAGGGCGCAGTCGTCGAGACGGAAGCAGGCCTCGCCAGGGTGACCTCAAGGCCAGGCCAGCAGGGCATCGCGAACGCCGTCCTCGTCGAAGAGAAGAAGTAAATCATTTGTTTCTTTTGATGTACTCGGCGACTTTCTTTCCCATTTCGACCGTGCCGATGGCATCATGCCTGCTTTTTGCTATGTCTGGTGTCCTGAAGCCGTCTTCAAGGACTTCGAGCACCGCCCTGTCGATTGCGTCCGCTTCTTTCGCCATGCCGAATGAATACCTGAGCATCATGGACCCTGAAAGTATCTGAGCGAGCGGGTTTGCGCATCCCTTTCCCGCAATGTCCGGAGCCGAGCCATGCACCGGCTCGTAAAGTCCGAAGCCAGTCTCATTCAGGCTTGCGCTAGGCAGCATGCCTATCGAGCCTGTAATCGCAGAGGCAAGGTCTGAAAGTATGTCGCCGAACATGTTCCCCGTGACTATCACGTCGAACTGCTTGGGGTAAGTGCCGAGTTGCATCGCCGCGTTGTCCACATAAAGGTGATTGAGGCTTATCTCAGGATAATTGTTCTTCACGTAATCAGTGACGACACTCCTCCACAGCTTTGAGACATCAAGAACATTCGACTTGTCAACGGAGGTGAGCTTCCTGTCCCTTTTCATCGCTATCTCCGAAGCGACTTTTGCTATCCTCTCTATTTCGGGGACGCTGTATCTCATCTCATCGGACGCCCAGTCACTGCCCTTGCTTCTCTTTCCGAAATATATGCCGCTCGTGAGTTCCCTAACGATCATCAGATCGAGGCCGCCCTCGAGCCTGTCTTCCTTAAGGGACGCTGCCTTTGACAAAGGACCGAAGATTATTGCAGGCCTGAGATTTGCAAACAGGTCGTATTCCTTTCTCAGGGGCAGCAGCGCTCCCCTCTCAGGCGTCAACTCAGGCGGCAGGTTTTCCCACTTAGGACCGCCGACCGCACCGAAGTATATCGCATCGGCATTGCTGCATGCCTCCTTCGTCTCGTCGGGAAGCGGATGCCCATGCGCGTCATATGCCGCGCCGCCGACCAAAGCGTCCGTGTAAAAGAAATTGTGACCGTATATCTCCGCAATCGTGTCAAGGATTCTTCTGCCCTCCCTGACAATCTCCGGACCTATGCCGTCACCTTCAAGAACAGCTATGTGCTTGTCCATAATAGAATTGTAATTGCCAGTAAGATTTTTAAGTCATGATGGAAGGCAGCACATGCTAATTTTATATTGCCCTTAGGGCATAACTTTATTATGATGTCCAAATACATGCAGGTCGTCTGGCTCTACCTCATCGGCCTGCTGATAATATTCGTCGGCATATTCACGCTCATTTCCAGTCCGGGGCCGTCCAGCTTCGTGATAATGCTGGTAGGCCTTACCGTCGCTGCCCTGGGGGCTGCCCACGGAAGGAGGATGAGGATGATGGGCCAGTTCGACATCGAGCAGATAATGCGCGAGAAGGGTCTCGTGGAGGAGCCGGAAAAGCCGAAGCCCGAGGACTTCCCCCAGCAGGAAGGCGCCGGGGAGGTGCCCGAGGGCCGCAGCCAGGCCGCTGCCGTTGCAATGAGCACGAGGCTGAGGGAGCTGATGATGTCCTTCAAGAAAAGACCGCCCCAGGAGCCGCTCAGCCAGGAGGAGATAGTGCAGCTTGAGATGAGCGATATAAAGGAAGGGAAAATAGTCCCGACGGAGGCCGACATAATAGAGTTCGTCTGCCCGATGTGCGGGGCGGCGAACGAGGAGAGGAACTACTTCTGCTTCAAATGCGGAAACAGGCTGAGGAAAAAGACGCCCGAAGAGGACCAGGCGGGAAGGACCCACCTGAAGGTCGAGCCCGGCTCCATCGAGCTGGTGGAGAACCAGAGGATCGCGAAGCTTGTCATCTGCCCGAAGTGCAACGTTCCCAACAGGGTGGGCGACAAGTTCTGCTGGAGCTGCGGAAAGAAGATAAGGTCCGAAAGCAAGGGAGCCAGGAAGATGGAGATGGAGGAGCCTGTACTGCCGAAGAAGGAGAGCACCAAGCCACCGAGAAAAAAGAAGAAAGCAATTTAAAAAACCGTTCTGTATTCTTTTCATGACCGTCTCGAAACGTGCAGGAAGCATATCCGAATCCCCGACGCTTGCCCTCAACGCAAAGGCCAAGGAGATGAAATCCAGGGGTATCGACGTCCTCAATTTCACAGCAGGGGAGCCGGACTTCGACACGCCTGAAAACGTGAAGAAGGCCGCGATAGAGGCCATAAGGTCCGGCATCACGAAATATACCCCCGTTCCCGGGCTCCCTGAACTGAGGAAGGCCATAGCGGACAAGCTGAAAAGGGAGAACGGGCTTGACTACGGCCCCGAACAGATAATCGTCAGCTGCGGAGGCAAGCATTCCCTTTACAATGCGGTAATGGCCATATGCAACCCCGGCGACGAGGTCATAATACCGAGCCCTTACTGGGTCACCTATCCCGAGCAGGCAAAGCTCGCGGGCGCGAGGCCCGTGACAGCCGTCACCAGAAAAGAGGACGGCTTCCTTCTGCGGGCTTCCGATGTCGAGAATAAGGTGACAGGGAAAACCAGGGCCATAATACTGAACTCCCCCAACAATCCCACGGGCGCTGTCTACGGAAAAAATGATTTGAAAGAGATAGCATCCGTTGCAGCCGAAAGGGGCATCTATGTCATTTCGGACGAGATATACGAGCATCTCGCATATGATGATAACCACGTCTCGATAGCCTCGCTCGGCAACGAGATTAAGGAAAGGACCGTCGTAATAAACGGGGCTTCGAAGTCCTACGCCATGACGGGGTGGAGGATAGGGTGGGCGGCCGGGCCTGCGGAAACCATAAAGGCCATGGTTAATTTTCAGTCGCACACGACTTCGAACCCTACGTCGTTCGCGCAGGTCGCCTACATGGAAGCCCTCAACGGGAGTCAGGAATCCGTAAGGAAGATGGCCGCGGAGTTCAGGAAGCGTAGGGATCTGATTGTCCGGGGTCTTAACGGCATCGAAGGCATTTCATGCCCGAAACCGGGAGGCGCCTTTTATGCCTTCCCGGACGTATCCGGTTGCTTCGGCAAGGGCATAAGAAACTCCATGGAGTTCTCGGCGCAGCTTCTGGAAAGGGCCAGGGTCGCGGTCGTCCCAGGCATCGCGTTCGGCTGCGAGGGGCATGTCCGGATGTCGTATGCGTGCTCAACCGAGACCATAGAAAAGGGCATTGAGAGGATAAAAACAACAATTTAAACTGAAAAACGCAAATATTGTGATGGCGGCAGACCAAAGCATGGTTGCCTATATAAGAAATTCCCTTGGTCAGGGTCATTCTCCGGATTCTTTGAGGCAGGCGCTATTAAGCCAGGGCTGGGAGGAATCCCAGATAGATGAGGCCTTCGCGGAAGCTCAGGGGACGGCTGCAACGGGAACGCCCAAACAGGCCACGCCGGGGAAGAGACCGACGATAGTTACGGTGATTTGCATTCTAGGTTTCTTAATGTCGGTACTATTTGTTTTAACGGGGATTCTTACACTATTTGTAAGTTCATTGTTCGCGCCATTTGGAACCGGTACGCTGACCTCGGGAGAAGGCGTTAGCTCTGATGTAAGTGATTTATCTGGCTTTGGATCGCTACTCATACTCTTCTCTGCAGTTCCTCTGATAGTAGGTATAATAGGATTCGGTACATTCTACCTGCTCTTGAAGATGAATAAGATTGGATGGATATTGGTTTTAATATTAGGGATAATATCCATAGCATTGGGCCTTCTCCAGATAGCTATGGGTGTTTTCCAGTTTAACATAATAAGCCTGGCATTCTGGGGCTTGATCGTCGCGTACATGTTATTGAAGAGGAACCTTTTTGCCTGACGTCATTCCAAGTATTTCAGAATTTCCCTCAGGTCCTTCTTCCTGATGACTATCTCGCTGACCTTCGCTATCTTATCTGTTGGGTTGAAGCCTATCGCCAGACCGGCAGCCTCCATCACCTCTAAGTCGTTGTCCGAATCCCCGATAAAAGCGCACTCCTCCAGGGTTATGCCTTCCCTTTCCGCGATCTTCCTGAGACTGCCAACCTTCATTTCGCCTGTCTCGAATTCCCCGGGAACGGTCACAGCTTCAAGATTGCCTTTCTTGCCGAAAACCAGTCTGCTTATGACTATGTGGTCGAACAGCCTGTCCGCGTCCGGAAGGAAGTGGTAAAGGGCGAAATCGATGCCGCCGGATATCACTGCAAGCTTATACCCTCGCTTCTTAAGCTCATTTATGGTCTCGCGGGCACCCTTCATCAGGCTGATTTTTCCGAGGGCGCGCAGCATGTCATCCTTCGTGGCGCCATTATCTATCCACAGCCTTGTGTCGCTGTCCGCCCATTCCTTGTAGGAGATTTTGCCACTGTAATACTTTCCTGAATGCATATCTACTCTTTTTTTGTCCGCTCCAAGTTCATTGTGCATGAGTACCCATATGTACTGGAGCTCGTCCAGCAGCGTGCCGTCGACGTCGAAAGCCACCAGCCTGCATTTCTTCCCTTTCTTTTCAAACCTTTCGGCAACCTTCCGGATTTCATCCAGGCTCATCCCGCTTATCTTTTTCTCCAGCAGTTTCTTCGGAAAACCGGTATCCTCTATTGCCGTCCTTGCAGAACGCTTCGTCTTCTTTTCTGACTTCACGAGCGCCTCCCTCAGGGCGTTCTTGAGCTTCTTGTCTTCCTGCAGCGCCATCTCCCTGAGCATGAAATCCTTCTCCGGCTCACTAGGGGTAAGGCGCACGACGAAGCCCGCGGTGTCCGGCCTCGGCGTCCATGCGCCTTTGTCCACCTTCATGAGGATCTCTATCCTGAAGAACGCCTGGGCGAAGAGAGACAGCTTCGAATAGGAACGCTCCTCCGGATTGGCAGTCAGCCTCTCCACGAATCTCCAGGGAAGCGTGAGTATCGCCGCCCTGAACTTCTGCCTGAACAGCGCCTTCACGAGCGCTTCGCTTATGGCGTACGGCGGGTTCGCGACTATCCTGTCATAACGCAGCCTGCCCTCTCGGAGGACTTCCAAGGCGTTCCCCCACACTATCTCGACGTTCCCGCATTTGCCGAACCTGCCCTCGAGATGCGCCTTCATCCTCTCGTCGATCTCTATCGTAATAAGCTTCCTGCATTTCCTGGCCAGCTCTTCCGTGAGGTTCCCGGGACCTGCGCCTATCTCGAGGACCGTCTCGCCTTTCCCGACGCCGGAAACCTCTATCATCCTTTCGAGCACGCTTCTGTCCGTCATGAAGACCTGGTCGAGCCCGGGATCCTGAAAAAGAGCGGATTTGCCCATGAGTCTAATTATGGAAAAGGTGATTTATTTCTTGCCCGCCGTTTTGGAGATGTTGAACTCCAGCCTCGCGACGGCCTTTATGATATCGTTCCTTGTGACTATACCCTGCAGCTTTCCCTTCTCGACTATGGGGATCCTGTTGACCTTGTAGGTGTCGATTATCCTCGCGGCCTCCATTATGTCGGCGTCCGGGCCTATTATGACGGGGTCCCTTGTCATGAAATCCTCGATCATCAGCTTGGAGGCGGCTATGATTTTTTTCTTGAGCTCCGCTGCCTTGTTCCTGCTCTTGAGCCCCGCGAGGACCAGGAAGAAATGCGGCATGGACGTGAAGTGCACTTTGGGCGTGTATATGTCTATGACCTTTATGATGTCCAGTTCCGTTATCAGGCCCACGAGCTTCCCTTCCTTCAGGACAGGTGCACCAGAAATGTTGTTCTTCGTGAAGGTATCGAGCGCCCTGTGGAGCGTGTCATCCGGCTTGAAGGTTATAACCTTCCTGGTCATTATGTCCCTGACTTTCAACTACTTCACCGCCGTTATGTAATAGTACTCAGCAGACAGGCTGCTGCTCTTTTCCACCTTTATTTCTTTGAATCCGGCGCTATTAAATGCCTTCTTTATGCTATCCGTGGATTTCAGGTACTTCGCCTTCGGAACGAAGAGGGCGCGCCCGAAATCGAGGATGCTCAGCCTGCCTTCCTTCCTCAGCACCCTCCTGAACTCCTTGAGCAGCTCTGTCGGGTCGTCCTGGTAGGATAGGACGCCCACCGAAATTATCCTGTCGAACGTGCTGGACTCGAAGGGCATCAGCTCTTTTTCCTCCTTCACGAAAACCACGTTGGGATGGCCTGGAAGCCTTTTCGCCTTCTTCACGCTCCTCTCGAGCTGCTTTATCGATATGTCTATGGCGACTATCTTCCCGTCATTTCCGACCTTTTTGGCCAGGTTCAGGACGTCAGCCCCGGTGGCGCAGCCGTAATCGAGCACGATGTTGCCTGGCCTAACTTCGGCGTTGAGTATGACCTTCTCGCGCCTGCCCTTCCCGTACCAGAGGGGGGAAAGGACGTCATAAAGCGGCGAGAATGTGTTGTAGAACCTCTCGAGGAATTCCCTGTCGTAAGTCACCCTTATCATCGTGTATATGGGCACGCCGAAGGCTATCAGCATGAGCCCCGAAAGCAGGAGCAGCAACGGTATCTGCGTAAGGAATATTATGCACATAATGAAAGCCATTGCCGGGATTGCGACCGGAAGGTCTATGAGCCTGTCGACGGGCTTCTTCTTCAGCTTTATCACCGAAAGGGCGCACAGGGCGTAGAGTATAAGCGCGTTGGCCATGAGAAGGAAAACTGCCCCCTCGTATGAGCCTGTCAGGGCTATCATGAAGGCTATCACAGCCTGGACGAGCAGCGACTTCGAGGGGGTGTTGAACCTCCTGCTTATGTTGCCGAACGACGGGAGGAAAAGCCTGTCCTTCGCCATCGCATAAGGAACCCTCGCCGTCGTGAGTATCCACGCGTTGAGGCACGCGAGGCTCACGATTATGGCGCCGCCTGTCATCATGGCGCCGGCGAAGCTGCCGTATGCATAAGCGAGAACGTCTGCCATCGGCGATACGGAATCCTCTAGCATCTTCCAGTTCAGTACGCCGAGCGTCACGAACACCGTTAGGAGGTAGAACGCCATTATCAGCACCGTGGATATTACCAGGCCGAGGGGTATGGTCCTTTTCGTGTCCTTCACCTCCCCCGCCACTACCGTCGTGGTCTCCCATCCTATGAAAGGCTCGACTATGAGGACGGCCGTCATCCCGAGCGCCGAAAGGCCCAAGGGGAACAGCGGGTCGAAGTTCGCAAGGTCCACCTTCGGAAGTCCCAGTATTATGAAGACGGCGAGGACGGAGAAGGTTCCCAGGGTCAGGAACAGCTGCGTCCTGCCTCCCTGCTTGACGCCCGCATAGTTGATAAGGGTTATGATGCCTATCACGCCCGCATAGAGAACTGCGGACTCGACGAATGTCAGATCGTAGAAATAAGCCAGATAATACCTTATGGCTATGGTGTGGGTTCCTATGTATATGCATGCCATAAGCCATGCGGTCCAGCCCGTTATGAAACCCCAGAAGTCGCCCATGGCCTCCCTCACGTAAACGTAGGGACCTCCCGTGATGTTATAGCTTGACGAGAGTTCTATGAAGCAGAGGCTTATGGGTATGGTAAGAAGTCCTATGATGACCCAGAGAATCATCGAGCCCGGTCCCAGGAGGCCTCCGGCGACCCCGGGTATGATGAATATCCCCGTGCCCATTACGGCACCGGTGCAGAGCGTTACGACGTGTATCAGTCCCAGCTCTTTCTTCAGCTCGGTTCCCATGAGAATATATTTCCCCAAGGAGTCATTTATAGGTTATGACGCGTGGAGGAATTCTTTGCGGAAATGTTCAATGGTCTGTAATGTCCTTTTCCTTCCTGAAAAGATAGTCTTTGAACTCTTTCGCGAAGTTGTCATCGTGCTGCCTGATCCATTCCAGAAGCATCGCCGCGTGTTCCTTCTCTTCGTTCGCGTTGTGGACAAGTATCTTCTTCAGGTTCGCGTCCGTGCAGGCGTCTGCCCTCTGGGTGTACCAGTCAACGGCCTCAAGTTCTTCCTTGAGGGAGTCTATAGCCCTTTTGAGGTTCTGGGTCTTTTCTGACAACTTGTTTCTTTCTTCGTGTATCATTTCATCACCTATAAAGAGAGGCATTCCTTGTAATATAAATCTTTTGCCGGTTTATGGGATTGGATTTTAGTGCAGCATTTCTGAAGGGAAATATTTATAATGCTAAGCATGCTACTAAATGTAAGGTAAACTAAAATGAAATGTAAGAGTTCAAATTGTAACGGACTGTCATCTAGTCTAGAATCAGACGTCGTTGTTTCAGAATTGTTTGAGGAAGCATCTCGGGTAGGTAAAGGCGTCGCTTCTTATATAAAGGCCTGCATTGAAGAGCATGGATTAAGTCTTGAGTTCGAAGCGCAGCCTTATACTGACAAATGTACCAATGCAAAGATTTTTTCTTGGGACGATAGAGGAGTTACATACCACCTAGTACTGTATTCCCCTACAATGGTAGCGACCCACTTTGACCACAGTTGTTCCCTTCTCCTGAAAGCTGAAGAAGGTGAATACAAAGTCATAAAAGGAGAAAAATGGCAGGTTGGGGGCAGAGTTGAACCATCTGTCACAATACAAGATATATTACCTTACACTATGAAAAACCAGGCTTTTAGGAATATACTCGGTTTAGTAAATGAGTACACGAAGAGTGGGAGATGACTCAAGGAGTCCGCACGAAAGTAATCCCTTTTAAGACATCGTATTTTATTAACTTACGATTCAAGGAAAGTGCACACCAGTTACCAACTACCCCAGATTCTGTGTTGCGAGGCGGGCTGGTTCCTTCTTTGGGCATAATGATAGCAAAAAGGGATGTCTAAATGCCGGGCACCGGTACAAGGGTTTGTACAAGTCCGGCTCCTCCCATGCCAAAAGCCATCGCTATTGCTGTTCCGATGATTATAGGCACCGCGATTGCAAGGGTAGCCTTTGCCATCGTCAGACCCTGCTTTCTTGCCAGCACATAGACAATTATCAGGAACGTGTATATCGATGTCCAGATATTCACGAACGGTATCCAGCCGAGCAGCAGGTTCGGCGCCATGAATGCTACCATCGCCGGGACCGTATCCGAATATTTTTTCTTCGCTCCGAGGAAGACCGCGATGACATGCAGTACGGCGCTACCAATCAGCAGGAGAAGCACGCTGCCGATTATCACAAGCCCAAAGGCGATTACAGCTGCAAGAGGCGGGACAAACGCGTCACTTATGACCGTGAGCGGCAAACCTGTCAGCGGCATTTGACTCGAACCGAGCATTTCAACCGCTGAGACTATAGCCAGCACAACCGAAACCACTGCTATGAACTTAATGTTCTCGACAACGCTCTCGCTCTTGGCATCTGCAAACTTCTCAATGTTTATCATGATTTGCAGGATTTTGTCTCCAATTTCCATCTGTTCACCGCAGTGTTTTAATTTATATGGAAAGGCGTATTTAAACTCGTCAATTTTGTATAGAGCCGCCGAGCAATTAGACATAATCTCATGTTATCGGGAGCCGCTTTCTACACGGCGGAGTTCGGCTCGGTTAATCTTTATAAATCTAAAAATAAACTGATTATTATGACATCATTTAGTGCAGTTATTCATGAAGAAGAAAGGATGTTCGTGGCTAAATGTCCAGAAGTTGGAACAGTCAGTCAGGGCAAAACCATAGAACAGGCTCTAAAAAACTTGAAAGAAGCAACTGAACTGTACTTAGAAGAATTCCCTTTCAAGGAAAACGGTAAACCAATTATGACAGTCTTTGAGTTCTCGAAGGTCATGGTTGAGGAAGGGAGTATCCGATATTTACCGAGATACCAAAGAAAGTCGAAGAACTGGCAAAGAAGCTTGGTGTGGATGACATAGTGACTAAAATGTGGGAAAGTTAAAGTTTAAACAAAACTTCAAAATTTTATCCAAAATAATCGATATATATAGTGAAACAAAGATATATTAGATAAGTTATTAAAAAAGAGGGACAAAACATGAAAACAACTAAGTGTCTTGTTGTAATCTGTATTCTGACAGTTTTATTGCTGAGCGGCTGTATAGGGAAACAAGAGGTGAAAGTTTATCGTGTGGGCGTTCTATGTGGATTGAATTTTTTTACAGTAATAGGAGACAGCTTTAAGGAAGAGATGGCTAACTTGGGCTATATAGAAGGGGAAAATATTATTTACGACATACAGAAAACAAACTTTGAGCCGGAGAAGGAAAAACAAATACTGGAGAAATTTGTAGAGGATGATGTTGACCTAATATTTACCTTTCCCACAGAGGTATCATTGGCTGCCAAAGAGGCTACTCAGGGAACAGATATTCCCGTTTTGTTTGCCTCTGCTTTCACAGAAGGAAATGATCTTATCGACACTATACAACGGCCAGGAGGTAATATTGCCGGTGTCCGTTATCCAGGTACTGATGTCGCTGTTAAGCGTCTTGAAATATTGCATGAATTAATTCCTGATGCCAAAAGGGTGTGGTTACCATACCAAAAAGACTATCCAGCTGTTCCTACTGAACTAGACCTTGTTAGGCCAGCTGCTAAATCTTTTGGAATAACCCTTATTGAGTTTCCTGTTACTGATTTTGCACAGCTGCAGGAAGAGCTGAAAGACCGTGAGGATTCAGACAATTTTGACTTTGATGCCGTGTTCTACATACCAGAATCCCTTTCCACTACCCAATCTGTTTTTGAACTAATCGCTAATTACACAAGAGAGCGCAAGATACCTATTATGGGAACCAAGATCCTGACAAACGATTATGGAACTGTTTTTGGTGTTACAACAAATAACCCAGATTTTGGAAAACTCGCCGCACCTATTGCTGACAAAATTTTAAGAGGCATTCCTGCTGGCACAATTCCAGTTGTTTCACCAGAACCATACCTAGTAATCAACTACAAAGCAGCACAAGAATTAGGGATAGCGGTGCCTGAAGGCTTGTTGGGCAGGGCGGATGAGATAATTCGTTAAGAATATTTAAGACTAAATATATTGAAGAAGAAATAAACGGAACTCCCCTTTTTAGTTTAAAATTGCCCCCTTCTACTTTTTAGCCTCTCAAAATTATTGGATTTAACTATGGCGATATCTGAAGTGTTGGAT
>CAZSYZ010000041.1:0-11786 GCA_964611445.1 uncultured archaeon | reverse complement strand
ACCCCGTGTCCTGAATTTCCATTTCACATCCCCGGTTTCTGTGTCCATGCAGTAGAGATTCTGGTCGAAACTGCCGAATATGATAGTGTCTTTGTAAATAACTGAATGTGATGTGCTTATTTTTGCACGTGTTTCGTATTTCCATATCTCCTTGCCATTCAGGTCGAGGCAATAGAAGACGTGGTTGTAGCTTCCGAAATATACCCTGTTTTTATGGACCACCGGCCAGTTGTCTATGCTTCCTCCTGCTGTTGAATTCCAGAATGCGGAATTCCACTCGACCTTTTTCCTTACCTCTAAATCCGCCATATCAACGGAAAGGTCATCGAACGGGCCTGATTGTTCCATAAGACCTGTTTTCGAGAGTCAGAAATAAAAACATTTAAAAGCATGAGCTACATGTAATTAATACCTGAAAAATGACCCGGGCGTTGGTCCGGGGATTAATGGAGGTAATGAAAATGCCAGCGTATGTGAAATTTGAAGTACCGAAGGAACTGTCTGAGAAGACATACGATGCGGTCGAGAAGGCAAGGGACACGGGAAAGATGAGGAAGGGTGTCAACGAGGCCACAAAAGCGATAGAGCGCGGCATAGCCAAGCTCGTGGTCATGGCCGAGGACGTCGAGCCTGAAGAGGTCATGATGCACCTTCCGGTTCTCTGCGACGAGAAGAAGATTCCATACTCGTACGTACCCTCCAAGTCCGAGCTCGGAAAGGCGGCAGGGCTTGAGGTCCCGACGTCGTCCGTGGCGATCGTGCAGGAAGGGGATTCCAAGAAGTTCATCGACGAGATTGCCAAGAAGACCGCGGAGCTGAAGAAGTGAGGGTGTTCTGATGGCCGTTCCGGCTGAAGTCCTGAAGGTTCTGGGAAGAATGGGCATAAAGGGAGTGAGCAGGGTCAGGTGCCGTGTTCTTGACGGCACGGAGAAAGGAAAGGTGCTCACCAGGAACGTCGTGGGCCCGATAAGGGAAGGCGACGTCATAATGGTAAAGGAAACGGAGATGGAGTCCGTGGGCGACCTTAAGGGCAGATGATTATGAAAAATGGCGGCTGGAGTCATCAGAACCCGCTGGAGGTTTTGTTATGAAGTGCTCGTTCTGCGGCGGGGAAATCCTCAAGGGAAGGGGGAAGATGTTCGTCAGGATCTCGGGCCAGATTCTCTACTTCTGCAACTCCAAGTGCCAGAAGAACCACGACCTCGGGCGCGACGGGAAGAAGGTCACATGGACCAAGAAACACGAAGAGCTCAAGAAGAAGTAATTTATTCTGCTGAATAAATATATTCTCATGGGAAGTGAGTATCTCGAGAAGAGTAATGACCATGAGATATGGGTCGAAGACGACATCATTTATGACAAGAGCAAAGTGGTCGAGCTGACAGAAGAGCATGCCAACCGGGTCTTCGACGTGATCGAGAAGCAGCTCGCGAAGATGAAGGGCAAGAGAAAGCTCATCATGGTCATCGTCCCCAACGTCATGTCGCTGGCCGTCGAGAAGGGTCAGGCCAAGCTGAGGTTCGGAAGGATGGGCATCGACAAGCTCGCGATGGTGACGGGGAATTCCACGGTCGCGGGCATGGTTATCAATTTCGCGCTCAGGATGACCCGCAGAAAAGATATGAAAATAGAGATATTCAAGAACGAAAAGGAAGCCAAGGCATGGCTCCTGAAGCCCTAAGAAAATCCCGCACGGCATTCTCTGTTTATAGATTCATCATTCGTCAAGAAATTGCATCTTTCAAATCTTTTCGAAATTGGGTATCTGCTGCACCATTGCCCAATCCTATGCCATTCCCGCCATCAACAATTCCGTATAACTCATCCCAGGCTTGATCCCTTGAATCCCCTAACAAACCAACGCCGAAAACTCTCCCGCCTGAATTGACCAGTTTTCCATCATCATCCATACCAACCCCGGCAAAACATATGTCCATTCCATCAGTTCTTTTTACTATATCGATGCCCCTGATCGGTTTTCCGGTATGTTTTTTATATTCGCTGGTAGGATATCCCGGCGTTGCAATTACAAGATAGACCGCAGGCCTCGGATCAATCTTAAGTGGAGGCATATCACTTAACTTTCCATCAACGGCCGCTTTCATGTATTTGGTTAGATCTGATCTTGTCCTCATCAATATTGGTTGGATTTCCGGATCTCCGTATCTGATGTTTGATTCCAGTATCCATAGATTATCCCTATCTTTTATGAGGCCGTTGTATAACACACCGACAAAGGGACCAATATCCGCATCAGCCTCGAGTAATTCAATGGGAACATCGACGTATCTATCTATCATATCTATAAATGTTGCTTCCGGAACAACCGGGTGAGGGGACTCCGTTCCCATCCCCCCGGTATTAAGCCTTGGGTCTAAACCGAACTCATTAATCCCTACAGCCTTGTTATCCTTTGATGATGCGAGTGTTACGTATTGATGTCCCTTACCAACGATTGTCATTGAAGATAGTTCGACACCTTCTACCCTTTCTTGTAGCAATACGGGATCTCCCCAGCCGCTCGGCGACATAATCCTTTTCAATGCCTTGTTCTGTTCTTCAGCCGTGTTGGGTAAATAGACCCCCTTTCCGGCCCTCAATTCGGTAGATTTAATTACATATTTATCAGGTGGGAATTCTGAAAGATACCTTTTAGCTGCTGCCCGGCATTGGAACACCTTTCCACCGGGCATGAGCCCTGTTGTTTCGAGTAATTCATGCCAATAGCCTTTATCCGACTCCGCTTTCGCGTGCCCCATTAACGGTCCGAAGAATGGAACACCTCTTTCCTTCATTAAGTCTCCAAGTCCTGCCGCGAGAGGATCCTCAGGACCGGCAATTACAAGATCAAACCCTCCTTTTTCAGCATATGATGCACAATCAGAAGGACCTGAATAGGGAACATTTCGGCCTATGCCCATGGATTCAATGGCAGGATTACCTGGAGTGACATAAACATCATGTCCGTAGGAGGCAGCATGACTTGCTATTGAGTATTCCCTTCCGCCACTTCCTTGGATGAGAATCTTCATCCCCATAATACATCATAGAACAAAAAGTTTTAAATATCAGTAAATGTCCTTGACAGGGTTTGCATAAATAATTCTAAATTAATTTATTCCAACACCACATTCTATTAACATGAAAGTCAGAACGGGCAATGCTGTCAAGGATTACAGGACAGTCTGGCTGGAAGGACGAATCGTCAGGATGATAAACCAGCCGCTCCTGCCCCATTTCTTCAGGATAGCCTCTTTTGCCGGCCACAGGCAGACGGCGGAAGCCATAAGGACCATGGTCGTGAGGGGCGCCCCCGCCATAGGGGCCGCGGGCGCCTTCGGCATCGCCCAGGCATCCCTCGAGTTCCGCGGCACCGACATGAAGAAGTTCAGGGCCCACATGAAAAATGCTGAGAAGACGCTTTCTTCAACGAGACCGACGGCCTACGACCTCTTCCACGGCATAAAGACGGTAATGGTTTCAATAAAGAAGTCAAAGAACGTCAGGGATGCGCAGAGAACGGCCATGGCCACGGCCAACAGCTACGCGGACTGGTCAGCCACGAACTGCAGGCTCATAGGCGAGTACGGCGGAAAGCTGATAAAGAGCGGTCTTGGCATTTTAACCCACTGCAACGCGGGCGCCCTCGCCTGCGTGGACCACGGCACGGCGCTCGCGCCGATAAGGTGGGCCCATGCTCATAAGAAGAAGATTCACGTGTTCGTGGACGAGACTAGGCCGAGATGCCAGGGAGCAAGGCTCACGGCCTGGGAACTTGCCATGGAGGGCATACCCCACAGCCTCATAGCGGACAACGCCGCAGGCCACTACATGCAGCGCGGAGAGATAGGCATGGTCATAGTGGGCGCTGACCGCATAGCGGCGAACGGCGACATAGCCAACAAGATAGGCACCTACGAGAAGGCGGTCGTCGCGAAGGAGCACGGGATACCGTTCTACGCCGCCGCGCCGTCCAGCACCATAGACTTCTCGTGCAAATCGGGAAAGGGCATACCCATCGAGGAGCGCCCCGAAGAGGAGGTGCTGTACGTGTCCGGGAAGCCCGACGGCCCGCTTTCCCTCGGCATGGTCAAAGTCAGGATAGCGCCCAAGCAGACCCATGCGAGGAACCCCGCCTTCGACGTCACGCCCGCCAAGTACATAACTGGAATAATAACTGAGAAGGGAGTCTTCCGGCCTCCGGAGATAAGGAGACTGAAAAGAAAATGAAAATAAAGGCAGTCATTTTCGACCTGGACGGCGTCATAGCGGACAGCGAGCCTATTTCCGGTAGGGCTACGGATAAAGTCCTCGGAAACCACGGCATAATACTCACGAAGCAGGAGAAGAAGAACGCCTTCGGAAGGAGGGCGGTGGACATATACTCGGACGCCGTGAAGGCCAGGAACGTGAACGAGGACCTCGAAAAGATGCTGCAGGAAAGGAGCGAGGTCTTCAACAGGATGGTGAAGGAGGAGCTCGGACCCATCCGGGGCTCCATAGAACTAGTAAAATGGGTCAGGAACAAGGGTTTCAGGTTTGCCCTGGGCACGAGCTCGCCCCTTGAGAAGATGAACGCTGAGACAAAGAAGCTGGGCATAAGCGGGCTTTTCCCTCTGAAGGTCAACGGGGAAATGGTGAAGAGGGGCAAGCCCTTTCCGGACATCTTCCTGAAAACCGCTGAAAAGCTCGGGGTGAAGCCGGGGCATTGCGCCGTGATAGAGGATTCCGAGAACGGCGTGAAGGCGGCGAAGGCCGCTGGTATGTTCACCATAGGCTTCGACAGCCCCCACAGCCCCAACCAGGACCTTTCTATGGCCGACGTGGTAATTGATGACATTTCAAAGGCCAAGGACATTCTTTCGGCATCGAAATAAAAAACTTTTTCTCAAGTATTTGAGATGAGTGACGACATGAGTTACAGTTATGAGAACATAAAATCCACTATACAGAGTGCTATAGATATAGCCCGTATGATGCAGAGCGATTCCAAGAAGGAAAGAGCACACGCAGAACGCGTATATAAAGGGAGTCTTGTCAGAAAACTTAACGCATATGCGAATGAGGAAGAATATTTATTTGATGTCGATGAGTCATTTTTGAGTTTTTCATCAAATTACACGATTTTCATGGACAAAGGAAAGTACAGGGATGCAGAAATACTTGCAACGAAATACATGCCGGGATTCATGAGAGGCTTCGTATCTCACGTTGATTTTTGAACGGGCTTTCTCCTAAAAACATTTTTATTTCCTGCAATTCTCTTTATAGTATGCCGATAGACGGATACGTGGACTACAGGCGCAGGGAATACTGCAACGCCGTGAAGTGTCCCATCCAGATGCTGCTCAACGAGCAGAAGGAAGGCTCGAAGCAGTACGAGAAGATACGCGCGGTATGCAAGACGAACTGCATACACACCACGTACGAGTTCCACCATTGGCTGATTGAGAACGGCTTCGAGGTTGCGAAGCCGAAGGATGCTTAGGAGGTGCTTTCATGGACTGGGGAATGAAGAACAGGCTTTCCAGGATAATAAGGCCCAAGACGGGGCGCAGCCTGATGCTGGCCGTGGACCACGGATACTTCCTCGGACCCACCACGGGTCTTGAGGACTTCAGGAAGGCGGTGGAGCCGCTCATACCGTACGCGGACACCCTTTTCGCCACGAGGGGCATGATAAGGGCATGCATAGACCCGAACATAGAAACGCCGATAATGCTGAGGAATTCCGGGGGAACCAGCATACTCAACAAGGAGCTGCTCCACGAGGGCATAACCGTTGACATAGAGGATGTACTTAGGATGAACGCCGTGGGGGTAGGATATTCAATAACGGTCGGCATGCCCTGGGAGCGTGACACCATCCTGGACTTCTCGAAGGTAGTCGACATGTGCGAGAGGTACGGGCTGATAGCGATGGCGGTCACCGCCGTCGGGAAGGACATGGCGAAGGACGCCAGGTACCTTTCGCTCGCGTGCAGGATGGCGGCAGAGCACGGCGCCCACCTGGTCAAGACGTACTACTGCGACGGGTTCGAAAAAGTAGTCGAGTCGTGCCCCGTCCCGATAGTCATGGCTGGCGGCAAGAAGATACCGGAGCTGGAAGCTCTCACGATGGCCTACAAAGCCATCCAGGGAGGCGCCGTGGGCGTTGACATGGGCAGGAACATCTTCCAGTCGGACGACCCGGTCGCCATGGTAAGGGCCGTCAGGGAGCTGATACACAAGAACGCCACGCCGAAGGAAGCGCTCCAGTTCTATAAAGAGAACAAGAAGGCTTCCGGGCTGAAAAAGAAATCAGGAATCGCCGCGGACGACACTAAGAAGGTCTGATGCCCGTCCGCTGCTCCGGCACTAAGAATTCTCCTATAAATAAAAATAAGCAAAAGCGGTAAATCCCTTACAAGGGCAGCCGCGCATCTACTTTTTCTGTTTTACTGTCTTTCCGGAACGGAGAACTGCCGATATTCCACCAGGCGTGGATGCATATGTGTAGACGGACTTGAGCGCCACCACCAGACCTGCGGGGGCAACGAACGCCGCCACGTTCAGCACCATGTTGTGCAGAAAGCTTCCTATCATGGGTATTACTGACAGGTTCGCTGTCCCTATAAGCACGACAGCTATCGTTGCCATGAGGAAACCACCCGTCTGCTTGCTGTTGACGTTGATTAATCCGACCGCGAGCCCAAGCACGACAACGGCAAGCCTGACATAGCCTGCCGCCTCCGCCGTTGCCTCGTTGATCGGCGCAGAGGCAAACCCGGCAATCACTGCAATCGCCACGCCTATTATGAAGGCCCATCCTCCGATTTTTTCATAATCCATTATACCACTATATAATAATTTACCAGGACCTGCCTTTATAGTTTATCCCCGATCTTCCGGGGCTTAATAACAGAAAGCGAGACTGTCATGTCAAAGCCGGAAGAAACAGGAATCGCGGCAGACGACCGGAAAAGGTCTAAATATTTATAACCAGAAAACCAAATATAAATTGAAAAATATGCAGGTTGAGCGAAAGGTTTATAATATTTCCAGCTTTCTTAACATTATAAATGTGGTAATATGGTTATGAAAAGGGATTTTTACGGGGTTGTGCCCTGTATTTTAGAGCCCAACGGCGAAGCCAGGGAATTCTTAAAGGCAGTCAAAAATCCGGAAACCAAAAAGCAGTACAATGAATTGCTGAAAGAAATGAAAGTCAGGCCCGATGAGACTTCAAGAAAGTTGAGAGAAGTTACGTGGGATAGGAAAACCGTGGACGAAATCCTTTCGGAATCTGAGAAACGGTAAAAAGTATGGTTCTCTCCTGCGTTACGCCGAATCTTTCCAGGAACATCTCCGGCGTAAGAATAAGTGGCATCTTCAGTCCCATTCTGCCGTTTATTTTCCGGATGGCTTCCAATGTACTTTCTTTGACGATGTCTTTCCTGTTCCAGCTGCAGAACAGGTCAATATTGCCCGCACTGACCGTTGCCAGAATAGCTGCATCAGCAGGCGACAAGCCGGCTCCTTTTTGATACGACTTTGCCAAAGTTCTTATTTCGGCCTTTATTTTCACTTCGTTTAAGAAGAGAGACCTGTAAACTTTCAGCAGGGCTCCCTTGTATGAAAGCTCTTTTCTGACAGTTTTTATCCCAACAAATTTTACCCTCGTGCAAAGGAATGTGAACAGTAAATTATAGGATATTTTACATCTTTCCATGTACTCCCTTTCAAACGAACTAAGAATTTTTCTTTCTTGATTGAAAATATAGAAAAGTACATCATTTATGATGTTGGTATCGAGAGAGATCGTCCTGATTTTTCTGGCTTCGCCGAAATATTTTTCAATCACAGCTTTACCCATGATGAGTTTTTGTAGGATATAATTTAAATTTCGGGAATATAATCACAAGTCTTCCTCCGTTACCACTTTTATGCCGTTGGCCTTGAGCAGCTCCGCAGTCACCCCGTCACCTTCCATGACCTTCCCGGAGAATGTGCCGTCATATATCTGCCCGCAGCCGCATGCAGCGCTCCTCTGCTTCAGGATAGCTCCCTTGACGCCGTTCTTCCTTGCGATCTTGAGGACAGCATTCGCACCCCTTACGAAATAATCAGTCACATCATTTCCGGACGCCGTGAAAACCTTCCTTCCTTTGCGCTCCGTAACCTCCCTGGGCGTAGGAAGCCCGCCCAGCTGCTCCGGGCACACGGGAATGAGCTTCTCCTTCCTGGAAAGCTCCATGACCTTCGCGTTCCTCTTGTTACCTCCGTCATACCTGCAGTTGACTCCCAGAAGGCAGGCGCTGCACAGTTTCATAAAATACCCTGGGCATCAGAATTAATATTATTTCATGAAGGGTTCAGGCAGATGTAATTTCCCACCGGCTCCCTTGACCAGTAGAGGTCTCCGCCAGTGGTGCCGAATATGCCCACAAGGCCTGTTTTAGTCGTATATCCGGACTTGCTTACTGTGATCCTGTAGAAGCCCTCGTCCGCATCATAATCTGGGATAGCCGTCCATACGGGTATTGAGTCGAACCTTATCCATTCCGGAAGCCCAGCCGGCGCCATCCCGACCTCGGAATTCTCGCCGGAATTCACTATCAGCTGCGCGCTGTAGCCGTTCCAGCCGTTCAGCGCCGCAAGGGTGACCTTCGCGCCTTCGAGTGCGCATCCGTACGTCTCAACTTCGGTGTCATTGTCGCAGTCGGTCCCGTGGGTGGAGCATTCAGAAATGCGCAGGTGGAGGTTGAAAGTAACCGTTTCTTCACCACATTCCGACTCTTCGCAATCCCCGGAGCAGATCTCGCATTCACCCGGGGTGCACGCACCATTTCCGCAAAGCCCGAAACCGAAGCTGCCGTCTATGTAATAAGCCGAGATCTTCTTGCATTCGTCAGAATCGGGCAATGGGAACCAGTCGCTGCTGATTTCCTCCGAGGAGGCTGTCTTCAGTTCAAGTCTCCCGTAACCTCCCGGGACTGCGATAAGGTTGAGTTCATGCGTGTTCTTGACATTGACGTTGCCGCCGTTATATATTCCGTCGCAGCCGGCATCATTTTTGCTGTAAAAATAGAATGAAACTGGGACGTCGCTGTACAAAAGCAGGGGAACAGTGCGTGTCAGTACAATCTCTCCCAGGTCCAGGACGTGATTGGATGAAGATGCGTATCTTTTCACCTGCTCGCAGTCTTCATCATCGTACATGGCCGTGTATTCCCCGCTTCCCGCGTCGCTTAGGACAATCAGTAATTGGTTATTGCAGCTGGGTATCACGTGCAAGTGAGCCGGTTCGCTTCCGAATTCATAAGCGAAAGCGCCCCCCGCATCGGTGTATATCGTATCGGCCTTGCCCTGGTCCGTGTATACGTTAATCAGGGTGCCCGTCAGAGGGTTGCCAGTTTTTCTGTCAGTAAGCCTGCCGGAAACCCTCAGATACCCTGTCTCTGGCGCTTCAGCGCAGGCCCCGCTTGCACAGCCGTGAGAACAGTTTTCCTTCAGGCCTTCCATGATTCCGCAGGAGTCGTACCAGAACAAAAGGCCGTCATGGCAGGCGTAGCTTGCGTGGCTCGTGCAGTTCAGCACGTAATCAATGCACGTGTCGTTCACGCATGCGTATGCGCAGTCAAGCTTTTTCTCTTCCCTGTTCCCGCAGGAATCATACCAGTAAAGGTCGCCGCCGTAGCATGCGTAAAGGCTGTGCTCGGTGCAGTCTTCCGCGCTTCCGATGCATGTACTGTTTACACAACCCTGTACGCAGTACTCCTTCTTCTCCTCTTTCTTCCCGCAAGAATCGAACCAGTACAGATGGCCTTCGTGGCATTTGTACTCATAGTGCTCTTCGCAGGCCTTCTCCTTACAGAACCCCAGGTCGCATCCGTACTGGCAGTATTCCTTCTTTTCCTGCACATGGCCGCAGGAGTCGAACCAGTAGACGTGGTCGCCGTAGCACTCGGCCTTCGCGTGCGATTTGCACACACCCTTCTCCAAGCATACCTCCGAGCCCCAAGTGCATCCGTATGCACACGCCTCTTTCTTGTCTTCCCTGTTCCGGCAGGAATCATACCAGTATATGTCCCCGTCCTTGCACATGTACAGCGCGTGATGCTTGCAGCCGCTTTCCTCTTTTGGCTTGCTGATGTCTTTGCCGGTTTTTTCATCCTCGACGCTCCACACACCCGTCTTCACTGCGCATTCAACGTTCTTGCTTTCCCAGTCCACCCAGACGACGGCATAGAAGTTCGTGTCAGGGTCCGTTATGTTCACCCTGTAGAACTCCTTGGCCCCTATGTATTCGTTTTCGCAATCGGCCCTTATACTGTCCAGAATGCCTTCGGCCTGTTCGGCAGAGAAGTGAGTGATCTTTATGTCGGCATTCGGGTGCTCCTCAAGGAACTCCTTGATCATCGGATTGGCAAGCGCCAGCGCCTGCGGGTCCAGATTGAGACAGCCCGAACTCAGTATTATGAGAAATATCAACGAGAGAGGCAACACAGAGTTCCTCATATAATAATGTTGTTGTCAGTTTCATAAATTATTTTTTAATCTACTCAACCACTTGTTACTATGAAAGTCGCGATGTACTACAGCAACAAAGACGTCCGCCTCGAGGAGATGGAAAAGCCTTCAATAGGCAGGGGAGAGATGCTCCTGAAGGTCATCGCGAGCGGCATATGCGGCTCGGACATCATGGAATGGTACAGGATAAAGAAGGCGCCGCTGGTTCTCGGACATGAGGTCGCCGGGGATGTCGCGGAAATCGGTGAAGGCGTTAAGGGCTTCATGGTCGGCGATCGCGTCACGGTCACGCACCATGTCCCGTGCGGTGAGTGCCACTACTGCAAAGACGGCAACGGGACGATGTGTGACACCTTCCGCACCACCAAATTCTATCCTGGAGGTTTCGCGGAATATCTGCGAGTGCCAGAGATAGACGTGAAGAAGGGGACGCTGAAGCTCCCGGGGAAAGTTTCCTACAACGAAGGAACGTTCGTGGAGCCGCTCGGCTGCGTGGTCAGGGGCCAGAGGAAGGCCGGTGTCAGGGGACCCCATACGGTGCTCGTCCTTGGCTCGGGGCTTTCCGGGCTTCTGCACATAAAGCTGGCGAAATCCATCGGATGCAGGGTTGCCGCTACCGACATAAGTGAAATGCGGAAGAAGGCTGCAAAAAAGGCTGGTGCTGACCTAGTCCTTGACGCAAAGGATGACGTTCCGGAGAAGGTTAAGACTTTCAACAAGGGAAGGCTCGCCGACCGCGTCATCGTCTGCGCCGGCGCCATGACAGCTTTCAGACAGGCCCTTTCTTCCGTGGACCGGGGAGGGACCGTGCTGTTCTACGCGCCTCTTGGACCTGATGAAGAGCTTCCGATACCCGTTGAGCACATTTGGAAGAACGGAATAAGCCTGGTGACCTCATACGCCGCGGACAGGAGGGATCTTGAGGAGGCGCTGAAGCTTATAGCAGAAGGAAAGGTCTCTGTGAAGGACATGGTGACGCACGAGCTGCCGATAGAGGATGCAGGAAAAGGCTTCCAACTTTTTGCAGCCGGTGAGTCGATAAAGGTAATAATAAAGCCCTGAATCTCGATTTATAAGTTGAGACAAATCAATACTAATTATGGGGGATGCCAGGCTAGTGGATTATATCAATAAATCAATTCAAAGTGGATACTCTGTGAACGATATAAGAAATGAACTGCTGAAACAGGGATGGAGTTCTTCTCAGATAGATGCTGCTTTGAGTTCTCTAAAAATACCGGTTGGAAGCAGTTCGGATATATTAAACGCTGAAT
>CAZSYZ010000040.1:0-11803 GCA_964611445.1 uncultured archaeon | reverse complement strand
ATTCCTATGAAGCTCTTTTTGCAGGGTTTTAAAAAAGTTGACGATGTAATCGTAATCTTCTTTCATTCTTTTCCTGCTCTCAGGAAGCATAATACTTTCCCACCTCTTCTTGCAGAATGGTATGACTTCCTCCATCTTCATCCTGCCAGCCTCTATAAAGAGTATGTGCCTGTAGACACCGATGATTCCAAAGACGTCCATCCTGTCAGCATCGTTCAGTATCTTCGATTCCAGCAGCTTCCTCTTCTCGCGGGGAAACTCGTAGTCGTGCTGCGATATCGCTTCCAGGACCTTAGGTATCTTTTCCTTCGGGAAGCCGTGCTTCTTGAGAATCGGTTTCGCAAGTTCAGCAGATTTCTCGCCATGTACGACAAGTCCGTGATGCCTCCCGAGATCGTGCAGCATGACAGCAGCGACCATCACGTCCATATCACCTCCGAGACTGTCGCATAATTCCCTTGCGAAATTCCATACCCTGATAACATGGTCGCTCTTGTGGGAAGGCGAAACCTTAGGGGCCACTTCAAGGTAACGCTTCTGCTCCTCGAGAAAAATGTCGTGCCATTTCTGCCAAGTCATAATTTTTCCTCCAGTTTTCTGCAGTTTTTCTTTAGCAAATCGATATCTTCTTTTTTCGCATCATCGACGTGAATCCCCGCTATGCAGACTACGGGCCTTTTCCTCTCTCTGCATACAATGGAAGCTATCGGTTTTGCGACCATCCAGTCGAAGTGTCCCTTCCTGTTGATGATGCGCGGCTTCTTTCCGGGCTCGCACAGGACGACTGAGCCTATGTGCGGCCTCTCGCCGCCCCCGAGGAAGAGAACTATGTCATCTCCATGCCTGGCTTCCTTCAGCCAGACCCTGTGCTTTCCGGAGCCGGCAGAAATCATGGGCTCACTCCATGTAATCTTCAAGCCTGTACGTCTCTTCGTTAGGTATTTCAGGTCTCATGAAGTTCTTC
Source organism: uncultured archaeon (assembly GCA_964611445.1). Taxonomy (GTDB): domain Archaea; phylum Aenigmatarchaeota; class Aenigmatarchaeia; order QMZP01; family JAFGSV01; genus JAFGFG01. Next base: position 10,839 of record CAZSYZ010000040.1, on the reverse strand, counting down.
TTTTCCCTGTCTGCAGGTATGGTGGCGTCTATGCCCATTTTTGTGGTCTTCTGCCTGTCCGAACCAGGGACCGGCTCTCCGCTTGGATCGACGCTGGAACCGGGTGCTTCCCATGTGTAAAGGTTCTTGCTCGCCTGGAACCTCGTCGTCCATGCCCATTCGATTTCGTTCCTGCTGAACATGTCTATGTCCTCGTCCAGAACCATGACATGCTTGAGGCTGGAATGCCCCTTGAATGCCGCCTCGATAGCCTTCTTGCCGTCGTCGGGGTGCTTCTTCCTTATCTGGACTATCGCATAAAGCCAGCCACAGCCACCGGGCGTCAGGACCACATTCTTACAATCACATACCTTGCTCACCTCATTGTAGATTGTCGGCTCCCTCGGCATACCCATGTAGAGCCTGTGCTCGTTCATGCCCGGGAGCAGCGCGTGATAAATAGCATCCTTTCTCATCGTTATGGCTTCCACAGTGAAAACGGGCTCCTGCCTCTCCGGGAAGTCGTAAGTGCCCGTTATGTCAACGAATGGTCCCTCTTTCACCCTTTCCTTCGAACTTATCTTCCCTTCAAGGACGATCTCGGCGTCGGCCGGAATCTCTATGTCCTTCGTGACGCACTTCACGGTCGGCGTCTCTTTCAGGGCGTTCGCTATCCCCATCTCGTCAACGTCTATGGGCGGCATCGTTGCGGAAGCCAGCTGTACTGACGGATGGACTCCTATTACAACGGCAGCGTCCATCTTGCCGCTGGGCGAATCATTAAGGTAGGCGAGCGTGTTCCTTGCGCAAAGCCTTACAACGAGCTTGTTCTTCGGCCCATAGAGCATCATCCTGTGGGTGGCCATGTTCCTCCCATGCTTTTTGCTGTTTACCACGACGATGCCTGAACTGATGTACGGCCCGCCGTCTTTTTCATAATGCGTAAGTATCGGGAGTTTGGTAAGGTCGACGTCTTTTCCCTTCAAAACCACTTCCTGGCATGAGGCGTTCTTTATCAGTTTCGGGGCCTTCGGCTTCTCCAAGGCTTCCGCAATCCTGAAAACTAGGTCCTTCTGTTCAATTCCAAGTGCCTTGGCTATGAGTTCCCTTGAACTCCCGAGTCCGCCAACAACCGGCATTTTGTATCCCTTGACGTTGGTGAACTTGACGGCCTTCCCCTCGGCCTGCTTAAGGAGCGCTGCAATCTCATATTTAGTGCTTACTTCTTTCTTTATGACGATGAGGTCCCCATCCTTTTCTAGCTGGGCAGCGAATTCCCTGAAGCTCATAAAAATACCAAATCCCGAATAAGATAAAATGGACGCTGATATTTAAAAATCTGGCCAAATTTCACATTTTTAAATGTATCTCTCAAAATAGGGTTATGAACCGGCTTTACAGTCCCAAATTCAAGATTGCTGTTGCAAGCAGTTTTGAAGGTATCGTAAACAATGGCGCCACGGAATGTGCGCTAACGTCATTCAATGCCTACAAGAACATGACAGAAGGCCAAGGGAAGTTCTTCGATAAATTGATAGAGCCCGAGAACTTCCATGGAATAAGGAATCACGAGTATGTCCAGGCCTTCCTCGCGCTCAGACCGCTTGTGGGTGTAGCAGAGGATTACCTCACCGTTCTGGAGGTAATAGATTCCTCTCCAGAAGAGATAAGATACATGCTCGAACATCCAAACGAAGAGACATCATATACAAAACTTATCGATAAGTTCAACGACCTTAAGGTAAACATCGAACTAAGGGAAAGGTTCGGTAAAGGAAATGAAAGTAAATTCTACAGAGAAAGAGCCCGTATGAGAGATAACAACCTCAAGAATTGGTTGGCAACGCAGGAACCATACAAGGATTCGATAGAAGAGTTCAGGAAAATGATAAGAACGCAGAAAAGAGATCCTAATGTAGAAAACGTTTACAAGAAAGTCCTAAGTGGTTTCGTTCCATGGTTTGCAACCTCCAAGGATGAGTACAGCACAAAGCTTCTGTGTGAGATATACACGGACCTTGAGCGAGTGCCCTCGGATTTCACTTCTGACAGTCCAGATGTTTCTTGTGTAATAAACAATGAGAGGCTGATTGGTAAAGAGACCGTACCTGACAGAGACAAGATTAAGCAGCTAAAGATAGTGGCAGAGAGGGAGGGATTGCCGCATTCCCAAGTGTGGAGACTCAACGACACCTACAAAACTTCAGATGAGCTTGGCTTAAGGGATGCGGGTTTCCACAACCAGTTCATAGTACCGGGTTATATGTTCCCTCATGACATAGAGAAGGCAAAAAACGATAAATCTGCAATAGTCCTTGAGAGGAACAATTTTGCATCACAGCTTGCGCAATATGCAAAAGAGTGGGGATTCTGATTTCAAAATGTCTCTCCGCGGCATGGCATTCCAGATTGATGTAGACGGGCTGGAAAAAGAACTTGAGATGGAGGAACCCGAATACCAGACATTCATGGATTTTTTAAAACCCGTATGGTGTGATGATTAATATGAGGAAGTACGACTCTTTGATGCACCTGAAGGAACTCGGCCTCAATGTCGGGGAGCTCAGGGAGTTCGAATACTCTCAAAGAGACGAGTTATACCAGTACGCCCGATACCTTTTCGCCAAATTTGGCGGTCTCATCGTAATGACCGATTTCCCGAAGTCTGTCCAAGATAAGAAGCCTGTAGGTCTTCCATATATGACGGACTGCAAGGATTTCAGACAGTTCGAAGGGTTTGTTGAAATGCATAAGGATAAATATAACTACATACTTCTGCAGATGATTGGTAATGAAAAGACCATACTGAGCGCCTACGTTTACCTTGACGAATTCAGGAACCTCAGGGGCGAAATAAACGATGTTGACAAGTTCGACATGAGAAAAAGTATGACCATAAGCGAACACCTGAAAGAGGTATGCGTGGGCCCGGGTGGCCGACGTGATGAACGGCTCGAAAGGGTCAGGACGGACCTTCTTAGGGCGAAAATAGAGCCCCATAGGATTGTGGAGCTTGCGGTTTTCAGCATAAATGGGATTCCCACACCATTCTACAAGCAGCTGAGAGGAAAGGGTTTCTAGGCTCACTCAAAGATTGACCCTATCATAGTTTTCAGTGTTTTGTAGCCTTTATCCTCAACGGCCTTCGAAATCTTATTCTGGGCTTCCTCGTTCTCCGCAAGCGCTACTATGAAACCCCCTCCGCCCGCGCCCGTGATTTTTGCACCTAAAGCGCCATTATCCATTGCTATATCGCGCATCTCCTCCAGTTCCGGCGTGCTTACGCCTATCTCCTTCAGAAGCATGTGGTTCTCGTTCATGAGCGAGCCAATTCCGGAAACGTCGCCTGACTCTATCTTCTCCATGGCTTCAGAGACTATGCCCTCCGCCCTTCTGAAAATCTTTTCGTATTTTTCAGGTTCTTTCTCCTTTCTTTCCCTGACGCCGGAAATAAGCTCCATTGTGTTGCCTTTTTTCCCGCTGTTGCAGAGAACCAGACGTAAAGTGCCGTTAGTTTCGATAGGCTCTATTGTATTTTTCCCACCGGCCATGTCCTTTTTGAAAAATATCATAGTGCCAAACGTAGCGCATGTGTTGTCTATCCCGGAAGGATTTCCGTGGGAGACCTTCTCGCATTCATATGCCAGCCTGTTCACCTCATCGTCCGATATATCTTTACCTGAAAAATCGTTAAGTGCCCGGACAAGTGCCACGGAAAGCGCGGCGCTGTAACCCATGCCGGCCATGGGGATCACATTCCCGGATATTCTGACCTTAATGTTGCTGACACCGAAATATTCAATAACCTTCCCGAATGTCCTGCTTAGTATATGGTCCTTCTCCTCTTCATAGGAAACCGTTCTATCGAAGTTTCTGTCCTCGAATATGATGCCTTTTTCATTCTCTGTAACTTCGACTTCTACCGTCCTGTCTATTGCAGATGCTATGGCCGGCAGGCCGTAAACCACGAAATGCTCGCCGAAGAGTATCACCTTGCCAAATCCGATACCCCTACCAACCTTTCCGGGCATAGAAACACCTATATCTCCCTCTCGACCATGAAGTCGGCGAATGCCTTCAGCTTCTTTTTTGCTGCGCTTTCCTTCAGAAGCGGGTCGGCATCCCTCCATGCGTCCCTCACCATCTTCCGCGCGAACTCCTTCGCGTACTCGACGGATCCAGCGCCCTTTATTATCCCTATGGCTTCCTCTATGAGCTTCCTGTCCTTCGTGTGCATCTTGAGGATTTCCAGAAGCCTTTTCCTGTCCCTGGGTTGGGCGTTCTTCAGCGTGCGTATGACGAGGAGCGTCCTCTTTCCCTCGTTTATGTCGTCGCCCGTCTCCTTCCCCCAGCCTTCAGTCGGGGATATGTTCATTATGTCGTCCTGTATCTGGAACGCGATGCCTATGCATTCGGAGAACCTGCCCAGTTTCTCCTCGAGCTCCTCGCTGCCGTCGCTGAGTATGACCGCAAGCCTCGCGGAAAGCCTCGCGAGCACGCCCGTCTTGTAGGCGCACATCTGCAGGTATTCATTTTCGCTTATGTTATCGGCGTCCGCAAGGCCCCTGTGCCATGCTATGTCCGTTGCCTGCCCGTAGTGTATCCTCGTGATCTCCTCCATGGTAATTTTCCACGCTCTCAGGAGCGTCTTCTCCCTGAAGTCGTCCCTGTGCTTTATGAAAGGGAAGAACGCGAGGAAATACATGAAGTTCCCGGCGTTTATCGCTATGTCCTCGCCGAATATCTTATGCATAGATGGTTTTCCTCTCCTCATATCTGAATTGTCCTCGATGTCGTCCACAGCGATACTTCCCTCGTGCAAGAGCTCAAGGGTCACGGTGAAGTCCATCACATTCTTAACCTCTCCGCCGAGGGCCTCGGTGAAAAGCAGGAAAAGCGCCGGCCTCCAGCGCTTGCCCCCACGGTCAAGGAAATCCCATATGGGAGTCGAGAGCGCCTCCTGGATCGTCTTCACCGTGTATTCGTAGCTGGGTTTTCCGAGGAGCCATTCTATGTATTTCTCGTCGACCTTCCTGGGAAGGTATTTGTTTATGACGCCGTCTATGTCTCCTCTCTTCTCCTCGAGAAATTTCATGATGTCGGTGCTCATAGTATATCCTCGGGATAGTGTATTAAATTTATTTAGGTCACGTTTACAACAATATAACATGGTATCCAGAGTTTCCACGGGAATACCCAGGCTGGATTCGCTTATCGATGGCGGTCTCCTGCAGAACAGCGTGACGATGGTTACGGGGGGCACGGGAACAGGGAAAACCATATTCTGCCTGCAGTTCCTCTGGGAAGGCCTCCAGAAGGGCGAGCCCTGCGTTTACCTTTCGCTGGAGGAGGACGCAGAAGAGATAAAGGCTGACGCCAGGCAGTTCGGATGGGACCTGGACCCCTACGAGAAGAAGGGCCTCTTCAGGATAATGTTCCACGACCCCTTCGAGACCGACGTGAGCTCCGTTCTCGTGAACCAGATAGAGTACATAAAGGCGAAGAGGCTCGTGGTGGATTCCATCTCCATGCTTGGCCTTTACATGAAGGACCAGGCGACCGTCAGGAAGCAGCTGGGCAAGCTCATCAAGGCTGTCAAGAACGCGGGCTGCACGTCGCTGGTGACATCGGAGATAATGGAGGACAGCAAGGCGCTGTCGAGATTCGGCGTCGAGGAATTCGTGGTCGACGGCGTTTTAATCCTCAACTATCTCGGCATAGGCGAGGAGACGAACAGGAGCCTGCAGATAAGGAAGATGAGAAGGACATCGCATGGTAAGGACATCTACCCATTCAAGATTGCCGACAAAGGCATACAGCTGGCCGGCGGTTCCGCCGGTGCGCTTAAAATCAAGAGTTAATTCTTTATCAGCTTTATCGCTTCCGCGTGTCTGCCATCGGTTAACTCCATCAGATAGGGTCCAGGTGCCAAGCCATCTCCGCTGATGTTGTAGCTTCCACCCCGGCTGAAATTATACGACCTTATGCGTTTTCCTGAGCCGTCGTAGAGGACTATCCTCACGTTTCCTGGGCCTTTGCCTATCGTGACGTTTATTCCGTCATCGCCGAAGGGATTCGGATACGCGTTGAACGGGTCCTCCGCTTCAAATTTGTCCAGGCCCGTCGCCGTGGTATCCATGAAATAGAGGTTATTGGTGTCTTTCGTGAGCGGGCTGTGGGTCATCGTGGATTCGAATAATCCCTCATCAAGGTAGAGCAGCTGGTTTATCTTCTCCGTTTCTATCTTAGCGTACTTGTTCTTGCTTCCAGCATCGCAACCTTCGTCTTCCGGCGTGGACCCCTTGTTTGTTGCCGTCTTCGCATAGTAGCTCCCGTCCTCCCCGATCGCGGCCTCGCCTATAAGCTGGTCGTCTTCCGTCTGGTCGAACGGGCTTCCGGTTCCCTGGGTATCGTAGAACTTTATCATCGCGTTCGGGGGTATCTTCTTCCCGTTAATCTCTATAACATAACCTACGTTGGTCGCGGAGGAGTTCGACAGGTCCGAGTCGATATAAAGGTCCTTTCGCGGGCTTTCGCCCTCCTCCGCATCGAGGAGGTTGCCATTCTCTTTGTCTGTGAACATCGGGTATTCGTGACCCTCGCCATCGACATACGTGAGATAGAAGTCCGTGCCTTCGCCTAGGTCCTCGGTCCTCATGGTGGTGCTGTACCACATGGTGTCGTTGTACTCGCCAAGAATCGCCGTATCAAGCTTTACCCCGAAGTCGTCCTCAGTAAGAACCAGGGCGTCACCGCTGCCATTGTTGCAGTATCCCTTGAGGATGCCATTAGGTATCTCCCACCCATTCAGTTCTATGACCTTCCCGTAGGGAATGAACGGCCTGATGTCCTGAGCCGCTGCTTCACCTATGGAAGTGGCTGCCTTCACAATCCCTAACGTAATGAATAATTTATTTATCGGTCTCATTATTTTTTTCATTTGTCAATCACCATCATCACACTATATTCACCCCGAGCGTCGCGGCCTCCGTCATGTCTATGTGGAACGGCCTGGTCTCGTCAAGCTCGTGCAGGGTGTTGAGGAACGGCGGCTTGCTCGGGTTGTAGTCGAGCCACTTGTCGCCGGCCTCATCGTAGACCATCACGAGATTGTACTTGCCTGCGACCGAAGAGAGCACCGAGGTTATGGCTGTGTCGACCGGCCTTGCCGGAAGCTGTACTATGTTCCATCCGGAAGTGAGTGGTATGCTCACGGTTCCGACGTTGATTACGGTCACTGTCCACGTCTTGCTGATGCTCGCTGAACCATCAGATGCCGTCGAGATTATCTTGTGTGTGCCCGAATCGCTGTATCCGGGGTTGTAATTGTAGACGCTTCCCGTACTGTAATCGTAGACCTCCGGGGAGACGGCAACGCCGTCAAGCGTCCACTCATAGGAAACCGTGTCGTACTCTGGGTCAACAGCGAAAAGGATAAAGTCCATCTCAGACCCTTCGCTGAGGCTCGGTGTGGAGTCCTCTGGTTTATATCTTATGAACTCGGGCGCCCTGTTTATATCAATGACTATCAGCTGGAAGTCCTCGGTGTCTGAACCTCCATGACCGTCTGTGGCCTCGATGACCACTGTGCTTGTCTCATTGTTGTGGTTGGTGTCCCAACTTGATGTATATGAGTATGTATTGCCTGAAAGTGAACCCGGGCCTGATTTCACAGAGAGGCTCGGCGTGTCCCCGTAAGTGTCCGTTACCTGGACTATGAACGTGAGCGTCTGGCCCTCGTTGACGTTCTTGTCGGGTATCGGCGCTATCACCGGGTCGTCATTGGGTATGCATATTCCTGATTGGCAGAGGTAGCTGCACGTCTCTACCGTCCTTTCATCGTCGGTGTATGAGCATGAAGACGAAGGCGTTCCGGGGTTGTTGCACGTCCAGGTCCTGTATGTACCCTTCAGGTCTAGGCCTGAGCATGACGGGCCCTCTATATAACCGTCAATTCCGCAGTCTGAATCCTTTGTGCATGAAACCTGGACATCGTTCACGGTAACGTACCATGACATCTCGGCGTACAGGCTGGCATCGGAAACCTTGACGTAGACCGTGTGCGGGCCTGAGTCGTCGAAGTCCGGGCTGTAAGTGTATGATGAGGATGTCGATACCTGAAGGCCGTCGAGCTTCCACTGGTATGAGAGTGGGTCGCCGTCAGGGTCTGAGGCGGTCACACTGAATGCCAGTGTCTGGCCCTCATCGACTGACGGAGTGGGATTGGTCGGCGAGTATGAGTTTATTACGGGAGCCCTGTTCACATTGTTCACTATGAGCTGCCAGCTTCTCGTGACGAAGTAGACGCCGTCCGAAACGTTCGCGAGGACCGTGTAGGTGCCCGCGGAACTATAATCGGAATTATACGTGTAGCTCGTCCCGCTTCCTGCAGGTGAGCCGTCGAGCCTCCATGAGTATGTCAGCGGGTCGCCGTAAGGATCGGATGCAGTTACCGAGAATTCCTGAGACTCGCCCTCGTTTATCGAGACCGGGCTGCCCGACGGCGAGTATGTGTTTATCGTTGGCGGCTGGTTGGAGACACACGAGCCGGCGACGCATTTGTAAGGGCATGTCTCCTGGGCTATGTTTGTGTCAGAGTATGAGCATGAAGCCGAAGGCGTTCCGGGGTTGTTGCAGGTGTAGGTCCTGTATGTTCTCATTACGACGTCATCTGAACAGAACGTGCTGCCTACGTATCCGTCCGTCCCGCAGTCTGAATTCTGGGTGCATGAAATCGGGACATCATTCACCGTGACTATCCATACCTGGGTCGGGCCGTTGTCGAATCCGTCATAAGGTGTTACCGTCACCTCATGGGTTCCGGATTCCGCATAGGTTGGTGAGTATGTGTATGACGGCAAGCCGGAAGGGTACGGGCTTCCGTCAACCGTCCACAGATACTGAAGGGTATCGATCTCGGGATCCGAGCATGTAACAGTGAACATAATGTCCGAGCCCTCGTCAACTTCAGGTGTCGTGTCCGTCGGTGAGTAGCTGTCTATTGATGGTGCCCGGTTTACATCAATGACTGTCAGCTGAAAGTCTTCCGTGTCCGTTCCTCCATGACCGTCGTTTGCCTCGATGACAATAGTGCTCACTTCGTTGTTGTGGTTGGTGTCCCAGCTTGTGATGTATGTGTACTGGTTTCCTGCCATGGAGCCTAGGCCTGAGATGACGTTGTAGGTAAGAGTGTCAGGGTCAGGGTCTGAACCGGAAACCGTGAAGGAGAGCGTCTGGCCCTCGTTGACGTTCCTGTCGGAGATTGGGTTGATAGTCGGGTCGCGGTTGACGTCAATGACTGTCAGCTGGAAGTCTTCGGTGTCTGAACCGCCGTGGCCGTCTCTAGCCTCGATGACCACGGTGCTTATCTCATCATCGTGATTGGTGTCCCATCCTGGTGTGTAGGAGTATGTGTTCCCTGCCATTGAACCTGGACCGGAGATGACCGCATATGAAAGTGTATCGCCTTCGGGGTCGGAACCGTAGACCGTGAAGGAGAGCGTCTGGCCCTCGTTGACGTTCCTGTCGGAGATTGGGTTGATAGTCGGGTCGCGGTTGACGTCAATGACTGTCAGCTGGAAGTCTTCCATGTCTGTGGCGCCATACTCGTCCTCCGACTCTATTACAACGTTGTAAACCTCGTTGTTATGGTTGGTGTCCCAGCCGGGGGTGTAGGAGTACTGGTTATCTGTCATGGAGCCGGGACCGGAAATTACAGAAAGGTTAAAATCGTCATCTTCTGGGTCGTTCGCGGTGACCGTGAACGTGAGCGTCTGGCCCTCGTTGACGTTCTTGTCTGGGATGGGATTTATGTAGGCCGGTTCGTTTATTTCAACCTGGACGCTGCCATCGACCGCTGTAACGTCTGTAAGGGTCTCCAGATTTTCATCGATAAGCACGTAGTCCGTTATGTCGACGCCGCTTATCCCTTCATTGAGCAGCCTGAAGTGTATGGTTATCAGGTCTCCCGTGCCCGATATTCCTGTTTCCGTGTCATATCTTGTACTGTCGTAGGAAATAATACCATTATCCCAGTCTACGGAAATAATATCGAATGTTTTTCCACCATCACCACTGAGGAAGCTGCCCTCTTCTACGTTTGTGGCATTGATCAGGGTTTCGTCATAATCCACTGCGAGGGAAACCGCAAAGATGTTCTCTGGTGTGTCTATCTTCACGGAAACGTATACATCCTCGCCGGGCTCCGCTCTCGATGAAGCTGGCTCAACATATAGGGTTGCTGAACCGCCTTCTGCATTCATGTTGAAAAGGGTCTCCCCGTAGTTGACGCCGACGGTGGACAAGTCATATATATCAACCACTCCGTTGCCGTCTACATCTCCCCCTATGTTCTCATCCGCAGGTGATGTTGTTCCATAATTTTTTCCTATCTCAATTAAATCGATTTTGTCAACCGAGAAATCGTTGTTGGTATCACCTCCGAGGACTATGTCGTTCTTCTCGATTATCAATTGTTTAAGTGGAGTCTCGATTGAAGCGTTAACATTAACAGCACCTACTAAGAAGGTCGTCATTGCTATGAATATTATCATCATCAGACACGCGTCTTTATTGGACAACATTCACAACACCTCCGCTGGTGGAAACGCAAAGCTTTTTTCCTTCTTCATCGCCAATGTCTGCGAATTCAAAATCGAGGCGGCTTTGATCTATTTCATCGAGTGATGTAAAGTAGACATGCACCAGTGTGCCGCTCCCGGATACCCCTTCCCTCGTCCCTGTAACTATGTATACCTTTACTGAATCTTCATAACCGAAGAAAGCAAAGCTGTCACCTCCAAAACTCTCGGTGTACAGGAAACCCCCATTGGTGACATCACCCTCTTTATTCGTGAAATT
>CAZSYZ010000039.1:0-11822 GCA_964611445.1 uncultured archaeon | reverse complement strand
GTCCATTTCGTTCCCGAACTGGGAATCAAGCCAGCCGAGCACCGCCGGCAGCTCAAGCGTGGCCTTTTCAGGAGGCCATCTCGACCTCACTTCGGCGCGCTTCCTTTTCCCGAATAAAGAGCCCAGAAAACCCATACTAAGAATAATGCCTGCCTTTTTAAAACGTTTTCCCAACACAATAACGGGCGATGAGGAAAACGCTCCAGAATGACGCAAGGATGATTTCCTAGGTAGCTTCCGAGCCCGTAATGCTCAAAGAACGGGATTTATCCTCGGAGAGCTCGCCGTGCATGGGTCCGCAGTCAGATGCCGCAAAACTCAGCCACCTTCTTCCCTATCTTTCTTGACCCCCTGGCGCTTCCCATCCTTTTGAGGTAGGAGAGGAGTTTGTCCTTTTTTACGATTTCCAAAAGCCCGGGAACTATTTCGTCAATGAAGGGATAGTTGTAGTATATAAGGTCTATGAGCGTCTTTTCCGGGTCGGAGACCCTTATAAAATCCCCGGCCTCTTCAAGCATTTTCCGCTCGTAGCCGAAGTACAGCTTCCTGTCTATCCTTCTCACGATGACCTTTCTTCCGCCGACCATCCTTTCGCCGACCCTCGTTTTCCCGGGAGCCATCGTAGTAAGAACCTCGATGTTCGGCACTTGGCCCCATGCGCCGTGGATGTGGGCTGCGGTCCCGAGCCCGACGTATGCTTCCCCAAGGGGTACGGTTATGAGGTAGGGCGACTTCCTGAAGGTATACCATCCCCTCATGAGCCCGATTATCTTCCCCCTCTTCCTAAGGTTGTGGATGAAGGTCTTCGCGTAGCTCTTCCCGAGCCTGCCTTCAACCACTCTGAAGCTGAACGCGCTCGCCTCCTCGAGCGTCTTCGTGTACTCGCGGTGCTTAGCCTTTGGCATGGCCCTCCACCTTCCTTACAATCGTCTCGAAATCCGGGGACTTCCCGAGAAGCACCAGCTCTTTCAGGCCGGAAAAATCCGCAGGGGGTTCTTTGAGGAGCGGGAGGAGTTTCTTGAGCTCGTTTTTCACCTGGCATGTATCGGCGATTCCGAGGAGATAAAAAATATCGTAGAGGTCCCTCGCTTTCATCCTGTTTTCATAGGCGTCTATCTTTTCCCTGAGAAGCTCCGTTTCCGAAAGCGTCCGCACGACTATGGAGTCCCCGCCGACGAGGCGGAACTCCCCGTCGGTTGCGCGCTTTTCCGAAAACGCCGGGGAGATGTTTATCTCGGCTGCGACCGGGCCTTCCTCAAACCTCATGTAGCACACGCCGGAGCCTGTCATCTTGCTTCTCGCCGGCCTGAACGCCTCGGATTTCCCGAAGTAAGCGAGCATGCTGGCAGGGTCCTGGTGGTAGAAGTCGAGGTCAAAGGAAAGACGTTTGCCTCCGTACACCCTCCATATGGCCGTGCCGCCGTGCAGTATCGCTTCGAACTTTGCACTCACCTCTATCATCAGCCTGTCCTGAAGCTCCGCTATCCTTAGCATCCTTCCCTTCAGCAGGTTCCCGAGAGGGAACTTCGCGTAAACCCTATCTGCCATATTTTATTTATACCGGGGTTATATTTAAATATAACCCAGGTATAAGAAGATAGCATCGTGTCACTTTCTTCCGAGCCCAAAATGCTTCAGAACTCCTCCTCGTCGGAATCCTTCTGGTACTTCCCTTTGGCACTATACTGCGTTGAGACCTGGTATGTTATTCTGGATTTGTAGAAGTCGCCGGTCTCTGTGTCCTCGGGATTTTCAGTAACTGAATATTTATGCATCTCAATCCTGTTTACTTCCGGTTCTGGTATCCTCACCGTCAATTCGAAATATCCCTTCCAGTCCGGATAGGTTGAGATACCGCCGGGAGCGGTGAATTTCTGAACCATCCTGCCTGTGTTCTTGTCCAGCTTGTAGAGATTGCAGTCGTATGATCCGAAATACACGAAACCGCCGTGTATAACTGCTGGTGACCAGTTTGGTGCATGTGTCCTGAACTTCCAGATTTCCTTCCCGGCCTTGTCCAGGCAGTAAAAGAAATTGTTTTCACCTCCGCTCAGGTATATCCTGCTGCCGTCCGTGGCGACCCCGCCCACAGCCTCCTCCTTCCTGAATTTCCAGATAACCTTCCCCTCTGTTGAGATTGAATACAGCATCCCGCTGTTGGCCGGCTGGATCAGCATGTCGTCGAGCATCACTCCCGATTTGGTCATCCCATAACCCCCTATGTACAATTTCCACTTTATTCTCTGTGTCATCAGGTCCATGGCGTACAGGATGCCTCCCGTGCTTCCGAAGTAAATGGTGCCTTCGTGCGCAGGAAAGGAGATATCCGAAAGCAACTCTTCCTCCGCTCTGTATTTCCATAAAAGGCGGCCATCCCTGCAGTCCAGGCAATAGAGGTTCCTGTCGCCGGAATGAAATATTACCGTGTCCTTATAGATGAGGGGTTCGGATATATTTGAGTTGTAGGTTCTGAACTTCCAGACGAGTCTGCCGGTCATGCAGTCGAGGGCATATAACATCATGTCCCTGCCTGTGAAAAAGAACAAGCCATCATGTACGGCTCCTGGGGATGCAATCTCCCCCTTTGCCGCGAATTTCCATCTCAGCTTCCCTTTCAATGCATCAACGCAATATACATTCTTGTCGAACGAGCCCAGCAGGACTGAATCCCCGTGAATGACCGGGCTCGATGACACGATTCGCGACCCGGTCTTGAATTTCCACTTCTCCTTGAAGGTTTTGATGTCTACAGCGTATATGTTATGATTAGCGCTGCCGAAGATGACTGTCCCGTCATATATCAGTGGTCTGTTCTCTATGCTTCCGCCATCGCTTGTTCCCCACCAGCATATGTGCAGGTCCGTCTTCTTTTTCATTTCAAGGTCTGACATCTCCACTGAGAAGTCGTCGAAAGTATGATTCCCGGATTCTTCCATACCCAGAATTAGAAGGCAAAAACTTAAAATGCTTCCTCGTCGGAATCCTTCTGGTACTTGCCCTTGGCCGCGTACTGGGTGGAGACCTGGTAGGTTATTCGGGACTTGTAGGTGCTTGTGTTCTCTTGGTCTCTTAACTCTATGCTGTAGGTCTTCCTCGAGGAGTCCTGGCGCCTTCTCTCCTCGACCGGCTTCTTGACGCTCAGCTCGTAGCTGTCATAAGGCGCCGGAAGGTATGAAGGCGCCCCTTGGCCGCGGAACTTCCAGAAGAGCTTCCCTGTGGTTTTGTCCACGCAGTAAAGGTTGCAGTCCCATGAGGTGAAGTAGACGGCATTCCCAAGAAAAGCCGATTTGTACCACACCTCTCCCTGAGTAGCGAACTTCCAGAGCACCTTCCCGTCGAGGCCTAGGCAATAGAAGTTGAAATCGCCTGTCCCTATGTATATCTTCCCTTCGTGGATGCTGACACCCGCAATTGGAAGGTTTATGCTGAATTTCCATTTCTGCTTCCTGTCCATCGTCAGCGCATACAGGTGACCCTCCCTGTTGGTCTGGTAGATGGTATCATCGTATATTTCCGGCCCGCAGTTCATGCCGCCGTACAGGCCCGTAAGAAATTTCCATATGAGTTTTCCCGTGCCGGCGTCAACCACCCTGAGGTAATTGTCAAAAGAGCTGAAATACAGCCTTCCCTCATGGATTATGTGCCTCACCTCGTTGAATATGAATCCCTGGGTTTCGAACTTCCACACGAGTCTGCCGGTCGCGGCGTCGAGGCAGTACATGTTGCGGTCATAGGAACCGATAAAAACCTTTCCTTCATGTACGGTCGGGACGGATGCAACCTCAGCGAATGTTTTGAATTTCCATAAAAGCTGACCGGTTCTTGCATCGAGACAGTAGACATTATAGTCCTTGGAACCGAAGTAAACCCTGCCGGCGCTGACGGCGCAGCTGCATAACACTTTGTCCTGGGTCTTGAACTTCCACACGAGCCTTCCTGTCTCTGCATTGAGGGCGTACATGTTGTAGTCATAGCTTCCTATGTACAGTATCCCGTCCGAGATTACGGGAGACGACATGGCGATCCCGGCGTCCGCCTGGAACTTCCAGACGAGCTCTCCGGTCTTCGCGTCGAGGCAGTAGACGTTCCTGTCCATGCAGCCAACGTAGACCTTGCCGTTGTGGATGCACGGCTCCTGAACGAAGCTTCCGCCTTCCCCAAGGTTGAATATGCGGGTGAACTTGTTCACGAGCGTGTACTCGAAGTCCTCCATCTCTATGGAGAAATCGTCGAATCCGAATCCCTGCTCTTCCATGTGACATTTTTCGCTGGAAGAAATAAAAATGTCAGCCGAGGACGCTTATTTCCTTTATGGCTATGGGCGAGCCGCCAGCGTGCCACGTCTTCCTGGGCCTCGCCTGCATGGCATATATGCGCTCGGAGTTGTCATCGAGTACTATCGCGGTCCCCTTCTTGCGCGGCAGGGAGTTGATGTACTCCTGTATGTCGTCTATCATGTAGGTCTGCATTATGCCCCTAAGAGCGGTTATGTCCGCTTCCGATGTGAGCCTGTGGGCTATTATGATGTCCGACTGCGAAAGGGCGTCCTCATGGAGCTTGTTGGGCCTCTGCGTTATGAAAATCAGAGAGATGCCGGGCTCCCTCCCCTGCTTCACGAGCGTAAGCAGAGGCTCCGTCGCCGCTGTCTGGCCCTGCGTGGGCAGGAACTGATGGGCCTCATCGAGTATCATCCAGACCATCGGCATCGTGGACCTGCTTTCCCCGGTCATCACCTCGAGCTCCTCGGCCTTCCTCGCGAGCGACCTGGCATGGTATATCCTCCTGCTCAGCAGCCCGACTATCATGGAACGCACGGACCAGCCGGCCGAGACCTGCATGTAATGGGAGACGTCCACCACGGAGACCGTGCCCGGCTTTATGAGGTCTTCCATCCTGGTGCCTTCAGCGCCGAATATGCCCCATCCCTCCGCGGCGCTGAACCTGTTCACGAGGGCGTCCTTGACCTTCTGCTCGGCCCTCCTGTCGGCCTCTATGGCAGCGATTATGTCCTTTATTGAGTATTTGCCGGCCTTGGATTTTTTCAGCTGCTTGATGGTCCTCTCTATCGTGGTGCCGTACTCGTCGACGAATGAGAATCCGAAGGTGAGCACCCAGTCCTCTGCCGATAAATCCGAGCACACTAGGTTGAAGGCGTGGTCGTACGTCACGCCGGCCTGCTCGTAATCCTCAACATATCCCGTGGGCACGAAAAGCTGTATGGGGAGCGCTTCTGGCTTGAGCCCCCATTCCTTCAGGATTTCCTTGTCCCTCTCGTTGGGGTCTTTCATCGACCAGTATATGCCCATGGTGTCGAACATGACGACGGCGAGGTTGTTCCTTATCTCATCCGGCAGTGTCGCAATCTCCTCCGAAACGATTCCCGCGCTATAGCTCTTTCCGCTCCCGCGTTTTCCGCAGATCAGGAGAACGTGAGGCCTCGTGACATCCATCAGGATCGGGTTCGTCAGGTGGGCATCCTCACCCTTCCCCACTATGTGCTTGCCTATGAAGGCCGTCCCCTTCTCTCCATATTTCTTCAGGTCGTCCCTGTCCCTGCCTACGACTATGTTTTCAACCATGGGGTATCATTTATTAATTGGCCGGTGTATATTTATTTAATTCGAAAAACAGACGGAGGTGTATTAATGGGATTCATCGAAGAGCTGCTGAAAAACAAGGAAGAGCTGCTTGTCAAGTTCCTGAGCATAATCGAGGGAAAGGAGACTTCCGCCAACGTGAACCTTGACGGCATACATTTCGATATTGGCGGGACGAAGGTAAAGGTTGACGGGAACGTCGTCTTCACGGTCGTGCCGCAGAAGAAGAAAAAGTAATCATATTGATCTTGGCATTCTTGGTTTCTTATGAGTATGATAACCGATGTACTCGGGGTATTCAAGGGCAGGCTCAGGTTCCACCTTAAGGTCGACGGGAAGCCCGCGGCAGACATCGTGGTAACGCCCGGAGAGGTTATACTCGAGATAAAGAACCCCCTCCTCGCGCTCGAGCTGGGCGTCCAGCAGATAGGGAAGAAGCCCGGCCTCAGGAGCTATGTTCTTAAGGCAGTGAAGGCCGCTGGCTACAAGGTCAAGATAAAGTACAAGATGCTGGAGATTGAGCTTTAGGAAATGCGAGTGTCGGCGGGCTAGAATAATTTTTATTTGTGTACGGGGGATGCTCTTTTTGAAATAGCGCAGCAAGACTGCATTAGGATTTTTGGCCCGTCATATTCTGGACTGCGAAGGGAGATGACTTTAGGATTGTCGTATGCAGAAAAATTCATTTTTATGCCACTTCCTGAAGTTCCTAAGACGTCAATGGAATTTTTTCTATATGCCATTTTTTCACCTATCATTGATTTATTATGAATATTTATTAATAACTCACTTCAGGTACACGTGGCCGCCTATCTTCTTGCTCCATATCCAGTCGTCGTCTGTGCTGGCCTCGCGCTTGAGGCGCAGGAAGAAGTCTATCTGCGCGTCCGCGTCGTCCGCGTAATACACCGCAAGGGCCTCGGGCATCTGGGGCTTCTTAACGGCGCCGTATTCCGTCTTGCCGTGGTGGCTGAGCATGATGTGCAGGACCTTGAGGGCGAGTTCCCTAGGAAATCCCTGGATGGAATCCATCTTCCTTGAGACCATCTCATATCCCGAGGCTATGTGTCCCACGAGCATGCCCTCGGCTGTGACGTCTATCACGCCACCGGACACCTCAAGCTCCTTCGTCTTCCCCACGTCGTGAAGGAAAGAGCCGGCGAGCACGAGGTCCCTGTCGAGACCGGGATGGATTTCACAGAATTTCGCCGCTATCCTCATGGTGTTCAGCGTGTGCTCGAGGAGCCCGCCTATGTAGTTCTGGTGGTTCTCCATCGCTGCAGGAGCGTTTTTGAACGTTTCCACGAATTTGCTGTCTTTCAGGAATGCGTCCGCGAGCGCCTTCAGGTGGGCATTGCCGACGTTGGAGAGTATCGATTTTACCTCCTCCAGCATCTTGTCAATGTCCTTCCCTGTCTTGGCCACGAAGTCCGCGGGGTCATATTCTGATGGCTGGCATTTCCTTAGCTCCCCCTTCGAGGAGTCTATGGATATCGAGAAGTTCCTGCTGCCGGCCGGATACTCCTGGACGATGCCCCTCACGTGGACGATGTCGCCCTTGTCGACGCTGCCGTAGACGCGCTCGGTTTCCTGCTCGCTCCTTCCCCAGTACTTTGCCGTGATTTCTCCCGTGCTGTCGGAAAGCCTGACCTCGAACCATTTCCCTTTCTTGTCGGCGCCCCTGTAGTCCACGGGGGGCTTCTTGAACTTCACCGCGAACCTGTCGTCGACGCTCTCGCCGTTCCTCGAAAAGGAGCTCACTGTCTGCTTCTTCATGAGAATCACTTTTTATGTTTGGTGTACGCATTTAAAAGGGTTGGGTCCTATAACCAGAGGGCGAGCAATACCTTGACGACCCGCTCCCTGTAAACGGCGTAACGCTCGGAAGGTATGACTATTGAAGAGTCGCTGTCTATGGCCAGCGTGCTGTTTTTGTAAAGCGTGCCGTTTATGTCCTTTATCTCGAAGTAGAACTCGTACGGCTGTATGCCGAGGAGCGAGCGCGCCTTGGCATAGCTCATGTTGAGGAACTCGTCGACCTTGGGCCCGTCGAGCATGCTGTCATCGTAGGCCAGCCCTATCACCTTCACGGTGCTCTCGTTCCAGTCGGCAGGGATGCCGGGGGTCCTTATCAGCGAGTCCGATAACGTCATCGACCTGAACTGCATCTCCTTGAGCTCCTGCGATTCCACGGTATCCGCGCTTATGTAGCTCCAGGCGAACAGCAGCATGAGCATGGCGCTCATGAATATTATCATCGACAGCGCCATGTCGAGCGTCCAGAGCTGGCCCTTTCTCATTTCTTCGCCTCCGGGATGAAGGCTATCACGATAAGTCCCGTGATGGCGAAAAGGAACATGAGGACGAAAAGGATGCTGAATCCGTAAATGCTGACTATGCATGCACCCGCAAGGGATGCCGCGGCTGCCGTTATGGAATAAGAAGCCTCCCATGAGGCCCAATCGAAAGCTATCCTGTCCCTGTCGATGAACCTCGTGAACCATGACTCCCTGGACGGGTATCCGATGGCTGCGGATATTCCGAGCATCGCCTGAACCATGAAGAGGTGTTGCGGGGACGTCACGAAAAGGTATCCGAGGAACCCAAGCGCCTGCAGCAGATACGCCAACATTATAACGGGTTTTTCGCTCCTCAGCCGGTCTATGAACCTCCCGCTGAGAAGGAGTCCTATGCCGGAAATGAACATGAAGACGGACCATGACGCGCCCACCGTGAGTATGTCGCCACCTATGTCTTCGACGAAGACGGCGTACAGCGGGCCGAGCAGCCCGCCCGCAAAGAAAATGACTGCCTCGGCAAAAAGGAAAATCCTTACGGCTCTCTTCATTTTTTCCCCTCCGTTATCCTTTTGGTGGAGTAGTCCTTTAACTTTTCTATCCTGACGACCCTGCACCTGATGCCGCTCCTGTCAAGCATCCTCCTTATGCCCTTTTCGTCCTGGTCGTAACCCAGCGCTATCACGTCCGGCCTCTCCTCGAGCACCACCTTCATCATGTCCTCGTCGTCGCCTATCACGACCTTGTCCACGAATGAGAATGCGCCTATACGCTCCGCCCGGTATCTGGCCGGAAAGAGAAGCTTCTTCGTTTTCTTCACCGTCCTGTCGGAGGCGACGACGACCACCAGCGCGTCGCCGAGCTTCCTGGCTTCCTGAAGAAAGTGTATGTGGCCGGGGTGGAGTATGTTGAACGCGCCGCCCGCCAGAACCTTTCTCTTCATGCGCATATTATATCCTTTAATTCCGTTATTTATATCATCTCGGACAATTCATTTCTATGGTGGTTGCGAACTCCGTTTTCCGCATAGTGGAGGAGACTCTTCCGATAATACTTCTTTTCACCGCCGTTGGGCTTTTCACCGGAGGCTTTCTGAACGGCATAGTGAACGACACGTCCATGGTTCCCGGGCTGCTGATAATCGTTCCCGGGCTGCTGGGGCTGAGGGGGAACATATCATCGGCGCTGGGCGCCAGGCTGAGCTCTGGCCTTCACCTAGGCTACATATCGACCAAGAAATTCTCGAAGGGCCTGAGAGCCAACATAGAGATCAGCATACTCATGAGCGTTTTCATATCTTTCGTGCTTTCCGTGCTGGCATGGCAGACATGCATGTACATCGGCGGCACGTGCATGAGCCTCGCGAACTTCGTCCTTATAACGGTCATGACCGGGTTCATGTCGGGAATTTTCATGTCGTTCATGACCTCCGGCATAGCAATCCTCAGCTACAGGCACGGGCTTGACCCTGACAACACCACGCTCCCGGCGGCCGCGAGCATCGGTGACATAATAACCATGGTGTGCCTGCTACTTACCGTAAAATTCGTTCTGGGGTTGGGCCTGTGATTGAAACGAGGGAAGTCATAAAAGAGAGCCTGCCTGTGCTTTCGGTATGCGCGGCCATAAGCATCCTGTCGGGACTGTTCCTGGGGAAAAACGAGGGGCTTCTGAAGATGCTGCCCGGGATACTTATAATAGTGCCTGCATTCAACGCCATAAACGGCAACATCTCAAGCGTCGTGTCCAGCAGGCTTTCCTCGGCGCTGCACATGGGGCTTCTGAAGCCGGACTTCAGAAGGAGCGATATTCTCGGGAAGAACATAGAGGCGATGGTGATAGTTTCGGTTGTCGCGTTCTTCCTGCTCGGGATTGCCGCGGCTTCGGTCGACAGCTTCATGGGAGCGGAAGCCGTCAGTTTCATGATGTTCCCTTTGATAACGCTGACGGCCGGCCTGCTGACGGTCATGCTGCTCATGCTGGGCTCGATATTCACCAGTTACCTTGTATACAGACACGGGCTCGACCCCGATAACGTCGTCGTTCCAATGCTCACGACCGTAGGCGATTTCGTGGGGATTTTCATGCTGCTTTTGATAACGGGAGTGGTTGTCTAGAAAGTTATTTAAAGCGGCACAGTAAAAGAAATAAGGAGTGGTGGTAAGAATACCAAAATCCGAATACAAGAGCGAAAAAATACTCGAGGATATTCTGGAAAAAGAGAAGAACGTCGTGGACCTGATTGTCGAGATGAAGAACATGGTGAACCTTGCCATAGCGCTCGGCTTCTCGGCTCTTATCATGAAGGACCAGAAGCTGGTAGACAAGATCCACGAGCTGGAGGAGGAGATAGACATCCGCCAGTACGAGATAGAGGCAGAGTGCATGCTGGCGACGAAATCACCGAAGGATGCCCTCGAGCTTACGTCCGTCCTGAGGCTATCGAGCGCCATGGAAGACATATCCAACGCGATAAAGGAGCTCATAGACTCGCTGTCAAGGGGCATACCCATACACCCTACGATACTGAAGGGTCTCAAGGACTCCATAGAGGTCGCGGACTACATCGAGATCAGGAAGAACTCGAAGTCCGTTGGAAAGAGCATCGGGGAATACACTGGAGGCCTTGTCAACGTGATCGGCCTCAAGAGGAACGAGAAGTGGATGTACCTGCCCGAGAAGGACCAGACCATATCGCCCGGCGATGTGCTTATAGTGTCCGGAAGCAGGAAATCGGTTGCCAGTGTTCTGAAGAAGTCGTAGGTTCACTTCTTCGCCGGCTTCCTCTTGCGAGGCGGGTTCAGGAAAGGTGCCGGGAAAACGCTCTCCGACCTCTTCCTGATGACATGGAGATAAATCCCCGCGGCTATGAACACCAGCGCCGCTGCCCCGATTGTGTAAATTAGGTACGTCTCCATGGAAGCCACCTAGTATCCGTCTATAAGTTCCTTTTCCTTCCCGAGGTCCACTACCGTAATCTTTTCGTCGGAATCTTCCTTTCTCTCAAGCTGGTCCATGTCCCTTCTTATCTGGGAGCCCTTTTCCGTCAGCCTGTCAACCTTCTTTTCCAGGAGGTCTATCCTTGTTACGAGCTTTGAGAAGTCGCTGACGCGCCTGTTCGAATCCGACAGCTTGAGCTCAAGGAGGCTTATCTTCTTGTTCAGGTCGGCCCTTGCATTGAGGAACGCCTTCACCGCAGTGCTGAATTTGTTGCCTTCCTCGCTGGCGGTCGTGTCTACCCTTCCCCTGAGCTCCGTGAATCCCGAGTCCGTCAGGGCCTTCAGTGCCCTGAACTCTCGCTCAAGGTTCCTGGACTTCTCGTCCATCTTCGACATGTCCGTCCTGAGGTTCTGGAGCGAGGAAACGTTCTTCGCTACAACGTCCTTTTCCTGGTCGACTATCCTGAGGCGCTCTTCAAGCTTGGCTATCTTCTCAAGTCTCGTCTTGACGGAGTCTATCGATTTTTCCTTCCCCGTCAGCTCTTTCTTGATGGCTGCTATGTCCTTGCCCAGCTTCGCCTCGACAGCCCCTGACCTTTCGGAAAGGCTGATTTCTATGTTGTCGGCCTTCTGCCTGAGTTCCGTCTCGATGAACTTTATGCGCTGCTCGAGCTTGGTCTCCATTGCCTGCGTGAGGGCGGCCTTCGCGTCGCCCATGTCGCCAAGCTTTATCTGGAGCTTCTCAAGGTCCGCGGCCTTCTTCTCAATTTTTTCGAAATTTGCCTTAAGGCCTGTGAGCCCGCGGCTGTTCGATGCCGTGTCCTTTCTGAGAGAGTTGATATTGAGTGATGACTTCTTCAGTTCCTCATCGAGTCTTGCAAGCGTGGCTGAAGTGAACGCCGTGTCTTTCTTGAGTTCTGAAATGTTGTAGTCGATCTTGCTGTCTATGGCCGCGTTGACGTCCTCCATCTTTATCCTGCTCTCGCCCA
>CAZSYZ010000038.1:0-11969 GCA_964611445.1 uncultured archaeon | reverse complement strand
GCAGTAGTTCCGGGCTCTATTGCATCGAATGTGTACTCCACGCTCTGTTGGGTCACTGTTCCCCCGGACGTGTGAGAGCCGCCGCCGGGGCTGTCAGGCTCGTGGTAGGTGCAGCCCTGCGTATCTGGTCCGGTGTACGTTTCATTGCAAAAGTTCGCATCGACCCATGAGCTGCACTCCTGAGTCCCGCTGGATTGGCACGCTCCCCAGGAAGAACATGACCAATCGGGCTCGCATGGAGCCTCGCCGCCGGGTATCACGTAGACCTGTTCGGTGCTCCATGCACTCTTGGCCAGGCCCGTGTCGATGGTCTGCACGGCCCAGTAGATGGTAGTTCCAGGCTCAAAGTGCCTGTTAAGCGTGATAGACTTGCGCTGCATCATGTTGCCGAAGTAGCCGTTTGCTCCACCACCTCCACCAGAACCGCCCCCGGTGCCTCCGTAGACGCCTGAAACCATGTCATGGCAGCCTAAGCATGTCCCCACACGGAGGTTGTAATAGAGACCAAGGTCTGTAGTTTCGGGATCAGAAGCATTTGTCCAATTCAAATTTAAATTGTCATCCAAATATTCTGCTGAAAAGTTTGATGACGGAGGCAGAGGGTTGTCATTAGAGATTATACCACTGCAATTATTGATATAAACGGTGGCAATATTGCCAACACCCGAATCTAACCCCGTGATGACAACATCTAGGCATCCGTCTGTATTTACATCGTTCCAAGCTAGAGATCCAGATTCAATATTGTCAGATATGTTTGAATGTGCTGATTCATCAAAAATAAACAGGCTCCCATTATTTTCCCAAACCCTCGATCTTCCAACCTCCTTTCCAGTACCTATCAAATCCAAATCACCGTCGTTGTCATAATCACCAAATGCTATAGAAGCTCTATATAAGCCTCTTAAATCTGACCCATCGTCATCTTGATACAATTCAAATGAGATACCGTTGTTTCTGTATATATCTAATTCATCTCCACTTGTCTGACCGGATATTCCCAAGTCTATCTTTCCATCATTATCAATATCACCTACGATGACAGAACTTCTGTCCATATTCTCTATACCATCTCTCCACGTATCGTTTTCCAAAAAGGTTGTACCATTGTTTATGTAAACTTTTGTTGTATCTGTGGAACTACCTGCATCACCTGTTAAAATAATATCCAATTTGCCATCAGCATCAAAATCACCTAATGCCAGATTACTTTCATAAACACCAGTTAATTCATTACTCCATGTTAGATCTTCATTAAATGAAGTCCCGTTATTAATGTAAACTTTTGATAGTATGTATGGGCTAAGACTGCCATACCCCACTAAAATCAAGTCTATTCTTCCATCATTATTCACATCACCGAATGCTGAAGATCCATCATATATTGTGGTTAAATTGGCTTCCCAATTATAGTTTTCAGTAAAGGTAATACCGTTATTAGTATAAATCTTGGATGTTCTTTCACCATTACAATTACCATCCAAAGCACTAGTACATCCGGTAATTACGAGGTCTAAATCTCCATCATTATCAATATCACCTAAAGATACGGAACTGAAACCTACACCAGTTAAATTATTCTGCCAATTCCAACTTTCCAAGAAAGTCGAACCGTTATTTATGTATATTTTAGCTATTGCACCGTTTTCACAATCAAGCGCACCATCAGGTAAACAACCAGTTAAAACTAAATCATTTACATCATCATTGTTTATGTCTCCAAAAACTATTGAACTGTACTTCACTCCTGTCAGATTACTTCCCCATACATAATCTTCAATCAGACCAATATTACTTGCGCTGGCAAGAAATGGGAGCAGAAATAAAATTACCAGTGACCATAAAAAGAACTGTCTCATGTTTTAATTATTTGTTAGAACGCTTAATATTGGTTTGTTTAAACGTTTCTTTTGAAAAAAGAGGCTGATATAAAATACTATTAAATTCCTATCTTTCTCCATCGTTCATTGAACTCATTTCTTTTAGCTTCAATCCACAAGATGAACAGACTACCAAACCATAATAATGCAATAAATATTATCTTTTGGAATTGTGGCTGAGCAAGCAAAAAGTGAAGGAAATTATTATTTGCATGAATTCTGGAACTCCTTAATCAATATTTGAGTGAATAAATATATAAACCTTTATACATAACTTTAAATAAAGGTTATAGATATGGCTACTAATAACGGACTCTACAAAAAATATGTTATGACCAAGTACAAGGCCATAGTTCTGGAACTTTTGGAAAAGGAACGATACCTATCAACCAATGGCGTTGTCCGAAAAATAAAGAAAGAGAAGGGGAAAACTGTCAACTGGTACCTGATTTACCATGTTCTTCAGGAACTTGAAAATGAAGGCAAAATCGAAAAGATAGAGTCGGATCAGGGATTTATGTGGAAGTTGATTGAGAAATAATTGTCTATTTCACACTTCTTATTTCGTAATCGTAATAATGGGAGTTCATGTTAATTTTTAAATCATTAGAAAATATGTAATTATGGTTAAAAATGGTAGACTTGAACCTGAAAAATTGAACGAAATAGAAAAGAGTATAATTCTTAAGGCTGTTATAAATTTTCCTGAACGGACAGATGCGGATGAATTTGAGGGTCTTCCGAATGAAGTTCTTCATGAAAAAGTTGAAAAGTTACAAAAGAGTGAACCAAAAATCGTTGAAGAATCGAAACATTTCACAAATGGCCAGCTCATTAATTATTCTGTTAATAAGAATCTTGTAAGTTTTTTATCGCACACAAAGGAAAATCTCAATTATAAAGAGATTCATAACTTCAGCAAGGAGTATCTAAAGAAGAGATGTGAATCATTATACGGCCAATTCAGTAATAGGATATTAGAGAATAGAAAAATAAAGACGAAGGTTGCCATAGGATTTGTAATTATATTAGCAATCTTTTATTCAATGATAGCGGTTTTATTGAATTATACAATTTATAATCCGATTTCTATTGGATATTTAGTATTTGGTATTATTCTAAACTCTCTAATAAGTGCATTTTTCATAAAACCTAATTCGAAAAAACAAGAAAAGATCAGGTTGAAGGAAAAAGAAAATTTCATTTATACATTAACGAAAGTATCGAAACTTGTTGAAAGCTATACAAACGATACCAATATCCGTCATATACGAGATTCAAGAAGGGAAATAAATTACTTTCTCAAATCAGTTTTCGCAGTCCCTATATCATTAGGATATGTTATGGACGAAAAAATTATTCAATTCTATCATTTACTCGAATTGTTCCTAAAAAAGAAGATATTAAAAATTTTAGATACTAAAAGAAGCAGTGACGAATTAATTCCTATTTGTTATCAACTCAAAAAAATTGCTGTTATGTTGGACGAAGAAAAAATTATTCAATCTGTTGAATATCTTAAACAGTTTAATTTAGAAGACGATAAACCATCAAAATATCGAAATTTTTTGAATAAATTTATCAACTCTGATATCTCAAATTGGATTTTTGCAATTATGATTTTAATTATTTTAATTGTAGTTTCAGTGTTTGTTGCAAATCAATTTGGTGTTTATGAAGAAGACGTGACGTTAAATACATATTCAATAGCAATATTAATTGTAGGATCCATACCTACAATTTACATATTGAAGAAAATAGTCGACAAGATAATGACACAATTAATAAGGAAAAGTAAATCATAATAGGTGAGTACGTGGCAAGTGAAACATTTATCAGAATGGGAATTTTCACATTTTTATTTGGAATAATAATGTTATTTTTCAGTTATTTAATGTTATTAGATAATGTTCAGAATATGTTAGAACTTTTCTGGTCGTTACTAAGTATCTCAATGATTTCGATAGCAATATCAATATTTCTAATATGGTTCTCAAGAAAATTTTAATTGTTTTTCCTCTCTGAATCCTTAATCTTCCGGTGAGGTACAATACCTTTTCCCAACGCCACCGTCTGTGCCAACAACACCGACGGCGACATGGCCTGCAACATACTTTTTAACTTCTGCCGACAAGATGAACTCAGTGGTATTCAATGGTAATGGACATCGGCAAGGGAAGCCTGTATAAGGGCGGCCTGGTGCTGCTACTGGGGTTCATATTTCTGAAGATAGGCGGCGTGCTGTTCAGGGTCATATGCATGAACGTGCTTCCCGTGGAGGCCTACGGAGAGGTGGCGGTCTTCCTTGTATTGTTCAACTGGTTCGTGCTGTTCGCGACGCTGAACGTCACCATCGGGCTCGCGAAATTCGTCGCGCAGGACAGCAGCAAGAAGGGCATGTACTACACGTCCGCGCTTATAGGGTCCGTGGTAATTGGACTTGTCGTTTCCGTCCTGCTTCTGATCATGGCGCCGTGGATATCGGATGCCGTCAACGTCAGCCAGTCCGTGCTGTACTGGGCCATACTGGCCGTCCCGTTCGCAGTGGTCTACAACGTGGGCATATTCTACTTCCGCGGCAGCTACGACATGAAGCTGAGCACGCTGACGGACGCGGGGATGATGGTCATGAGGATAGCCATCCTGGCCGCGCTGCTCTACGCGGGGCTGTACTACGCGCCATTCCTCGCGTTCGCCGCGAGCTTCATGCTCATCGACACGTACATCCTCTTCAGGAACCGGCGCGCCTTCGGGTACGGCAAGGAGACCTTCGTGACGTTCAGGACGCTCCTTGTCTATTCGCTGCCGGTATTCATCAGCGAGTTCCTGAGGGAGTTCTCGATGGGCGTTGACAGGATCGTGCTGTCAGGCTTTTATTCCACGGCCGAGGCCGGATTCTACGACGTGGGGGTCGCGCTCTGCATAGGCTACCTGGTCATCGCCAACTCGTACTCGAACGCGCTCCTGCCGAAGGCGTCCGAAAGCCATGCGGATTCCGCGAAGAGGAGGAAGGAGCTCTTCAGGGCGCTCAAGGCCAGCTCTGTTCTTTTCGTGCTTTACACGCTCCTGCTGATGCTCGGAGGCAGGCTTGCCATAGAGCTGATAAACCCCGTCTACATGGGCGTTTTCGACTTCCTCATGCCGCTGGCAGTTGCCTACGTAATCCTGGGTTTCCTGACAATAATGTACTTCTTCGTCAATTCAGTGGGCAGGCAGAAATACGCAGTCTACGCCGGCGCCGTGTTTGCCTTTTTAAGCATCACGCTAAATGTTTATCTGGTACCGGTCATGCTGTACACGGGAGCTATTTACGCGCTCCTCGTGTCATCGTCGGTCTCATTAACCGTTCTGGGTGCAATGGTATGGAAATCGGAAAGATGATGATTGCCGCTCTTGCAGTTTTCATTGCAGGCTTTCCCGTGACAGCCGGTGCCCTCGTTTCATATGACGTGATAGTAGTCAGGGGCGACCTGCCGACGGACTATATAATAGCATCTGTTTACTCGAATGCGCAGAATGTCCCTATAGTACTGGTGAACCCCGACAGCCTGCAGGACAACATAAGGAGCGAACTCATAGGCTTCAGGGAGAAGGGCTACCAGCTCCTTCTCATAATCGGCGGTGAGAGCGCCATATCGAAAGGTATCGAGAATGACCTTAAGGATATGGGATTCGTGGTCAACAGGCTGTGGGACTGGAACAGGTACGGCACGGCGGCAAGGGTTGCGATAGACCTCTGGGTAGAATCCCCCGAGGTCGTGCTGACTAACGGTGAGGATTACAGCGGCTTCCTGCTCGCCCAGCATACAGCACTGGAGAAGGGCGCACCAATACTTTTCACGAAGAACGGGACTGTCACAGACGAGACAAGGAATGCCATAATAAGGCTCGGCGCGAAGTCCGCTGTCCTTGTGAGCTCGAATAAGGCTGCAGTATCTGCACTCGAAGCAATGGGTCTGGCCGTAGAAAGCATAGAGACCCGAACGCTCGGAAGCAGCATAAAAAAGGCTGTATCGCTGACGGACTTCTATCTGGGACTGGCACTGACGGCCATAGCGATACTGGCAGCCTTCGCGGTTTTCCATTTCCGCGGCGAAAGGGGAGGCGTCTTCCTCATGACGGATGACGAGGAAAAGCTGATAGAGCTGCTAAGAATGCACGGGAAGACCGAGCAGAACAAGCTTGCAGGCCTGACTGGATACTCGAAGCCGAGGATATCCAGAATGCTCAGAAGCCTTGAAGAAAGGGGCATCATAACGAGGGAAAGGTTCAAGAAGACCTATAAAATTAAATTAAAGCCTAAAATAGCTTAATTCATAGAAAATAGATTTTTTAATATCACTGGAATGATAAGAAACGTTAATATACCCTAATAAACCCTTTTAAAACATAATAAAGTCCATTAAAATTACTTTTGTAATGTTTCAACAGTAATATTTATATGGGGGGTACGTTCCACTATTAATTATGGTACTGAATCAGATGTTACCCATAGTGTCGGTTTCCGCCATGCTCTCGCTGGCGACGTACCTGGCGACCCCGAACATAGCCAGGAAGCTGAAGGAAATGAACATAGTGGGAGTGGACGTGCACAAGAGGATGAAGCCCAAGGTCGCGGAGATGGGCGGGATAGCCATACTGCCCCCGCTCATGCTGCTGTTCGCCTTCGTCTATCTCGTCACGCTTTCGCCCGTCCTGCTCCTCGTAACGCTTTCCACAGCGCTTTTCGCGCTTTACGGGATATTGGACGACCTTCTGAGGCTGGGCAAGCACCCGAAGCTTGTGATATCGACCGCCGTTGGATCCCTGCTCCTCGTGATAGCCGGAGCGCCTGCGCTGCTGTTCATACCACTTCTCGTGCTTGTAGTGGGGATAGGCAATTCTTTCAACTGGTTCGCGGGGTTCAACGGGCTCGAGATAGGAACCAGCACATCGACGGCGTTCTTCTTTTCGATGCTCTGCCTGATTTCCGGCAACATCCTCCCGTTCTACCTGTCATTCGGGATGTTTCTGATACTGTTCTCGTTCCTGCTGCACAACAAGTATCCTGCAAAGATATTCCCCGGGAACATAGGAACGTTCACGATTGGCGGGTTCTTCGTCGGATTGTCCCTTTACTTCGGCCTGTTGCACTTCATAGTGCCGCTTCTGCTGCTGCACACGGCGGATATACTGATAAAGGGCTTCTCGGCCGGGTTTTTCACCTCGAGCGAGAAGGCAAGGACAAAGGTTGACGGAAAGGACATACTCGTGCCTAGGAGCGACTACCTCTCCCTCGCGAAGGTCGTGCTCAGGAGAAGGCCGATGAACGAGAGGCAGATTGTCACGTTCTTCTGGTCGCTTTCGATAATAATAGGCCTGACCACGCTCATCGCCGCGGGTGTTATGCTGTGAAATACTGGATAGACGTCACGAGCCTGCCCCACGTCCATTTCTTCAGGGCGCTGATAAAGGGGCTCGAAAAGTCCGGTAATGAAGTCCTGGTGACCTCCAGGGAGTTCGGCATAATGAACGACATACTGGAGAAGAACGGCATACATTATGAAAGCGTTGGAACCCATGGGGGGAAGGATCTCGAGGGAAAGCTCGTCAGGAGTTCCGAAAGGATTGTGGGTCTTGCCAGACTGATGGCCAGGGAGAAGCCCGACATTGCGCTGTCCAAGCACTCCATCGAGAGCGCGCGGGTTTCGTTCGGCCTGGGGATACCCTCGGTGATGGTCATAGACCATGACACTGCGTCCAAGCAGACGAGGCTCACGGCACCGCTTGCCGATGTTATCGTGTCTCCCGAAGCGACCGACAGCGGAAACCTCTGCAGGTACGGCGCAAGCGAAGTGAAGAAGTTCTACGGGGTGTGCGAGGTCGCCCACTTCAGGGATTTCAGGCCTTCCGGAAAGGTGCTCAAGGAGCTGGGGCTTAAAAAAGGCCGGAAGATAGTCATCGCTAGGACCGAGCCCCTCCTTTCATCGCACAACTTCCACGAGTCGACGCTTTTCTCCGTACTCAAGGAGCTGAAGGAAAGGCGCGGCGAGCTTGAGATCGTGTTCATACCCAGGGGCGAGAAGGACTCGGCGAAATTCAGGGAGATCGACCTGATAATACCGGAAACCTCCGTGGACACGCTGAGCCTCTACTCTTTCGCTGGGCTGATGATAGGCGCAGGCTCCTGCATGAACAGGGAGGCCGCCGTGGGAGGGTGCCCGACCATATCGGTATGCCCGGACAGGCTGCCAGGCGTGGACAGGTTCCTCGTGGAGAAGGGAATGATGCATCACATCCTGAACAAGGACGGAATCGTGGAAAAGGCCCTGGAAATGATCGGTTCCGGAAGGCACAGGGAACGAAACGGCAACACTGTGAAAGCATTCGAGGATCCGCATGAAACCTTAATGTCGGCGGCCGGCTCCATTATTGAACAGTAAAACTTTATACCTTCGTCATGCACTGAAAATAAAAGAAAAGGTTGAGGGGAAATCCCCTCAATTCAAATGATTTTTGCTAGACGTTTAAGCACTGTAGTCCAGAGTTCCCTGCATTACCTTAACGGCAAGGTCTCTTGTCTTTGCCCTGTTGACACCAGCGACGATCAAGGCCTTCTGGCCTGAACCGAATGCGTCCTCAACTACTGTGATTACGCCCTCGGTCGGATACTCAGCTGTGAATTCGTTTACACAGTCTGGGCTCGTCGATGACATCTCAAGGAGCGTAGCTACAAGTCCGTTCGCGCAAGGTCCGCCAAGAAGGACAAGGTCCCTGGCAAGTGTTGCCGTGTTGACCTCTGATTCCATCTTGGAGATGCTGTTCTTTATCTGGATTGCCTGCTCGACAGTACCGGCTTCGGCTCCTTCACCAGCGCTGAACGATGGGTCAGAACCGAACGCTACGTACACCGGAGTTGCCTCGTCGGGGATGTAAAGTGTGACGTACTTGTCCTCATCCCAGTCCTTCCCTAATATGTAGAGACCTGACTCTCCAAGGTAGTACGCTTCGTCGCCATCCTCGTTCTCTATTTCTGTCTCGTTCGTCTCCACTCTGGCGTTGTTGCTGCTCTCCGACACGGTGAGACTGAAGACCTCTGGCGATACCTCTGTGTCGACGTCGAATGCGCCATCCTCTTCAACATTCACGATTACTGCATCGGTCGTTGAAAGGATGTCATTCGTCGTGGTACACTGGGGTCCGCAGGTCGTGTTCACGTTGAAGGTCAGCGAAGCTCCGTTCTTGGTTATGATCTTTGCGACCTCATCCACAGCGCCGCCCGTGTTGTTAAGAGCTATTGTGTCGGCACCGCCTACCATGAATCCTGTCACCAACACGTCAAGCGAGCCGATGACTATCGTGTCACCGTAGTCATTTGCACGTACTGTGTACTCGGTTCCCGTGGAGACATCCTCAAGGGTTGCCTCTTCCTCACCAGAGGATCCGCTGAAGTCCGTGAACTCCAGTATGTACGTGTACTCGCTGTTGTCAGTGACAACGACGAACTCGTCCTCAGCGATTGTCGCGTTGTTGAGGAAGTGCACGTCCTTGTTCGCGCCGTTTTCTGTCTGCCAAAGGGCCGAGGTATCATACGACAGCAATACCTGCTTGTACTCCATGTCGTCGAGGTTGGTGAACGTGAACTTAAGGTCGTTGCTTGAGCCTTCAACCTTCACCACGTCCTTGGATGAGTCCGTAAGTCCCGGGTATATGCCACCCAGAGCGACCTTGAACCCACCGAAGACAGGGTCTGTGAAGCTGTCACCTGCCTCAAGTATCACGTCGTCGTCCATGGCGTACGTTATCTCTATTTCGTCTATATCTGTTGTAGTGTTGTCGAAAACGACAGATGTACCATCTATGCTTTCGCCTCCAAGTGCAATCTCATCTCCCTCATGCAGCACCATGCTCTGCGAACCTATGAAAAGCTCCACAGTTGCGTACTCAGTCGGGTATGAGACAAGACTTATCGACTTTACGTATGCCTCAAGGTCTCCTTCCTCGATGTCGTCGCCTTCGTAGTACTTCTGGCTTTTACCGTTTACGTCTATCAGTGCCCAGTCTTCATCAGCTGTCGTGCCTGCGCCGACGACCGTTACTACATAGTCGTCATCGCCTGCCTGGACAGTGATGCTCTCGCCTGCGCTGACCGTCTCGGTCTGGCTTGAAGCGAACAGCGTTAACTGTTTACCATGGTTTGCACCATCCACGTCCGAGAAGACATAGTTCTCTCCAAGAAGCTCTATCTCTACGTCACCAACGTTCGTGGTGTCAAGAGATGGGCTGAACCTGATTTCATATGTGTAAAGGGGCGTGCCATCCGTAAGCTCCATGTTGAGCTTGGGTTCTTCCCAGTCGCTGTCTGCCTCACTGAACTGAACATACTGAGCTTTGGTGTAAAGCCTCTGCGTGTAGTCAACATCATTGTTGTCTACCTCAATCGTTCCTGAAGCCAGGACGACCGGAAGCTCTTGGTATGTGAACTTTGTTCTAGTAGCGTTGAGCGCCTCGTTAAGGTAAAGTGTGTCTGACTTGGTCTTCACGAGCGCACCGTCGCTTACCGCCATGGTCGCCATAGCACCCGACACGGATACAGTCTCTGTAGCCTGTCCCGCAAGTGCGACAGCGATGTCAGCACCAGCAAGGGTGTCAGCAGCAGCAGCTTTGTCACCGATAACGATGTACGGTGATGTCATTGTGTTTCCTGTCACTTGTACAAAGTCTCCAAGCGTTACAGCACCCGCTCCAAGAACCATTGCGGCTCCTGCAGCGAAAGTAGCTAAACCGCCTGCAATTACTTTCTTGATTTCCATTTAAATTCCTCCTATATTATATTCTTCTATAGCCCGCCGCCGCATAACGGCAGCAGGCGATGTATAGTAGTAAGGCCTGCCCACCTATATAAAGGTTCAGTGAAACAGTTGTTGCGACTGATGGCGCATATGCAAAAAGCCCTCATTAAGGCAAAATAAGGTTTCAAACCGTTTACAATTGTTCCATAATCATTTTAAACATGTTTTAACGAAAAATAGCTATTTTTATGAATTTACGTGCTAGTTTTTAGAATTTCTTCATAAAAACCACAAAATCAGCAGACTTCGCCGTAATGCAGTCCAACAGTCGCCAAGTCAAAGAGGTTTATCACACCATCTATGTAAACGTCAGCCTCAGGTCTCCAGTTGGAATCTCCCTGTCTTGAGCCATAGGCCCACCCAACAGTTGCTAAATCAATTATACTCACCTTGCAGTCACCGTTAGTATCTCCTTTCAGGGTAACTATAGTATTATCTTGTAGTTTGTAGAAAAGACGTATTTCCGACACCTTCAGCCTGCCTAGCGAATCAACGTGGAATGTCAAAGGTACTTCACACATTCCGTTTTGTTCAATCATGCAGTTATCCATATATTCCTGGACTTTATTCAAATCAATGTCCATATAGTTATTAGCGTGAAGGGACGTGTATTCCAATTCTATGTCACCAATTTCAATCATTCCCTTATTTTCTGATGAAATGGAAACCGGAACTTCAGACTCTCTTATATAATTAGACAGTTCTTGTGTAATATCAAGTGATTCTTCTGATGTCATCCAGTCATTGTGGTTGTATTCATAGTCTCCGTCTATTCCCAAATCGACTGAAACGTTATACGGGAATTTCTTATCGACATCTATGGTCAGATTTGTATAATCTGTACGTATAAAAGCATTCTCACAATTGTATAAATTTGTATATACATTCATCCAGGCCCTATAGTTCAAAAATTTATTGGTGATTATTCTGTCAAAATCTGACTCTATTATACCTGTGATATATTGTCCAAAATCATCATTACTCATTTCTACAACAGTCTGCCAGCCCGAATTATAGATGTCTATGCTTGCCTTGGGATGATCCTGGGCCGGTCTACATGCGTCAGGACCGCCGCCAGGACATATTGTGTTATCATCATAGAAGTCCCAAGTGTCACCGGCCCAGAATATGGTAATTTTTGATAAGGCTTTTGGGTCTTCAGGTATCAAGTATCTGAATTCATGTCCGAGTTGCACACGACCTCTGTTATACCAGTTATCAGGGTCACCGTGTCTTGATGTTGATGTCGCGTAGTTCC
>CAZSYZ010000037.1:806-12235 GCA_964611445.1 uncultured archaeon | reverse complement strand
CCTCCTTCCCCTGCCATCTGCAGGCGGTCGAAGCTCTTCTCCGACCTCCTTACCTCGATTTCACTGAAATCGATTGAGAAGTCATCGAAGGCGGACGTTTCAAGTTCTCCCATTCGAGAAAATTAGACGCAAGTATTAAAACTCTTCTTCATCGCTGTCGACCTGGTACTTACCCTTGGATGCGTACTGGGTGGAGACCTGGTACGTTATCCTCGTCTTGTACTCGCTGGTACCCTCTTCCTCGAGCCCCTCTATTTCATAAGTCTTTCTGTCCCCTTCCTCACTTTTCATTTCATCGGCAGTCCTCTTCATGACCACCTCGAATTCCTCGTTGGCCGGCGGAACGTATGAAGGTGACCCCTCCGTTCTGAACTTCCATATGATTTCTTGCGTGTCATTGTCTATGCAATAGAGGTTGCAGTCCCAGCTGGGAAAAATGACATTGTTTCCGTAGAACACGGCTGTCAGCCATATAGAACCCTGGGTAGCGAACTTCCACAAGAGCTTTCCGTCGAGGTCCAGGCAGTACAGGTTCTGGTCCTCGAAACCCACGTAAATTCTCCCGTCCTTCACTGCAGGTATAGACGGCACGTGCAGCCTCGAGAAC
The DNA here is from genome assembly GCA_964611445.1 of uncultured archaeon. GTDB lineage: Archaea > Aenigmatarchaeota > Aenigmatarchaeia > QMZP01 > JAFGSV01 > JAFGFG01. The sequence goes on along the minus strand of CAZSYZ010000037.1, from coordinate 11,628 downwards.
TTCCATTCTATCTTGCCATCCATAGTCACGGCGAGCAGGTTCCCGTCCCGCGTGGGAACGTACAGCACGCCGCCGCTTAACACAGGCGAGTACACATTTCCGTATTCCGCTGTCTTCAGCTTCCACAGGAGTTTTCCATCGTCAGCGGTCACCGCGTACATGTTGTTGTCGAAAGAGACGAAATAAACGACGCCGTCATGTATGAGGGGCCTGTTCGCGTGGTATACCTCTCCCTGCGTCGCGAACTTCCACACAAGATTCCCGGTTTCCGCGTCGATGCAGTAGAAGTTCTTGTCGAAGGAGCCTATGAAAACCTTCCCCTCATAGATGGCTGGGCTTGACCCTATCTCGTCCTGTGTCGTGTACTTCCACACCAGCTTCCCGTCCCTTGCATCCAGGCAGTATACGTTCCTGTCCTTGGAAGCGAAATACACCCTGCCGTTCCATACGAACGGCATGGAGTTCACTTTGTCGCTGGTCTCGTATTTCCACATGAACTTCCCCGTCTTTGCGTCAAGTGCGTACATGTTCCGGTCATAAGACCCCGCGAATATCATGCCCTCCCAGTAAACGGGCGAGGACTCGAAGAAGAGATCGGAAGACTTGTACTTCCATAGCAGTTTCCCTGTCCTTACATTTACGGCATAGAGGTTGTGATTGCAGCATCCGAAATATATGACACCGTCATGGATAAGAGGGATGCAGCACATGCTTCCCCCGTCACTAACCTTCCATATGCGGTCGAATTTCCTCGTCCGCTTTATCGTGAAGTCTTCCATCTCCACAGAGAACTCGTCGAAGCCGAAGCCTTCAGACTCTTCCATCATTCTACATTGCCGGGAAAAACTTAAAACTCTTCCTCGTCCGAATCCTTCTGGTATTTTCCCTTGGAGGCGTACTGCGTCTTCATCTGGTAAGTGACGCGCGCCTTGTAGAAGGAGCCTATTTCTTCGCCATCCCCGCCGATATCCAGTTCGTACGACTTCCTTTTCTCCTCTTTCTCAGATTCAGGTATCTTCATCCGGACTTCGAAGGATTCTGTTACCGGTGGAAGGGACGACGGCCCGGCGTTTGTCCTGAATTTCCATATGAGCCTCCCTGTTTTCGCGTCCGCAGCATAAAGGTGGCAGTCCCATGACGTGAAGTAGACCACGCCTTCATGCACGATGCACCCCCACCATACGGGGCCTTCCGTTGCAAACTTCCACACGACCTTGCCGTCAATGTCTAGGCAGTAGAGGTTGTGGTCAGCGGAACCCACGTAAATCCTGTCATCGGCAATCCATGGGATCGCAACCTGTTCCTTGTTCACGAACTTCCACAGGATTCTCCCTTCCGGCGTGATGGCATAGAGGATGCCGTCCCTGCTCTGCTGGTACAGTATATCCTTGTAGATTACGGGGGATGCTGCAAGCCCGTGCGTACCAAGTGTCAGTTTCCATCTCAGCTCCCCCGTTTCCGCATCCAGAGCCCTGAGGTTGTTGTCGATGGACGGTGCAAAAACCACGCCGTTTCTTACCGTTAATTTCTCCACGCCGTATATTTCCTGCTGGGTTTCGTGCTTCCACACAAGCTCCCCGGTCGTTGAATCAAGGCAGTAGATGTTATGGTCGAAAGAGCCGCAGTATACCTTGTTGCCGTAGACAAGCGGCCTTGCAAGAATCTCGTCCCTGGTTCTGAACTTCCACCTCAGGCTGCCGGTCTCGGCATCGACAGCGTAGAGGTTCTGGTCCCTGGAGCCGAAATAGACCGTCCCAGCACCAACTGTTACCGTGCCTCCAATCTCACCCATGGCCCTGAATTTCCATAAAAATTTCCCCGAAAGCGCATCCAGGCAGTAGAGATTGTAGTCATGCGAGCCGAAATATATCTTACCCTTGTACTCGACAGGAGCCGACTCTCCTATGGCTTTCTGAGCAGCGAACTTCCAGACAAGCTCCCCTGTTTCCTTGTCTATCGCGTAAAGGTTGTGGTCGAAGCAGCCGACATATACCATTCCTTTGAATATCAGCGGCATCGTGTCGAGACTGCCACCGAAGCCCACTTTCCATACCCAGTCGAATTTCTCGACCTTCTTGACCTCAAACTCTCCAATCTCGGCTGAAAATTTACCATTTTCAGATCCCCATTCTTCCATAAAATCCCCCTGCGTTGCCCGAACGTATTTCTCGGTTGAAATAATAAGTATAAAATATTTTTTGACAAAAAATTTACTTTTTTTCTAATTAATTTAAAAATATGATAATATATTTAATTATGGGATACAAGATTGACAAAAAGGACAGGGAAATACTCTACTACCTTGACCTGGACAGCCGGCAGAGCATCAAACAGATAGCGAGGAAGGTCGGCCTGAAAAGGGAAGTCGTGCAGTACAGGATAAGGCAGCTCGAGAAGGCTGGCATAATCCGTGGATATTTCACCCTGATCGATACGAGCAGGCTCGGCTATCTGAACTTCAGGTTCATGATAAAGTTCAGGAACGAAACCCTTGAGGACGAGAACGGGATTATAGAATATTACAAGAAGCATCCGCGGTTCTGGTGGGTCAACAGCGTCGACGGTCCCATCGACCTCGGGATTGCGGGCTGGGTGAAGGACATCTACGAATTCTACGAGATGAGGGAGGACCTCGTGGAAAGGTTCGGGCAGTACATACACGATCTCCAGATATCCCTGTACTACCGCTTCCACATATACAGGAGGGCTTACATCGCGGGAAAGGAAAGGGACGTCATGCCGCAGAAGGCCATGTTCTTCCCGGAGAAAACGAAATATGATAAGAAGGACCTTCAGATCCTCAGGATTCTCGCACCGAATGCGAGAGCGAGTTCAGTCGAGATATCAAAAAGCGTCGGCCTCAGCGTCTCGAATGTCATACGACGCATAAGAAGGATGGAGAAGGCCGGTATAATAAAGGACTACAGGGTCATGCTCGACCTCGAGAAGCTCGGATATTACTGGTACAAGGTAGAGATGCAGCTGGAAGACGTTTCCATAAAAAAGGACATGCTTTCCTATTTTCACAGGCATCCCAACATAATATACGCCTACGAGACCATAAGCGGGAACGACATAGAGTTCGAGATGGAAGTGGAAAGCTATGAGAAGTTCAGGGAGGTCCTGAACCAGGTAAGGGAGATATTCGGTAAGAAGATAAAGAAGCACCACCACATGCTATGGTTCAGAGAGCACAAGTTCATGTTCATGCCGTAGTTTTTTAATAAAAAAGTCCAAAATAATCTTTATGTTCGACGAAGAAGAGGTAAAGAAGTACAGGGAAGCCGGCGCGATAGTTGCAAAGATAAGGAAGGACATGCTCAAATCGATAAAGATCGGGGACAATCTCCTGAGGATAGCCGAGAAGATCGAAGGGGAGATAGAGAAGGCTGGGGCGAAGCCCGCATTCCCCGTCAACATAAGCGTGAACGAGGCGGCTGCCCACTACACCCCGCAGATAGGCGAGCGGAAGACCGTAGGCTCCGGCGACCTCGTGAAGATAGACGTGGGGGCGCACGTAGACGGCTATCTTGCCGACATGGCGTTCACGTGGTGCTCGCATAAGGACCCGCTGATAGAAGCCGCCGAGAAGGCGCTGGAATCGGGCATCTCCGTCATCAGGCCTGGAGTCACGATTTCCGAGATATCGGCCGCTATATACGAAGTGATAGAGGCTTCCGGTTTCGGCCCCGTCGTCAACCTTTCCGGACACGGCGTTGAAAGGTACGACTTCCACGGGAAGATATCGATACCCAACGTCCCGAATGACAGCAAGCACGCGCTAAAAGAAGGCGACGTCGTCGCTCTCGAGCCGTTCGTGGCGGAGAGCGCCGCGCACGTGGACGAGTCAGAGCCGGTGGAGATATTCCAGTTCGTCCAGAGGAAACCGGTACGCTCCGTTGATGCGAGGAAGATACTGGACCTCGCCGAGAAGGACTACGGAGGCTTCCCGTTCGCAAAGAGATGGCTCACTAAGCATGTCTCACCATTTAGGATAAAGATGGCGCTGATGGAACTCGAGAAGGTGGGCGCCCTGCGGACTTATCCCGTGCTGAAGGACATGCAGGGCCGGAGGATCGCGCAGGCCGAGGACACGATAATAGTTGCGGACAAGCCGATAGTGACGACGAGATGACAGGATAGCATCTCGTTATTATGGAAAACCGAAAATGAATTCCGGAAAACCGAAAGATTTATAAGTCATGGCGGCCTGTATCTTTATATGAGACTGGAAAAAGTGATGGGTTCAAGGTCCAAGATGGGCATCCTGTACGCCCTGATCCAGCGGAAGGAGATGCAACTTTCAGACATATCGAAGCATTCGGGCATGGCAGTCTCTTCGCTCCACGAAGCCGTGAAGGACCTTGACCATTCGGGGATACTGTCCGCAAGGAAAATCGGGAAAACCCACCTTTACAGGATAAACGAGGGCAACTATCTCGCGCGGATTGCGGCAAAGGCTATAAAGTCCGAGCTTGAATTCAATGAAAAGGTGCTGAAGGAATTCGTCCTTCGCGTGAAGTCGCCGGACATCTTAAACGTAACGGTCTTCGGCTCCTTTGCGAGGGGTGAAGAAATGCCGGGGGACATCGACATCCTCGTTATCTGCACGGGGGGCAAATCCGAAGTCAAAGGAAGGATTGTCGAGGAGGAGGGAAGACTGCTCGAAAAATTTGACATCCACGTGTCCGCCGTCGTGCTGACGGAAGATGAGCTGAAGGAAAAGGCGGGCAAAAACGACAGGTTCATAATAAACGTCATCTCCGAAGGCAGGAAGCTGTTTGGTCAGGAACTGGAGGTTCTTTCCTATGGCAAAGGAAATCAACAGTCAGATGGCTGAGGAGTACCTCAGGAAGGCCGACGAATTCTACGATACCGCGCTGAAAGCCTTGGAGGACGGGAAGCTGGACGCAGCCACGTTCAACGCGACGCAGGCGGTATTCCTGGCAAATGACGCCTTTTGCATACATTTCCTCGGGAGGCGTGCGTCGAAGGATCACAGGGAGGCCGTGAGCCTCCACATGCAAGCCGCAAGGGCGGTCTCGGACACCTCCAAAAGGTCCATGATTGTCGGGGTTTTCGATGAGAGAAGCCAGAGCGGCTATACGGAAAGGTTCATCAAGGAGCCAGAATCAAGAAGGATGGTAATCCACTCAGGCAGGTTCATAGCCTGGGTGAGGGACAAGATGAGGCGCGGGTAAGGCGCAACGGGCAGGCCGAGAAGCCGATAGTGACGACGAGGCTTTAAGAGCTTCTTCTCAGCCTTCGTTTATTATGACGAACGTCTGGGTATCGGTTATCCCCGGTATCGCCTGGAGCCTCTTGAAGAGGAACCTGTCGTACTCTTCCACGTCTGAAGTCCTTACCCTGACTATCATGTCCGTGGAACCCGTGACTATGTAGACCTTCTCCACGCCCGGAAGACTTGAGATCTCGTTCGCCAGCTTGTGCTGGTCCTTCTTCTCGCTTCTGAGAACGTCGTAGTTGCACGAGACGTGGACAAGCGCCGCAAACGTCTTCCCGAGCTTCTTATGGTCAAGCTCTATCGTGTACTTTTTTATTATGCCGTCTTCCCGGAGCTTCTTCAGCCTGTTGTGCACGGTCGTCACGGGCATGCCGGTCTTTCGTGATATCTGCCTGCCGGAGAGGGAGCCGTCCCCTTCCAACATTGAGATTATTTTTCGGTCTTTTTCGTCCATTATGAAACATTTGTTCCATAAATATAAAAATATAGCAGTATTTTGTAAATATTTTCATTTTTATTGGAATATGTTTTTAAAGGAGATACGGCATTTTCTATCAGGGTTGTGTGGTAAGGATGAAAAAGGCAAAACCTACGGACCAGTTCCCGAAAGGCTACAGCAGCCTTCTGGGTTTCTTCGAGACAGAGGAAGCTATACACCTCGTCAAGAAGACATTCCAGGAGGCACTCGCAAGGAGGCTTTCCCTGAAGAGGGTCTCCGCGCCCCGGTTCATATTCATAGACGGAGGATTACAGGACGACCTCGCGGGGACGCAGGAGCCGGTCGGCTTCAAGACAAAATTCAGTGACAGGCGCGTCGAGGTCGTGCACAGCCTTGCCAAGTGGAAGCGCCATGCGCTCTCGAAATACGGATTCACGAAAGGCACGGGACTTTATACGGACATGGACGCCATAAGAAAGGACGAGGTCGTGAGCCCCATACACAGCGTCTATGTGGACCAGTGGGACTGGGAGAAGGTCATAGAGGAGAGGGACAGGTCCCTCGAGTTCCTTTTTTCAGAGGTGGGGAAGATATACGATGCCATGAGGGAGACCGAGGAGGCAATCTCACGGAGGTATCCTGTCCTCAAGAGAAGGCTTCCCGAAAAGATAACGTTCGTTCACACGGAGGACCTTGAGAAGGCATATCCGGACCTTTCTCCAAGGGAGCGGGAGGACGCCGTTGCCAGGAAACACGGTGCTGTATTTCTGATAGGGATAGGAAGGGCGCTTGAATCAGGAGAGCCGCACGACCTGAGGGCGGCGGATTACGACGACTGGACGACACCGACAATCGATGGCAGATTCGGCCTGAACGGTGACATAATCGTCTGGGACGACGTCCGCGGGGCCGCGCTTGAGCTTTCTTCCATGGGCATAAGGGTGGATGCCGAGTCACTCAGGAGGCAGCTCGAGATGACGGGACTTTCCTACAGGATGTCCCTCGACTTCCACAGGGGCGTGGCCGATGGCAGTATACCACTGTCGATAGGCGGCGGTATAGGGCAGTCTAGGATATGCATGTACTTCCTCCACAAGGCCCACATAGGAGAAGTGCAGGCGAGCGTGTGGCCCGATTATGTGGTCAAGAGCTTCAGGAAGCAGGGCGTGACGCTTCTTTGAGCATTACGCTCATTTACCGAACCTGTAAACATACTCCGGTTCGACTTTTCCGTTCCGGACCTTTATGCCGTTCTTCTTCAGAAGCTCTATCTTCTTTTCCGTGCCGAGACTCCCGTAGCCGCCCACACGGCCGCTCGACATTATCACGCGGAAGCACGGTATCCCCACCGGGTCCCTGTTGGTCTTCATGAAGACGGCCACCGCGCGAGGGTGCGTTCCCGCGGCCCTGGCAAGTTCCCTGTAAGTGGTCACCTTGTCCTTCGGGACCTTCTTCAGAAGCTCGTATACCTTCTCCCTAGACATCCTAGCTCCAGAAATCCTCCGGCTCGTTCTCCGTCTCGAGAACTATGCCGAATTTCGAGAATATGGAATAGCAGTTCGGGCACTGCCATACGTCCGGATCCTTGTGCCAAAGCTTGCCTTTGGTCCCGCATATGTGGCATTTCTCTGAAAACAACATATCAACTGCCTTCCTGTTTCGATCTTGGCAGAACGACCCTGTAGGCGTTCTTTACCTTTACCCTGAGCTTCTCCGCTTCCAGGGCTATCTCAAACCTCTTCTTCTTCCCCACGCCTGAACGTATGACCGCGACTTCCGTTTTCGGATTGAGTCCGGTCAGCTCCTCCCTGTTGGAAACATAAACCACTCTCATTCCCTGATGGTCCAGCCCTTTCACAACTGTTGGCGATCCGTAGCCTGCGGACGGCTTCTTGCCGCGCGCCTTCCTGCCCTTCCTCAGCTTCGAATGCCTTCCCCTCGGCCTTCTCCACGCATCATTCAGCCTGGCAAGCCTGTACCCTTCCTGCCTCCTGAAATCGGGCTTCCTGGCCTTTTTCTTCTTCCGAACCTTCAGTAGCTTTGAAAGCATTTTCTCACCAATAATGTTGCCTTACTTATTTTCTATTACCAAATCTTTTGAATATCTCCATACTGTTGTTGTTGAAATATTTAAATATTCGGCTATTTTTGGATAACTTAACCCACCCGACCTTAATTTTATTATCGCAGGTTTTAGTTTAATAATCTCTCTTGGCGGAGTTCTTTCAAATGTGTAACTATCGATTAATTTTCTGAGACGATCCCTCCTCCTTCCTGCATTAAAATTGATTTTTTCGGCAAAGATTCTGATAGACCTTTGTGCAGTTATGAATACTCCAAAGTCCCTTACGCTTACGTCAATCACACCAATACTTTTTAATAATGTTTCCATTTCTTTCAGACCTTTTCTGTTTTTAGAGCACAAGACCACAGATTTGGCAGTCCTATAATTTGCTACAGAGCCCTGCGAATCCGCAAAACCCTGTATATATTTTGCCTTTATGAGATTAGTAGCATTTTTAATCTCTTTAGGAATAGTCCATGTTTTTTCCTTGAAATTCACTAAATCGTTGTATGATAATATGTCGTTGCATACACGCTTCGATTGCAAAACAACTTTATAATGCGGTTTTGAGTAACCATTTCTCCATTTTAGTTTCCTGACTTTCGGTACAATTCCGTATACTCTTTTCAGGCAAGATCCGAAATACTTTACAAAATCCAAATCAATTGCCTCCAAAGCAATTCTATATATTCCTGCTCTTCCTTTCCTATATTCAATAAAGCCATCGCCTGGACCAATAACACCCAATATGTAAGCCTTTTCTGGGGTCAATTTGTAATAATCAGCGTTTTTTATTTCAATGGGATTCCCTCGTAATTTCAATTTAATATCTTCTTTATTAAGATGTCTTTGAACTGTGGCAAACGAGATATTACATTTATTGGCTATATTTTTTATAGGCAGGTCTTTCTTATACAAATCAACAATTTTATCGTGCAATGATGGTGAGACTACTTCATTTGGTGCTTTTCTGAACTTTACACCCATACCTGATAGAGAGTATCTTACAGTTGTCCTTGCAATTAGAAGTTTTTTTGCTATTATATCAGTTCCGAATCCTTGTTTGTAAAGATTTGCCATATCCTTTTTCATCTTTTCAGTGACTTTTTTCATTTATACCATTATTCTATTGTTTCACACTTAGAAAGTCTCCAAATGCCGTCCTGGAAAACCCTCCTGTCGTAGTCCTTCACGCGGGTGGCGCGCTCTATGTTCGCGGCAGTCTGCCCGACCTTCTCCTTGTCGGACCCCGAAAGCCTGACCGTGTCGCCCTCTATCTTCACCTCGACCCCGTCGGCGATGTCCGCCCGCCTTTCGGACTTCGCGCCCAGGAAGTTCTTTATTACGAGCTTGTCGTTCTTCTGCTCAAGCTTCACGGGGAAGTGCGCATATACCAGCTTCAGGCTCGTCTGCCATCCCTTGGTCACGCCTGTCATCATGTTCCTCATGTGGGCCCTCCACGTGCCCATCATGGCCTTCACTTTCTTCCTGTCCTCCTCCGAGGATATGACGATCTTGCCGTCCTTCTTCTGGAGCTTTATCTTCGGGTGTTTGAACTGCCTTGACAGCTCTCCCTTCGGTCCCTTGAAAGTGAAGCTAGCCCCTTGAATAGAGACCTCGACTCCTTCCTGTATTTCCACTTCGTATTCGGTCATATTCGCACCAACAAATTATCTAATAGTTGTAGGTATACTTATAAATATATTGTTTTAACAGGCCCTGTTATTTCCTGTTTCTGGATGCACGAAAAACGCGGATTTGCGCCTCTTTTCATGCACAATCGATATCATCCATCACTTGGTAACCTTTATAAAACGTTACTTTAACCATTAAGTGGTAGTTATTATGTCTGAAATAAAAAACGTACTCATAGTGTGCGCCGCGAACAAGACCAGGAGCCCAGCCATAGCGGCCTTCGGGAGGCATTTCGCGGAGAAATACGGGGTTGACGTCATCATAGATTCAGCCGCCGGCGTCAGCCATTCCTATGAAAAATCCGTGGGGAAGGGAGGCACGCACGCAGCCAGGGAAGCCGTCGGGATCCTCGGCCGAATGGGGCTCGGCGATTACATATCCAATCATACGTCCACGCTTATAACGCAGGAAATGGCAGACAATTACGACCTCATACTACCCGTCGACACGAGGGTCATGGACAACCTGTACCATCTCGGGGGACTGAACGGCAAGTGTTTCGGGCTGAAGGAGTATCTTGGTTTCGAAGAACCACACTTAGACATAGGCGACCCGCACTACAGGGAGGGGATGGCCAATGACGTGTACCTGCCCGGAATCAGGAGGGGGACCCAAGCCGCGTATGAGCTTGCTTTTACAGAATTCGAATTTCTCGCGGACAAGCTTGTTAAAAAGATTCAGAATCTTGGTGGGTAGTGAAAATGCCTGAGTTCAAAAGATTCGATTCCAAGTACGTGGAAAATATGCTTACAGACGAACGCATACCACCCGAATTGGCAGGAAGAATAGTTGGTTCGATGCGCGATGGATATAAGAAGATAAGTTCTGAAGAGGTTCTCACTATAGCCAACGAGCTGCGTAAATCAGGTCTTGTTTGCAGCAGATGTCCAGAATATACGGAAAAGTACCCGGAAAGGGTGTATCTTAGCGAGGATAAGTGGGCGAGTGTTAAAGAGATGATTCTGGATTCAAAGGATGTAGGTTTTCTTGGGGTAGGCAGCTTTCTGGGAAACGAAGAAGGTTATCTTAAGAGTGAACTTGAAGGAAAGTATAAGAAGGAATTTGTCGGATACGTGAAAGGCGTGGAAATTAACCCGTGGCACCTGCTGGTCGGCACGCTGGCACGCGGTCAACGTCCGGAAGATAATGAATTCTACATAGGTGACGCCTGCGACATATCACAATTCGAATTCGGCCAGGATCCGGGATACGTGTATTCCCACGGCCTTCTGCACGCCATGAATGCGAGGAATTCGAATGGGAAGAAAGATAAAAGAATACACATGGCAAACATCCGAAGGCACCTTAACGGGGTCTATCAAATTCTCGATACCAACGGCATGATTGCCGCAATAAAAGAGGCACTGAACGGTCAGAG
>CAZSYZ010000037.1:0-796 GCA_964611445.1 uncultured archaeon | reverse complement strand
TACCAACGGCATGATGGTAGGAGTGACTTTCTCCAAAAGGGACTATAACCCTCCGGATCCCGAAAGGGGACCCACGCCTATCAGCAAGGATGAGCTTTACGATGCATGCAAGGCTTCGGGCTTTCCTAAGGAACTTATCTATATCAAAGAAAATCAGCTCACCGATCCCAAGAAAGGAATAAGCTATCAGCTGTTCTTTGTGGCTCAAAAACTGGCTGAAAAATTATCCGTCTATCCGATGAGCATGTCCTTTTAAAACAGGAGGGCATTCTACTATTATGAGCGAGCTTTACGTCGAGAACCCACTGGAATTCTGGTGCAACAACTACGGCCTGGGCTCTGCAGACGTCGTGTTCCTGGGCGTGCCCTTTGACGGCACGAGCACGTTGAGAGTGGGCAGCAGGGAGGCGCCAAACGAGATAAGGAAGATGAGCTACAGCCTGGAGACATCCAGCGCTTACACGGGAAAGGACATGAGGGACCTGAAGATGATAGACCTCGGGAATGTCATTGTGAGCCCCGGCGACACCGACGAGAGCCTCAGGCGCGTGGAGGAGACGGTGAAAGAGATCAGGCAGAAGTTCCCCGTCATCGTCGGCGGTGAGCACATCGTAACGCTTCCCGTTGTGAAGGCCCTGCTTAAGGAGCATCCTAAACTGCATGTCCTGCAGTTCGACGCGCATCTGGACCTCAAGAACGAATACCTCGGCAACAGGTACTCTCACGTCACGGTCATGCGCAGGCTCGCCGAGATCCTCGGGAAGGGGAGGATAATACAGGTCGGGGCGCGCTCCTT
>CAZSYZ010000036.1:0-12386 GCA_964611445.1 uncultured archaeon | reverse complement strand
TCGACGCAAAGCATAAAAAAGATAAAGAGCCCTATTGATTCCTTATGACACGCGAGGAAGACATACAGAAGATAGAGGACGAGCTTGCGAAGACCAAGTACAACAAGCACACGCAGGGCCACATAGGGAAGCTCAAGGCTAAGCTGGCGAAGCTGCGCGCCGAGGGCGAGAAATCGGGGAAGAGCTACGGCCCCGGATTCGGGGTGAAGAAGTCCGGGGACGCGACCGTGCTCCTGGTAGGATTTCCATCGGTGGGCAAGTCCACGCTTCTGACCAAAATAACCAACGCCGACTCGAAGATAGGTCATTACGATTTCACCACCATGGACGTCATACCCGGCATGCTCCGTTACAATGGCGCCCGGATACAGGTCCTTGACATACCCGGTCTCATAGCCGAGGCCGCGAAGGGCTCGGGCAGGGGAAGGCAGGTGCTTTCGGCAGTAAGGAGCGCTGACCTAGTGATATTCCTGCTGGACGACATGGATCAGCTGGAGCCCATGAGAAGGGAATTATACAACGGAGGCTTCCGGTTAGACAGCCGCCCGCCTGACGTCAAGATAGTGAAAAAGGACACGGGCGGGCTTCAGATAAACATGGCCGTCAGAAAACCGTTACTCTCCAAGCATACCGTCAGACAAGTGCTAGGCGAGTTCAAGGTGCATAACGCCGATGTACTGATAAGGGAGAACATCAACGAGGAGCAGCTGATAGACGCCATGATGAGGAACAGGGTGTACGTGCCTTCGCTGGTCGTTCTTAACAAGATAGACAAAATAATGGACTTCAGCAGAGTGACCAAGGATATCGTCAAGATATCCGCGGAGAAGGGGGAGAACCTGGAAGACCTCAAGGAGGCCGTATGGAACAAGCTGGGCCTTGTCAGGCTTTACATGAAGAAGGCCGGTCGCGAGCCCGACATGAAGGAGCCGCTGATAATGAAGGAAGGCTGCACGGTCTTCGACGTCGCCAAGAAAATACTGCGCGGACAGGAGAAGTATTTCAAGCACGCCCGCATCTGGGGGCCCTCGGCGAAGTTCCCCGAGCAGAAGGTGGGTGCCGAGCACCGCCTGAAGGACGGGGACGTAGTCGAGATCCATGCCTGATGCGTCATCGCTTCTGAGGTTTTTTCCTCATATTCTCAAGCAGGGCCTTCTTCTTGAGCTTGAGTTCCCTTGGATTGAGGTCTAGGTACTTTGCCTCCGTGAAGCCCCTCACTATCTCGCTGAGCCTGCCGGAGAACTCTTCCCTCTTGTATTTCCGGAGAATCTCTTTGTATTTCCCGAAATCTAGCTCCAGGAAGCAGAGTATGGCCATTATGTCTATCCTGTCCTTCTGCCCCTTCACCGAGTCCTTCCTCGCAAGCTCCGCGCCCTGCTTGAGGACGAGGAGCGCCTCGGGCACCGCCACCGTGATTCCCTGCACCTTAGCGGCATAGGCCTTCATGTCCTCGGCAGGGATCGCGAGCGCCGAATAATAGGGGACGTAGACGTCCACGTCTGTCTCCTCCACCTTTATCTCGTACTTCTTCAGGCGATCGTTCTTCCGCAGGTCGTAGTTCTTCTTCAGGAACTGAAGGTCACTGAAATCCGAAAGGACTATGTCGAGGTCCTTTGACTTGTGCTTCCCCGTCCACAGGTAGGCGGCCCACCCTCCTATGACTATGAAACCGAAGCCCTTCTTCTGGAGGTCAAGGAGCACCTCCCAGCTCTTCCTCGTGAGGATGTCACTCCAGAATTCCATCTATCCTCGCCTCCAGCGCATTGAGGAAGTCCTTCGCGTACCACGTCCCGATGTTCCAAAGGTCGGCAAATGTTCTCGCGACGGTCGTCGTTTCCCCATACCTTCCCAGGTTCCCGTCCTTCCTCAGGACGAAGACGTTGGGCTCCCTTGACGATGGGAGGAACCGCTCCTTCACGGACTCGTCGCCGTACAGATAGACCTCAGAGTAGTCCGCAGGGACGTCCCCGAACCGCATCTTGTATGCGGTGTAGGCGCCGAAGACCGTTCCGTGGGGGACACTTGACTCTATCGTCCTCACAGGCATCTCGGCCCGCGTAGCGTATATGATGTCCTTTGAGGGGTTCCTCACGCTCGCCCAGTGCAGGAGCACCTTCTTTGGGTCGGTGACCGTGAAGCTCCTCGTCTTCACATCCACCGCGCCCATCTTCCTCAGGTGCCCGAGGGCAAGGTTCACCGTGCTCAGGGAGAGCGAAAGCTCCCTTGAAAGGAAGCTCTGCGTGAGCGTCCTCTCCTTTCTCTCGATTGCCTGGTACAGCATCTCCTCGAAGACGAACTCTATCTTCTTCATATCATCACGCCATGTTTCTATATTAAAGTTTACATATTTATAAATCTTTCGATTTCATTAGAAAGTAGAAAATGAAAGAAGTGGGGACATCTCCTAAGGATATTCGGCATAGTGGAGCTGCACGCCTAACCGGAACGTTTTTTGGCCTCGATGATGAGTTCTTTCCCGCAGCACTCCCAAAATTCCAGTATCTCTTTCGCCTGCTCAATGCCTATCCTGTACCCCCTGTAATTTGCGCTGTTCCTTGTGCGCCTGAACCAGTCAAGCTTGAGGAGCTTCGTTTTGTCCTTTATGTCGGCCTCCTCAAGGATTTCCATGCTGACTTCGTGGCTGCCTGTGACCTCATAGCCGTTCGCCCACCACAGCGCGTCACCTATCTGCCTTATGCACTCGTAAAGCTCCCTGAATATTACGGTGGAGCTCTCTTCCGTCAGATGCATCCCCTTGACGAAATTCGCGGTTTCCAGAGAGGACTGGACCAATGACGCTATTCTCCGCTTATCAGCTGCCCTTTTCCTGAGCTTGCCCTCTTTTATCAGTTGCATGATTCTGATTTCGTCAATCACTTGTTCACCTCAAGGAATCCATAAAGGACTATCCCGTTAGCGATGTTGTTGAATAAGTTATTGTCTATGCTGTCTCTGTTGAAAATGTGTATCTGGAAGTTTCTTTCAATCTCCTTTTCAGTTTCCTTGATATCCTTTGCGAATTCGTGAGCCTTTTCCTGATTGGCCATCCTGGAAAGGGAAATCGTCCTGTATTTCGTCTTTTCAGCCACTTCCACCGCTATATCAATGTCTGACCCTTTCCTGTCTTCCCCCCATCTGAAGCTGCCGAAAAGTATGACGGCTTTCGGATTCAATCTATCAGCAATGAATTCAATAATCCCCGATTGATAAAAATTTGTGAGACTGTTCACGATCTTCCAGTTCTTGAAATCCTGACTGTCCATATTGGCCTGCACTCTCCAAACCTTCCCAAATTCTTTTATTGTGATGAATTCACCCTCCTCCATTTCCCTCAGAATAGTGCTTGTCATGCTTTTGGAAACGCCTGCAAGTTCTGCTATCTCCGACATGGTAAATTCCCTGTAGGGATCGAGATATAATTGACGAAATATTTTATCTCCACTGGTTTGCTTATCGAACAATTGTCCTTTTTTGGAACCTATTGGTTTCTTCATAATACATTTGTTCGATTTTTGTACTAATAAAGCTTTCGGTTCTATAAAAATCCGGAAAAGACCGAAAACGCTATAAATAATAAGACCATATTCTAGTTATGCCGATGGAAAGACAGACGGCCAAGAGAGTGAGGATTGTTGACCTGGTTTCAGGCGAATGGGTGAAGAAAGAGGGTATGGAGCCGAGCTATGTGGTCACGCCTTCAGGTGATGCCGTGTCAAGGGCCAGGATAACCGGGACGATCGTGGGGAAGTTCACCTCGGAAGACGGCAACTTCTCTTCCGTCACCATAGACGACTCCACGGCGACCATGAGGGCGAAGCTCTGGAGGGAGATAGAGCTGCTCAACGGGGCAGGCGTGGGCGACCTCGTCAACCTCATAGGAAAAGTCAGGGAGTACGAGGGCGAGATATACATAGTCCCCGAAGTGATAAGGAAGATAACCCCCGACGAGGAAAGCCTCATGAGGCTGGAGATACTCGCAAAAATGAAGAAGGTGCCTGTGCCCGCAGAGAAGATGGTGCGGAAACCCAAGCCGGAGCCTTCCAATGAAGAAGGCGACCTGAGGAAGAAGGTCCTCTCGCTCATAGAGTCCAGCCCGGACGGCGTGAAATACAGCGACCTCATGCAGCAGGCAGGAGGGGCCGAAGATGCGCTCGAAGGGATAATAAACGAGCTTCTTGGCGAGGGCGTCTGCTACGAGCCCGTCCCGGGAAAGATAAAGAAGATTTAATCCTTTTTCAGCTTCTCGAGCCTCACCGAGCCGCACTTGGGGCATACCCTTGTGACGGGCTCCATGATAATGGGCTTTCCCTGCCATCCGCATTTCAAGCATTCGTACTTTGCCATTGAATCACAATTTGTCCGTAAATGTAATATATAATTTTTACTGCTACTTATTAATTATGGCACTCTTCGGCAGGGCGTCAAAAAAAGCTGAACAGGGGGAACTGAAAAGGAAGGACTATGTCAGGCTCGTTTCCAAGCTCGTGAAAAAGGCCGGGTCAAGCGCCAGGAAAGGTGATCTGGCGGAGGCCGCATGGCTCTACCAGAGGGCCTCGGTCCTTGCGAGGAGGGCAGGGGAATGGGACGACGGCGTGAATTACGCGCTCCAGGCCGCGGAGTACGGCGAGAGGGAAGGCAGGGTGTTCAATGCGGGATGGTCCTTCAGGTCCGCGTCGCTCGCGGCAAAGGGAAAGGGCGACTATGAGAACACCGTGAACTATGCCGTGAAGGGAGCCGAGAAGTTCAAGGAGTCGGGAAGCGTGTACGCCGCCCAGTGGTGCTACAGGACCGCGGCTCTGGCGGCGAAGGCCGGCGGGAAGCCCGACAGGGCCATAAAGTTCTACGAGAAGGCGTGCGCCATAGAGCATGACGAGGACATGAAGAACGAGGTCTACAAGCTGAAGCACAGCATATCCCATCCGAGGGTCGACCAGTACGCGGAGAAGGAGGAGGTCGTCGAGGGCGAGAAGGTCAGGTTCGAGGTGGTCATCGAGAACCACGGCAAGGAAGTGCTGAAAAACATAGTCATAGGAGACAGGGACGCGAAGCTTACCCACGAGATAGAAACCCTTAACCCGGGCGAGGTAAGGATATTCTCTTATCAGAGTTCAGGGAAAACCGGGAGGCTCCGCTCACCCTACAACTTCATAACATGGGAGGACAAGGGCGGGCAGACCATGGACTTCGAGCTGGAACCCATCTCCGTGACCGTAAGGCCGAGGATACAGATAACCCCGCACATACATCCCGATCCCGTGCTGAACAAGATCACCAAGCTCGTGATCCTCGTGAAGAACCTGTCCTCGAAGCCGCTTTATGACCTCAAGGTCGACGTGGATTTCGCGCACGGCGTGAATGTGCCCCACCAGAACCCGAAGGTATACGATAAGCTTCTCCCCTGGGTCGAGTACGGTTCCGCCTGGAGCATGTAAATTGGCATTCCGGGAAAGCACACGGTCGCGAGGGGGAAAATCATAATGCATGATGAAAGGGGCGAAAGGTACGAGGAGGAGATACGGCCCGTGGTCGCAGATGTTCTCGAGACCGAGCGCGAGGCAGAGGTTCCGGCCGGGAAGGCGGAGGAGAAAGCAGGGCCTCATCTCGACAGCCGCATAACGGCTTACCCGATCGGCGAAAAGCTGTACGCCGAGCTTGAGAAGAAGTTCTTCCATCAGCAGAGGGGCTACACGTTCCGCGGCATAAAGGGCGGCATCGTCCTTAAGCACGTCATGGAGAACTGCAAGGACATGGAGCTCGTGGCGGAGCACAGGTTCGAAAATGAAGTCATGCTCCTCTTTTCCTTCAGGCTCGAAGGGAAGCACCACCTTCTGACGGTTGTCATAAAGAAGGACGATGAGTTCCTTCATCTGGTGCTCAAGCTCTACTCCGAGAGCGGCGACGGGCTTGACCGGAACCTTGAAAAGATAGCCGACATAATAAGGCACACGATAGTCACGGAAACGGATGTCCACGAGGTCGAGAAGGTCGAGATAAAGAAGGTCATAAACATAATAGATTCCGTTGTGCAGAGGTCGAGGATAGGGACCGGGGAAGAGGGCGAAACCGTGAAGAAAGACGTCAAGGTCAGGGATTCGGTCGTACAGAGGACGGACGTCTGAGATTTTTAAGTCCCTTTGGGAAATGATAAACATGGCGAGCAAGTGGGAGAGGTCGGAGGCAACCGTGGCGCAGAGGATAAGCGTCTCTCAGATAGGCGGGCTCGTGAGCAAGAAAATACAGGTTTCTGACGGCGAGGCCGCGATACTGGAGAAAGACGGGGACTCCGTGCGTCTGCTCGAAAAGGGCAGGCACAAGGTCTCCGGCCTGCTTTCAGGAACTGTCACCAGCGTCCTTTTCGTGGACACAGGCCCCAAGCTCATAAAAAGGGACGTGAGGGACATCTGGACGAAGGACGACAGGAAGATAAACGCCTCCGTGGACATGAAATTCGCGGTCACGGACCCGGAGAAGGTGAGGAGGCTCCTGATGGGGAGGAGGGACATACTCAGCATAGAGGACGTATGGGGCGAGCTCAGGAAGGAGATAGTGTCATCGTCACTGGCGCCCGTGGTGAAGAAGAAGGGCGTGGACGAGCTCCAGGACGAGAGGAAGGCGGAGAAGGAAATCCGGGTGGCGGTCGAGGTCGAGGCCAGGAAGAAGTTCGAGGTGTTCGGGCTCGGGCTTCTGTCGTTCTCGGTGGAGTTCATCCTTCCGGAGGATTACGAGGAGTACCTGAAGAGGCGCGGGGAAATGAAGGAGGCCGCGGAGGCTGAGCATTTCGCCGAGGAGGAGGAGGCCAGGAGAGCCGTCCATGAAAGGGACGTCGACGAGATAAGCGGCGCGGCGGATACCAGGGAGAAGGCGATAGACGACATGCAGCAGGAAAGGGTGAAGCGCGAGGCCGAGATGCAGATAGAGGAGGAGGAGGCCCAGCAGGACATGAAGGACGCCGTGGAGGCGCTAAGGCTCAAGGAGGTAAAGGACAGGCAGAAGATTGTCAGGGACGCGGAAAGGAAGAGGCTCGGGCTTCTGTCGCTGAAGGACATGCTTCCCGGCGGCGGAAACGTAGAGGAAAAGTACGAGCACCTGCAGGATGTCATCGGCGCCACTGAGAAGAAGTACTTCGAGAGGAAGATAGACAAGGAGACATTCAGGAAGATGATGGAGGGCCTCGAAAAGGAGAAGACCGAGCTGGAAGTGAGGATGAAAAAGAAGAAGTGAAATGATGGATGAGAGCCTTTTTGACATGATGGAGAGGATGGAGAGCCTGGTCCCCGAGTACAGCTACACCAGCGTCAAATGCATAATAGACACGGACAGGAAGGTCAAGGATTTCCTGGTTTCAGAAATAAAGAAGGTGAAGGAATACATGTTCCACGTCGTCCAGGTGAGCTACGAGCTCCAGAAGGACAGGCTGAGCGAGGCCGCAGAGGAAATCTGGGACGAGGTCAAGTCGCTTGTCAGCAGGATCGAGGTCATCAAGACCTGCACGAAGAAGGGCAAGCACGCCTGCGGCGACTGCAAGAAGAGGATAGAGAAGAACCTGATGGAACTCATAAGGAGGGACAGGGAGCTCGTCCTGGCCGTAAGGGAGATGAAGAGGACCGCGTACGCCCTCTACAGGTCGCTGCTGGACAAGGGCAGGGAGGGTTACTTTATTAAAAATCTGGACAAAATTAAGACATACGCGGATGACATAGCAGCGATGCTTGAAGATAGGGAGAAGAGCATGCTTGGGTGGTGAGATGAGCGAGTGGGATAAGTCCAGAGGGCAGGTAAAGAACGAGTTCAATTACATGGACAAGCTCATCGAGGGGTACAGCTACAGGGACCCTAAGCACACGGAAAAGACCGATGAGAAGTTCAGGAAGCTCGTGGCGGAGGAGATAAGCAAGTCCAGGGACTTCCTTTTTCCGATGATAGAGGCCGCATACCTTGACCAGGACATGAAGAGCGCCGGCCCGCTCGACGAGATAATGCAGTGGCTTGACATATTACTGCTGGAGCTGGGCCTGAAGATGAACTGGAGCGAGGTTGCCGACTACAAGGATTACATGAGGCTCATCAAGTTCGATGTGACGCTCATGAAGAACTCGAAGAAGCTCACCGAGATACTTGAAAGGATGCAGGACGAAGTCCTTAACGGAAGGGGCGGCTCCGGAGTGCCCAAAAAATGCCTGATGATAAAGAAGTACGTGACTGACCTGATGACCGTGTTCAAGAGAAGAAGGCACGCCCTCGGAGGTTGAAATGGGAAAGGATTCTGACGAACAGGAAGCAGAATCAAAGCTTGAGGCTGCCAGGAAGGAGCTTGAGGCCGACATAGCCGAAAGGGAGAGGGAAGCCAAGGAGAAGCTCGATGAGATACTTTCTGACAAGAACATGGAATTCTGCTCGCGCTGCGGCAAGAAGGTGAGCTCGAGGACGGACTGGGCGGGCAAGTGCCTCTGGGAGGGCTGCGACAACCTCATATGCAACGACTGCTGGGACGTAAACAAGCACAGGTTCTGCGGGAAGCACGCGAAGGACGTGGCAGGCGAGCATGAGGGCGCTCCGGAGAAGAAGGAGTTCTTCAGGGACGAAGAGGAGCCGGAGGCCATCAGGATCGACCTGAGCGAAGTGCTCGACGAGCATGAGGAGAGCAGGAAGTCTAAGCTGCAGTACTATGCCTCCGAGTACTGGAGATGGCTCCAGAAGAGGATGGAGCACAGCGGCCCCATAGACTGGACGCCGGCCCGTTACATAAAGAACGCCAGGTTCAGGGCATGGAAGGAAGAGGGAGACTACCTCATAGACGTTTATGCGAAGAAATGGTTCTGGAAGAGCACCAGGCTAACCGTCATAATATCGCCTTACGACGCGCGCGGCGATTTCGACGAGAACGCGCTCAACGCGTACCTGCACAAGACAGCCAGGAAGCTGAAGGGCTACAAGATATTCGTCCTCGTGTCGGACGGCGCCAAGATGGAGGCGGCCAATTTCGTCAACAGGTTCTCGGACAGCTCCTTCTCTTTATTCCTCGCGGAGCCGAAGAAGGAGCACCTGAACTACAACATAAAGGACCCTGTCGCAACGGGCTATTCAGAATGGTTCAACCAGAAGAGGGAGCCGCTCAACTTCAGGGGCAGGCTGAAGAGGCTGGGCGACGTCGTATCGGACAGGACCGTTATATCCGTCAAGGCCGCGTCAAAGGAGTTCGGATTCCACGAGAAGGACGCACAAGACATACTGAAGTCCTGCAAGTTCCTCGACCCCGTGAAGGGCACGGACACGTTCCTTATGAAGAAGGATTAGAACCCGTCAAGGAAGCTCCTGCAGAGCCCGCCTATCTTGTCCACTGCATAGCCTCCCTCGAGCGTTATGAACGTGGGTATGCCGAGGGCGCTTATCATCCTGCCCATCCTTCCATAGCCGTTCTCCGTCAGTTTCTGCCCGGCCAGTGGATCTTCCGCGAAGGTGTCGAAGCCCATGGAGATCGCGAGCAGTTCCGGCCTGCAGGATTCGACAACCTGCAAAGCCTTTTCCAGCGTCCTCATGTAGTCATTCTCGCTGGTGTCCGGAAACAGGGGATAGTTGTGACAGTTTTGTTCTGATTTCAGGCCGGTCATGGGATAGAGCGGCGCCTGGTGGAGGGAGACGTAGATGACGTTGTCGGCGCCCAGAAAGACGGCCTGCGTGCCGTTCCCGTGATGGACGTCGAGGTCCAGGATCGCCGTTTTCTTACCCAGCCTTTTCACGGCAATGGCAATGTTGTTGAAGTAGCAGAACCCTTCCAGCGTGTCCCTGCTCGCGTGATGGCCCGGCGGCCTCGTGAGCGCGAAACCGAGCACCTCCGACGCCTTTATCGCGGTTCCCGCCGCCATGAGCGGGAACTTTATGTCTATCGGCGGGGTCTCTATCCCGGCGTAGTCGGCCTTCTCTACGGTCTCGTAATGCTCCCTGGAGTGCACGAGCAGTACGTCCTTTGCGGTCGCGGGCTCCGGCGCCGTGAACTTGTATCCGGCGGATTTCAGGGCTTCGTGGATTGCCCTGACCCTCTCCGGGCATTCAGGATGGCCGGGGATGTCGTATCCGAGGCACAGGGGAGAATACACGACGAGCATAATTAATACAGAATATAATATTATAATATGATTAACCCTTTCAGACCGAAGAGGACCCTGAAGGACAGGATAAGGGAAAGGCTCGTTAAGTTCTCCGACAGCGCGAGGATAAGCTCGCACAAGGTTCCCACGAGGAGGTTCGCGGCGTACTTCCTGAAGCAGAAGGCTGGGAAGCTCCGAAGGCGCGCGAAATACCTGGTTGAGGACGGATACTTCGTGCTGAAGAAGATATCGACCCACCTGGAGGTCTTCCTTTTCTCGTGCATACTGGTAATCACTGTTTTATTGCT
Source organism: uncultured archaeon (assembly GCA_964611445.1). Taxonomy (GTDB): domain Archaea; phylum Aenigmatarchaeota; class Aenigmatarchaeia; order QMZP01; family JAFGSV01; genus JAFGFG01. The sequence goes on along the minus strand of CAZSYZ010000036.1, from coordinate 1,993 downwards.
GCTCACGGCCGGGGCCGATAATTACATCAGCACGCTGACAGCCGTCATCCTGCTCGTCCTAACTGTGGTCATTTACGCGCAACTGAAGGTACAGAAGAAGATGATACGCCAGTACCTGCCCACCATAGACGTCGTGAGGATAAGGAAATGCCAGCTCTATTCGGACAGGATAAGGGTCGTCAACCTGTACGGCGTGAAGGACAAGCTGAGCGACATCGGGAAAATCCGCAACATCGAGATTGCGTACGACATCGTGAACGAGAGCTATTCCCCCATATCAGTGGGAGGCGTCGCCCTGACGATAAGGCTCAGGAACGGCAGGAGGATAGCGCTCCCCGCCTCGGTCTCGATTGTCGACGCGGAGCCGAAGAAGACGTCAGGCGGCGTGGTTTCGTTCCGGCTGAAAAGGGAGCTGATGTTCGATTCGATAGACTGGCTGGAGATGGACATCAAGGGGAACTGCAGGAAGAGGGTGCGCATCAGGCCGCATCTATACGTGAACATAATGGTGAGGGGGAAGGTGCCGGAATTCATCAAGGAGCCCTTCGCCAGGTTCAGGAGAAGGCCCGAAATAGCGGAAATGTAGATGATTCTATCCAAAGACCGGAATCAAGATTAACCTTTATAAGGAACTTTAATCAACTATATAAGTGATAAATTATGAAGAGGAAAGCACAAGCAGCAATGGAATACTTGATGACTTACGGATGGGCAATCCTGATCGTAATCATCGTGGCAGCGGCACTATACGCCCTCGGCGTATTCAATCCAGCGACATGGACGGGCGCTAGAGCGACCGGTTTCCAGAACGTGGGTGCACCGGCATCCGGAGCGTGGCAAGCGATGGCAACGGGAACACCAAACTTTCAGGTGAACCTTAGGAACAATCTTCCGTCGAGGATAAACCTGACAAGTGCAACAACAGTATCGGTCGGCAGTACAGCTTGCGGCAACGTGTCGGTTGGAGATGTGATGAACTCGACGACACCGCTTAGCACAGCTGAATACACGGTCGGTATAGGAAACTCGTTCAGACTTACAGCCAACTGCGGCGGTCTTACGAGCGGGTCGTCATACACAGCAAGCGTCGAGCTTGTATACGACAACATCGACACTGGTCTGGACGGCTTCAGGGAAAGTGGATCGCTCACGGGAACGGTATCCTAAGCCACGGCTGATTAAACCCATTCCATTAAGTTCATCTTAGCTATTTCTTTACTTTTGTTTATGTCCCTCGCTTACGTATATCGATACGTTTTTAAGCTTCAGGCCGAAAGGATTTGCTATGTGGAAGCAGGTGATTGTCATAAGAAGCGACCTGAAGATGAGCAAGGGCAAGATTGCGGCGCAGGTGGCGCACGCTTCGCTCGAGGCATACAAGAAGTCCTCAAGCGAGGACCAGATTGAATGGGAGGCCTGGGGCTCGAAGAAGGTCGTACTCAAGATAGAGGGCCTCAGGGAGATAGTGACTCTCCAGAAGGCGGCCAGCAAGGCGGGGGTACCGAATGTCATCATAAGGGATGCCGGAAGGACCGAGCTGGAGCGCGGCACCGTAACCGCGCTCGGCATAGGCCCGTGCGATGACGAGGAGATTGACGACCTCACAGGGCACCTGAAGATGCTGTGAATAAATATATTAACATACAATCCTTACTATTCTGGTGGTTCAATGACTGACGAAAAGCAGAAAAAGGCTCAGGAGAAGGCGCTCCTGTACCAGATACTGAATGTTCAGCTTGAGCAGATGTCGAAGCAGGCCGAGGCGCTCGAGTCAAGGATGATCGAGCTTGAGACCGCACAGGAGGCCCTCAGGGAGCTGAACAGGGCAAAAGAGGGCAGCGAGGTGCTTCTTCCGATAGGCGGCGGATGCTACGGCTACGGAAAGCTTACCAAGAAGGACAGTTTCATGGTCGAGATAGGCGCCGGCGTCGTGAAGGAGCAGACCCTGAAGGAGGCCATGGCCAGCGTCGAGGGCAGGAAGAGGGAGGTCGAG
>CAZSYZ010000035.1:0-12552 GCA_964611445.1 uncultured archaeon | reverse complement strand
AGCGGGCCCATCAACTGCGTCTTCTTGCCGCAGGACGGACATACCCCCTCCACGTCAAAGGAGCGGTAAAGGCAGTGGCTGCAGTATGTGACGAACTTCGTCCAGCCGAACTGGGAGGAAACCGCGCTCTTGCTCTTCCTAACCTTCCCCATAACCCTGAAGTAGTGGTTCGAATGGGAGTACACAGGCTCGAAAGCCATCCCGTGCTTCGAGAGTTCGAGCATTGTGGACGTGATGAGCATCCTTACGCCAACCTCCTTGTAGAAGTCCGTCCTGCACACCTTTATGCCGTATCTCGAGAAGGCTGTCGTCGGGAACGCCCCGCAAAGGGCGCCCGTATCCGTGGCAGTGCATGCGAGCGCCGAATTCGGCTTCAGGGCGTAGCCGGCGTTGAACACGTAGTTTATGTGCGAGCCGAAGGGGTCTATGTCTATGAAGTCGAAGGCCCTCGGATGCATCAGGAAAAGGTCGTTGGCGTTTCTGCTGAAGACTTCTGCCTTGACCTTGTTTGATTTCAAATTCCTTTCCATTACATTGAAGGCCGTCGGGCTCAGGTCGTTGGCGACCATTTTCACAATCCGGGGAACCTCCAATGCCATCCTTATGGTCCTGACGCCGGTCCCTGCGAGAGGGTCGCAGACCGAAAGCCTGCCTCCGAGCACGCGCAGGAACGATATGGTCAGGTCCCGCTGGTATTCCATCCCGGGGTTGTAGAAGGCCTCCGCCCTCTTCGTGACCTTCCCCGCGGGGACGAAAATCCTCGCCCTGCCCTCGGTGACGTAAGACATGAGAAAGACTTCGGAAGGGGAAATTTAAAGAAGCGGCCGTCTTCACTTTAAAAAATTTATCCCGCTATTCATAACAATGATGTATTCCACCGTTTTCAATGAGTACGGCGCGTCTTTCAGGGGGAAAGTGAAAGAGGAATGTCACGAATCCATCACATACAAGGACGAAGGCAAACTCCTCTACCAGGAACCGACCGTGGAAATCGACTACACGTTCCCATTCTGTGAGATGTATGTGCATCTATTCGACGGCAGTTACAATGCCGGTACAACCCAAATAAAGGCAGGGGCAGATTCGCGGTCCAAGGAACGGGGTGGACTTTTCGACCCCCTCATGGATAAGCTGTACGCCGACGTGAACGACCGTGTCGAAGGCTCGCACGAAAGGCTGAAGAAGGGAAGGAACCCGGAAATCATGGACAAGTATCCAAGCCTTTTCGTCCGCGGCCTGAGTCTGAAATTGACTGACCAATTCTACAGGCACTTTTCGCTTCATGTCCCTAACATGACAAAAGAAGACATGCCGCACGTCGAATCCATGCTTTGCGCAAGGTACGGACTTGAAAGCAGGAAGACAGACGTGTTCGAATCCCCCACGCTGCTCCTGAAGAATGGTGCTTCCGTGAGCCTCGATGGACTGTCCAGGGTCGTGACCATCTCCATGCCTTGCGGCTTCACGGTCGATGCATTCGAGGAAATGAAGATATCACTCATTGAAGATGAGCTAGTGAAAAAATGGGAACCTTCGGCCGAAAGTGACACCCTCAAGCTCTTAGCAGGCTACATTTGGTCTGCATTCTTCCAAAACGACGCCTATCCCGTCCTGATAGACGTGTTCAAAGAAGACGTGGGAAAACTCCCAGTAATCAAGTACAAGTAAGCTTATTCGGCTATCTCGACGTCTTTTCCCAGAACCTCGCCTGAAATGCCCTTTGAAAACCTCACCCTCAGGACTCCGTTGTTTCCGTGCGGGGAAGCGACCTTTCCTGAGATGACTTTCCCAGACGCTGTCTTCCAGACCACTTTCTTTCCTACCAGCCCGGAAGCGGCAGCCCTGCTGTCAACGTCCTTCACAGAAAGCAGAAGCTGGTTGGTCTTCTGCGTGTGTCGTCCCTGCCTGAAGTTGAGCACCTTCGCCTTCATCCGAACCGCCTCGACAAGTATAATTGCTGGTGTTATTTTTAAATGTTTTAAATAAGTGCCTGCTATTTAGATTATGAACCTGAAAGAGCGTGCGCTCATATTCTTGCGCGGCCTTCTCATGGGGATGGCCGACATAGTCCCGGGAATATCGGGCGGCACGATTGCGCTCATAACAGGCATATATGAAAGGCTCATATTCGCGATAAAGGGCATAAGCATAAGATTCCTGGTCTATCTTTTCAAGGGCGACAGGGAAAATGCCAGGAAGCACCTTTTCAGCATGGACCTCCAGTTCCTGGTCACGCTTTGCCTGGGGATATTCACGGCATTCATGGTACTGTCAAGGGTGATAGTATATCTTATGGGTGTGTACCCTTCCGGAACATATGCGTTCTTCTTCGGGCTTATAGTTGCGTCGGCGGGCTTTGTCTACAGGCAGCTCGGCAGTATCAGCCTTAAAACGCTGATTTCGGGTGCGGCGGGCTTCATTTTCGCATTCCTCTTCGTCGGCCTGGGGACGTTCCAGACCACCCATTCTCTGCCTGTAATTTTCATCTCGGGGCTTGTGGCCGTGTGCGCAATGATAATTCCCGGCATATCCGGCGCGTTCATGCTCTTCTTCATGGGTCAGTACGAGTACATGCTCGGAGCCCTCCAAGTGATAGACATCATAACTTTATCTACATTCATGGTAGGCGCACTGATAGGGCTCTTCGGCATGGCCCGCGTGCTTAGCTACCTGCTGAAAAAACGCAAGTCGGTGACCATGTCATTCCTCATAGGCCTGATGATCGGCGCCCTCAGGATGCCGTATGACAACATAGTCTCCGGTGACTACTTCCTTCCCTTTGTCATTATAGCAGGCGCGGGGGGCTTCTTCGCGGTCGTGCTGCTCGAGAAGCTGGCTGAAAGGGTCTATACGGAAAGGCCTATCGTCTCACTACCCTGATGTCATCAGTCCGCATGTCAAACACCCTTGATGCGAACCCCTCTATTATCCCGGCCTCTATAACGAAGTCGACTACCCCTCTTATATCCGGAGGTATGTCCCCAGTGCCTTTCACGGGAGGCTGACCCTTCATATTCACCGAAGTCGTGACGAAAGGCACGCCTGATTCTTCCACCAGGGCCGTGAAGGGATGCCTGGGTATCCTGATGCCTACGCTTCTTTCGGCGGAAACTGCAGGCTTCGGCGTCTTGCTATTGGCCGTCAGTATTATGGTGTAAGGTCCCGGAAGCAGCTTGTCAATCATGTCCCTGGTAACCTTGGTGACATTGGCATGAGACCATATCCACTCCTTTCCCGGGGCTATCACGGAGAACGTCTTGCCGTCATCCCTCCCCTTCACGTTCCTTATTTTTTCCACTGACATGGCATTCTCGGCATTGCAACCTATGCCGTATATCGTGTCGGTGGGGTAGACTAATATCTTACCGGATTTCATAGCGCCGACTACCCTCTTTCTGAGAGCGGCGTTCCTGAGGACATCGACGAGCTTCAGCTTTTCCATAAGACCTGTAGAATCATTGAATCCCCGAAAATAAATTCGTGACAATATAATTAGAAATGGCCTGCCGTAAAAGACAGGAGAAAAATTAATTATCTTCGGCGCCGGAGTCGGGTAACGGTGTCGCATCCTCGGCCGCTGCAGGCGGTGATATGTGCTTTATCAGTATTATGTCGCCAACTGCGTGAACCATCGGGAACGGGATTACAACGCCCTTCTTGTCGCCTAGCATCTTGCTGAGATATGACCCCTTGATAGCCCTTATCACGAGCGATCTGATTTTGAACCTCTTGAGGTCGCACTCGACGTCTTCCACCTTTCCGCAGAAGAAGCCCCTGTCAGTGAAGACATCCTTCGAGTAAGTGTCTGATATGCTGGAAACCTGTATTGCCATAATGTACCTCCTAGGATTATTAACTAATGTTATTGGGATTAAAGGTCTTTATAATTATAATGTGCGGATTTAAAAATTCAACGGAGGTTTAAGGTTTTAAATGATGAAATTACAATAGTTACACCGGGCTGGGATGGCCGAGCTAGGTTCAAGGCGCAAGGTTGCTAACCTTGTGTGCTTCGGCACGCGAGGGTTCAAAGGCCCGCTTTTTCCGGGAGCTGGCGCGTCCACAAAAAGCAGGCGCGCAAAAATGGAAAGAGCGAGCTGGAACTCCCTCTCCCAGCGCTTCTTAATTTTATAAAATCCACCATCACTATAACAATAGATGCGACCGTAGTCTAGTCTGGTAGGATCCGGGCTTCCCAAGCCTGTGACCCGGGTTCAAATGCACCCTTTTGGACAGGTAAACGCCCAAAAGCGCGCTTCGGAAAATACGAATGTGCGGAAAATCCCGGCGGTCGCATATTTTTATATTTCTTAGCACAAAGAAAGTTTACGCGGGCCGGTAGTCTAGCGGTTATGACGCTGCGCTTACAGGCGCTAAGCTAAGAGACGCAGAGGTCGGCGGTTCGAATCCGCCTCGGCCCACTCATGCTGTTATCTCTTCGGCAACTACATCTTTCTTGTATTCCTGCGGCGTCTCTATTGTCAAGACTTTTTTATCGGATTCCACGGACTGGCTATTTATTTTTCTGTAGACTTCACAGTTCCAGTTTCCAGAGTCATTATAGCATCTAATGCAGCGGTTGGGGAACGCAGACATATCGACACACCCATCTTTCATAATAGGATACCTGGGTCTGAACTTCGGGTCCTGATAAAAGCAGCGCGGTGTATCTTTGGGAGATATCTGCATGATATTATATTGTTGTCTGCCTGATTTAAATCAGACACCGGTAAGAAGAGGTGTCAGGAGACTCACTCCGTAGAAACCTGATAGTGCAAGCGCCAAGTTCATCAGCGTCTTCCCTATGAAAGATGCCAGCAGGAACTTCCTCCAGTCGTACCTGAACATGCCCCCTAGTATGCCCGTGACGTCATCCGGGAGCGGCGTGGCCGCGAATATCACTATGAACAGGAAGCCTCTCTTCTTCCTGAACCATTTGCTGCCTTTCTTGAGCCAGCCGTAGTCCTTCCTGCTCAGCGCCCGGTTGCTTCCCTTGCCTATGGCATATCCCGTTAGCTCCCCGACCGCTGAACCGGCGCCTGCCACTATGCCCACGATCCATGGGTTAAGGAAAGGCGCCACCGCGATGATGAAAAGGAAGCCGGGAAGCGGTAGGAATATCGATGCCGAGGACAGCAGGCTGACGACAAATACGCCCGCGTAACCGAAAGTCTGAATGAAACCGTCAGACCATTCAAGAAAAGCGGCAATCAGCGTTCCCCAGTCCATAAAGTTAAATTATTTAAATTAATTAAATAAAGACAGTTCGAAGGGCCGGTAGATCAGTGGAAGTGCAAGCCGCTAAAGATCGCCACCTTGGCAGTAAGCTTTTGGAAAAAGCTTAACCAAAAAGACAAAAGCTACCAAATTGGTGGAGGCCAGGGGTTCAAATGCACCCTTTAGCACATGATAAACATGCTAAAGCGCGCCCCGGAAAATACGCTCGCGCAAGCGTATCGAAAGGGGTATCGGGAGGAACCTGAAACTGAAGGGGAACGCCAATCCCCTGCGGTTCGGTGGTGCTGGGAATCCCCTCCGGTCCATGAGGTGAAGAGTATGGAATGGGACGAGAAGAAGGCAGGATTGGCCCTGATTGCAGCTATGGTCATCTCTCTTGTCTGGATCATCCTTACAGACATATCCGGCGGGAATCTCATACCACTAATCGTTTTTTCCGTCAGCCTTTCGGCGATAGTGGTGCTTTTCGGCGACTGGTTCGGAAAAGAGGGATGAATTGCTCAAATCAGGTGTTTGGATGCCAGAAATAGCGGTTTTTGCCACGGACATACATGGCGAGATACAGGACTACGAGAAGGTTCTTGAGGCCGCTGGCGGAAAGAATGTCAGGGCCGTCATAATAGGCGGTGACATAACGCCCTTCCTTTCGGTCATTGGCGACATAGGGACGTACCAGAGGGAGTTCATGGAATTCTACCTGATACCGAGGCTTAAGGAGTTCAGAAAGAAGACGAAAAAGGACGTGTTCATAATGATGGGAAACGACGACCTGAAAATCAATTCGGACGTGATGAAAAGGGGCGAGAAACAGGGGTCTTTTAAGCTCATAAACCAGAAGGTCCATAAAATCGGGAGAAAATACATAGCCGGCTATTCTTTCATCAACGAAGCCCCGTTCCTGCTGAAGGACTGGGAGAAGGATGAGAAGGATATAAGGAAGGATCTTAACAAACTGGCAAAGCTCGCCGACCCCGGGAAGACTATATACTGCGTGCACGCCCCGCCGCTCGGGACAAACCTCGATGTCCTATTCACCGGGGAGCATGTAGGCAGCAGCGCTATAAGGGAGTTCATACTCGAAAAGCAGCCATATCTGACGCTGCACGGTCATATACACGAGTCTTCCCGGATGACAGGGAACTGGAGGGATGTGCTCGGCGAAACCGTCTGCGTAAATCCGGGGAAGGGAAACATACTTGTTTTCGACATAAACGACCTGAAAGTCATGGAAGTCGTTTACTAGGTGCGAAATGGTATTCGGAACTCTCAACAGGCTCAAGTGGAACGGCAGGCTCAGTTCATGCACCGTCGTGATTCTGCACAGGGGCGCTCCCGGCGACAGGAAGACCATCGCGGGCGGCGAAATAACGGAGCTTAAAAAATCTTACTTCACATATTCAAGCAGCGGCCGGGAATGCACGATCCCCCTCCACAGGGTCATTGAGATAAAGGCTGGAGGCGAAATCATATGGAAAAGAAAGAGAAAAGAAGGATGATGCAGGCTTTCGGCTACAGCTCAGAGGACAAATCCATGAAACGCTGGAAGGAGATAAACAGCCGGAAGAAGGTCCTCAAAAACTTTTTGATAATCTCTTTATGCAAGGTTCTTCCCGATGTCGAGTGGAAGAACAGGCTTTACAGGAAGACTGGCATGAAGATAGGGAAGAACGTGAGCCTTTTCGGCTCGAACTTCGACATATTCTTCCCCGAGCTGATAGAGATAGGCGACGGGTCAGTCATAGGAAACAAGACGTCCATACTCACCCACGAATTCCTGGCAGACGGATGGAGGAAGGGTCCCATAAAGATAGGCAGCAACGTCACCATCGGCACGATGACCGTGGTGCTGCCGGGGGTCGAGATAGGCGACGGGGCGACTGTCGCGGCGTATTCGCTCGTCAACAGGGACGTGGAGCCAGGAAGCTTCGTCGGCGGCGTGCCGATAAAGAGAATAAAGTGATTACCTCACGCACTCTATCTTTACTGCCGGTCCGCTCTGCTCCACGACGAACTTGACGGGAAGGAACATTTCCAGTATATGTATGTTGGTTTCGGCGTGACGCGTAAGTATTGGCGAGGCTACTGATGATTTTCCCGAAGGCATTGCCATGTAGGGCAGCAGTTGGTCGCTCATGTATTCATCGACGGAGGCTCCCGATTTTACGGTAGCAAGGAGCTTTTTCACGGCATCTTCCGCGACTTCCTCGGCGGGCTTTCCCCTTTCACCAAGACCATCTGCACCCATTATGGATCCATTCTCCGTCCTAGCTACGAGAAGCATACCTGATCCGTTGCAGGCAGAATCCGAATACACGGTCTTGAATTTCAGCTCATATCCTTCTCCTTTCAGCAGGCTCTCGGCGGCGCGGGACTGCCTCTCCGCCACCCTGGGCTTTTTCAGCTGCGAACTCGCGACGGATATGACATCCACGGAAACGACCTTTCCCGGCTCATCAAGCCTCAGAGGCTTCAGCTTATCAGGCGGGTGTATCATCACCCTGACTGAAGCGCCGCCCGAAGGGTAGAAACCGTGCCTGATGATGTTTATCTCAGCGTGATATCCCATTCTCCTCAGAAGCGGGAGAAGCACGAACTGTATGTACTGCAACGGGGGTGCGTATTTGCCGAAAGTGGCACCGCCGCTTATGTCTACGCTTATTTTTTCCTTTGATTTCATGGCCGCTATGAGGACCGACTGGAGCACAAGGCCCGTGGAACCGGCTGTGTCTATCGCAATTTCTACATGCTTTTCTGTCATCCTTCCTGGATAGAAGAATATCTCCGTGGATCCTATTTTTGCGCCTTCAAGCCTGCCTCCGCATAGATGCGCGGCCGCTTCAAGACCCCTCAGATGCTGGTTCCTGAGACCCGGCTGCTCCCTCCCCTTCCTTATGTTGTAAATCCTGACAGGCCTTCCGGTCAGTATCGAGAGCGCCGACGTCAGCCTGACTATTGAACCGCCGCCCTCCATCACGGAGCCGTCTATGTCAACAAGCATTTGCTTCATATGTGAATAAAGAATCCGGCGGCTTTTAAACGCTCATCTTGTCCCCGTTCTTCGGGGCGACCGCATCAAAACCCATTCCCTTCAGCTCCTCGGCATACTCCTCTGTCCTCTCTCCATGCACGAGCGCTATCTTTCCGGGGTTTACTTTCCTATAGAACTCTATCAGGTGCTTCCGGTCGGTGTGCGCGCTAAAATCAAAGAAGTGTATCGGGAACTGCGGCTTCACCGTGACCTCTCCGGTTTCATATATACCTGTTTCGAGAAGATGACGCCCAGGCGTCTCTTCGACTTGATAGCCTGTCAAAACCATCGCGCAGTCCTTCCTGTTGGCAATCTTCTGGATGTAGAAGCTGACAGGGCCGCCCTGAAGCATGCCGGCCGTGGTTATTATGACGGAGGGCCCTTTCAGTGCATCCTCCCTTTCCGGCTGCTTTCTTATTTTATGGACACGGCCGAAGGCTATTTCAAGGTCCCTAGGGCGCAGGAACGATTTCGGATGCGAAAGTATCCTGCTGGTCGCGCGTATGCCCATGCCATCCAGATATATAGGAAACTTGATGTGCTTAAGCATGACGAGCAACTCCTGGGTCCTCCCCACGGCGAATGCAGGCAGCAGCGTCACGCCGCCGTTGTGACAGGTTTCATCTATTATATCAAGAAGCTCTCTCTTCAGCTTGCTCCTGTCAGGGTGGTCCTTGTAGGAGTACGTGGACTCGGATATCAGGACGTCCAAATCCCTTACTTCCGTGTCCGCGCCGAACATAAGGTCCGTGGGCATGTACTTCACGTCGCCCGTGTAAAAGACCTTCTTTCCGCGGCTTTCGATTGAGACAGACGCGGCACCGGGTATGTGGCCTGCAGAGAAAAGCTCCACGCTGCTTGAGCCTATTTCATGAATGTCCCTGAAGTTCATTATCTTCTCCTTCTTTCCCATAGCCTTTATGTCCTGGCTGGTGAAGCCCGGTTCCATCCCGCGCTTTTTCTGAACCTTCAGCGAGTCCTCAAGAAGCATGTGCGATATGTCGAAGGTCACGGGTGTGGCAAATACGCGCCCCTGGTAACCCCTGCTATATAGCGCCGGGACAAAGCCCGAGTGGTCTATATGGGCGTGCGTGATGAAAACGCCGTCGAGGTCCATAGGAGGCTGCAGGGGCCTGCCCCCTTTCTGAACCTCTATGCCGTAGTCCATGACGAACTTCTCTTTGCCCGTTGCGAGAAATATGCCGGACCTGCCGACTTCGCGGCAGCCGCCGAGGAATTTTAGTTCCATATTCATCATTGCCCTGCAAATCTTATTAGCTTTCTTTTCACGGACTCCGGGAATATGTAAGTGAAGCCCGCATCGTAAGCTATCATTGCAAGGAATATTATCCAGTTTCCCGTATACATGGAAACTGCAAAAGTGACAGTCTCCATTGTAAGCCTGTACCCTAAGAAACGTCCAACAATGCCTTTAAGCTTCCTTTTGTCCGAGAGGTGGTTCCCCGCTTCATCGACAATTCCTCCTGTGATGAAAAGTGAAAGGAGCGCAAGATTTAACGGGTTTATTCCGTAAATCGCCAGAAAAAATAACATCGTGGCTATGCCGATTCCATGAACTGGATGGTCTATCTTGGACGTGAAGAGTACTGGGAGTACAACCGCTATTCCCAATTCCCCAAGAAGGGGGTACTGCGTGATGATGTATGCGCCCAGAAAGCCGTAAAAAGCTCCTATTGCATAGCCGACGTATCTGTTGATGTCCAACCCGTCATCGGCTATCATGTCCGCCATCCTCGTGAGGACACCCGCGGCGAAAACGAGGACGAGCGCTTCCAGCATTCAGCACCGCCTCACCAGATACCCCAACAGAACGAAGAACGAGATAGTGAAAGCCCCGTGGAGCGCGGCGGGAAGGCTCGCAGCCGGTGATATGAGGAGTATGGCGAGGGTAGCCGACATGCCGCCGTTCTTGAACGCGCCGAAAAGCGTGTATGGTATGCACGTCTCCTTCTTCACCCTCATTCTCCTCCCGGCTACATAAACCAGCGTCCCGGCCCCGAATACCGTCAGGAAGTGCACAATCAGGATGGGCCATATGGCCATGGCATCCGTGAATATGGACGCATGGTTGAGTCCTATCACGCTGTAGTTTATGAACCCGAAGCAGAAATTTACCGTGATTTTCTGAAGACTGTCCAAAGAATGAGGATGGTTAATCAGACCCCTCGATATAATTAACGGAAGTATTATTATGAGGGAGAGCGCCTTCATTATCTCAAAGACATCCACTGCGGAGCCCAAAAAAATGATAGTTATCAGAGGGGCAAGGGCAAGAGCAAGCAGATAGTTGAGCAGCTCGCCTCCGAGCGCTATCTTGGTGTTCCCCTTCAGGAGGTACGTGAACGGTATGACCGCGACAGCGGGGGGCGCCGCCGCCATGACAATGAACCCCGCGAAATGCTCGGGGTCGGGAACCAGCATATATGCAGCAAGAATGGTGACGCCCGTAAGCAGGCCGTAACTGAGAAGCACTGCCTTCAATGATGCGGAAGCGTTCTCCCTGGTGTCCTTCCTTGTGAGATTCAGGTGCGTGAGCGAAAGCGTCGCCGCAACGATGAAGAACAGTATGATGTACTGGCCGGTGAAACCTGAGAAGTTGGGGTAGACAAGGCCGATTATTATGGCAGCTATGAAAAACACTGATGTGTTCTCAAGTATAGTCATTCCATCCCTCCGACTTGTAGACTGCCACAACCAGAGCGCATGCAACAGCTGACTTGCACTCTGTTTCAGCGATTTTGAGGTTTGTATCCCCATATTCTTCCGGCCTATAAGTAGCCATTGACTTGAGGCTCTTTTCGACAGCCTCCGTTACCTCTTCACGGGATTTTCCGTGTATCTCGACAAACATCCCCTTGCCCTTTTTTCTGTTCTCCAATACCCAGCCGACACCGGCAACGGCTTTCTCGCCAGGTGTTTCGGCGTATGACTCTGACATGACAACGTATAGCCTGTTTCCATGCTCCCTCTCATTCCAGTTGATTTTTTCCTCGACTATTTCGGAGCCTTCCGGTATTATCGAGCTGAGAGATATGAGATTGTAGTTGGCTATGCCCGCGCTCCATAGCGCATTATCGAATGCTGCCTTCCTCGTAGGTCCTTCACCAGTTCCCCACGTAACGTGTATCTTCATTCAAAAACCTTTGCCATTATAAGCGGGAATATAATAGTCGCGTCCCCGTAGACAGTCGCTGTGTCGCCTTTTTCCGTGACTTTGCTCCATGACTTGGCCTCGTTCGGCGTGGCGCCCGAGAGGCTGCCGTCCCAAGCGGATGAGGTCGTTACATAAACGGCGTAATCGAGACCATCCTTCAGTATGTTGACTCCTATGGCGTGGTGCTTCGCTATGCCCCCGCCGAGGATTATCCCTCCGGTCTTTTCAGCGTTCACGACTATGTCGCCGAGCTTCATGTCCCCAGAAACGTCTATCTCAAAGTCCTTGTTGTCCTGCTTGAAGAAATATAGCTGCAGTCCGACGGCAGAATCGGTTATTCCGGGGCAGAACACCGGTATCCCGTTTTTCGAGGCCCAGTAAAGGAACGAACCCTCATCCTTAAGCTTCTTCCCCATCTCATCTATCATTTCGCTCGGCGTCCAGCACCTCTTCCTGGACTTCAGTTCCCTGAAAAGCTTCTGCATGAACTTCTCCAGAAAGACGTAACGGTCATTGGGTATCAGAACGTTCCCGAGCCTGTTCACGCCTTTCCTGTGAAGTTCCTTGTCATCCAACTGGAAGTCACCCTTGAGATAGGGCATTTTCGTCCTTATGATGTCGTGGTCTATCGAGCCGCCCGTCGTGATTATGACGTCAACGAACTTCTCCCTGACAAGCTGCGTGATTATGCCGCGCAGCCCGGATGCAACCATGTTCGCCGTAAAGCTCAGGAATATGGTGGCCTTCTCCTTCTTCATCTTCCTTATCAGCCGCACAGCTTCTCCAATCTCGCTTGCCTGGAAGCCCGCGGAAGACATCTGTCCGACTAAATCGGTTGCCTTCATTCCCTTCTTTATAGAGTAGTCGTCAATCTCGTCTATAAGTAATCACCTTTTGGCTAGGCCGTCTAGATTGGATAGAGTTCCCTGAGAGAATCTGTCGTTTCGGTTAAGGATTTAATAGGTCTGGGAACCATACTATTTAGTAAGTAATGGTGTTTTTAAGCTTGTGGTATTGATGGACACTGTAAAAAGGTTGGAGTTAGTCAGGAGGAACACTGAGGAGATTGTAACAGAGGCTGAACTGAAGAATATATTGAAAAAGAAGAAAC
>CAZSYZ010000034.1:0-12631 GCA_964611445.1 uncultured archaeon | reverse complement strand
CCACGACGGCTGGCAGATATTGCAGTTCAATGCCACCCTCGCCGAGGCACCCGACACGTGCGAAGGCGTGGACTGCGAAGACGGCAATCCCTGCACTGCCGATTCCTGCTCCGGTGGCACCTGCAGCCATGTCCCTGTGACGGCCTGCGTTAATGGCGACTCATGCTGCCCTTCAGGCTGCACCTACCAGACCGACAGCGACTGCGAGGAAGAACCACCTGAACCTTCGGGGCCTCCGCTCGCGTTTCCAGGTGCATTGGGATATGGCGCTGCAACAAGGCATGCATATGGGAATCCGGACGTTGAGCCCACAATCCTCATTGTCGATACCCTAGACTGCGACAACACGGGCAGCGAGGCAACCGGCAGGGGGACCCTCGACTGGGCGGTGACTCGGAGCTATCCCAGGATAATACTCTTCGAGGTTTCGGGAACCATCGACTGCAGACAGCGTACCGAGGAGATTCGTGCCGCCGCTCCTTACATGTTCATTGCCGGGCAGACGGCCCCGGACCCGGGTATAACCATAAGAGGCACGCAGATTCTCATATTCCACACTCACGACGTGGTCGTGCAGCACATCCGCGGGCGCCCTGGCGATGACATGCAAGGACCGCCCGGAAACAATAGGGATGGTTTTGGAGCGTGGACTGTAAGCAATGTCACAATCGACCACTGCTCGTTCTCCTGGTCCACGGATGACCTAGGGGGCTTTTCCAGCGGCTCGCAGGATGTCACCATAAGCAACTGCCTGCTTTACAACCCGCTTGACGAATCGATCCACTACAATGAGGTCTCCCCGCACGAACCCGAAAAACACGGGCTTGCAGTGCTCAGCTATGCCCACAACGGGACCTTTGTAAACAACCTTATCGCCTTCGCCCGGGGAAGGCACCCCTGGATAAGATGGGGCAACCAGGTGATAGCGAACAATTTCTTCTACAACCCTTGGTACGATGCGGGTTCGGACCTCGGAGGCGAAAGCACCCCGATATACGCCGCCTATGTGGGCAACGTCGCCATCCCCTCGCCGTCATTCTACCATCCGAACTCTGAATACTGCGGAAAGATACGTTCGGGCACGTCGCAGCAGTCTAAGGTATGGGCCCACGACAACATATGCCTCAGGAGCATAAACAATCCCGGGAACACGGACTGGCAAAATATGAGGAACCAAGCAGGGATCAGCGAAGCTGCTTCCTCCCCCGTCGACCTATCGGGATATGACATCATCCCGGCAAGCGAGGTCGAGGACTTCGTGCTCACGAATTCTGGCGCAAGACCGGCCGCGAGGGACCCCGTGGATACCAAGGTAATCCAGTTGATATCAAGCCGCGACCCCAAAGCAACTTATATCAACAGCCCCTATCCCTTGCCTCCGCGGGCTTATCATATAGATATTTACGATCCCACTACCGGAGATATGGCAGGCGGTTATGACTGGTCAGGAGGGAACTCAGAATCCTTTGTCGTCGCGGGAACTACCGTAACACTTAATCAGGACTGCACTGGCGGTACCGCAGATTCCCGGATGTCCTGCATACTTTCGATGATAAACTCGCAGCTGCCCTCAGCATATGAGGCTTACCAGTTCTATCCCGACATTTCGTATTACGTGGGATTGAGAACCAAGGCTACGGGCTCTGGTGTTTCAATGACAATATCCGGAGCAGGCCTTGCCCGTTTTGGAATAGAGGCAGGCACTTACTACGGCGAGGATGGATTCACGAACAGCGACGGTAGCGTTGGTTACCCTGTTCTTGCAGAGAATACGAGAGCTTTGACAACTGTTAGCGGTTATCCTTCTTCAAATCCTCACGGCGACGATGACGATGACGGCTACACCAACCTGGAGGAATGGCTCCACGAGCAGGCGAGGATAGTGGAAGGCCGTTAAGGTCACATCATATTCAGAAGCTGTCCATTTCCTTTTCCAGTACTGCCTTGAACTCGTTTTTGATGGATTTCAACTTCCCTTCGTCGTCCGCCTCCACGGAAAGCCTTATTGCGGGCTCTGTGTTGGAAGCCCTTATGAGCGCCCATCCTTGGTCGAAGTCGACGCGGACGCCGTCCATGGTGTTGACTTTGTCGTACTTCCTGGAAAGCGATTTCTTCAGCCTTTCGACGACATCGAATTTCCTCTCGTCAGGACACTTCACCTTAAGGCGCTGGAAAGGGTAATGGGGAAGCCCGTCGACTATCTCCGAAAGCTTCTTGTTTGATTTGGAGAGAGCCATGGCAGCGTATGCACTCGCTGCTATGCCGTCATCCATCGGCATTATGGAAGGTATGCAGAAGTGGCCCGAGCGCTCGACGCCGAAGCACGCCTTCCTCCTGTTGACCTCGTGCACCATGAAGGAGTTGCCGACCCTTATGCGGAAGATATCCCTCCCGAACTTTCCGGCGATTTCATCCATGACCTTCAGGCACTCCACATTGGCTATTATCGGTCCCTTCTCCTTCTTGGTCAGTTCATTAAGCATTAAGTATGATGCCGCCTCGGGACCCAGCAGCCTGCCTTTCTCGTCCACGAGAGATGTGCGGTCGGAGTCCCCGTCATACGCTATGCCGATGTCCGCGCCCTTAGCCTCTGACTTAAGCCTGGCAAGGGACTTTTCATCGATTTCCGAAGGCCGGTTGGGGAAGTTACCGTCGACTTCCCTGAACAGCGCCTTCACCTCGAAGCCGAGCGCTTCGAAAAGCTCAGGGGCAGCAAGGCCGCCCGTCCCGTTCCCGCAGTCTATGACAACATTAAGCTTCCTTGCAGCCTTCGGAATCCTTGAAAGGATGTATTTAATGTAATCGTCAGTGGGCTTTGCGCTCACGACCTTGCCCTTTTCGGCAGCCTCCGTCGCCTTTCCGGAAATCACGATATCCCTTATCCTGTAGTTGTCCTCCTCGAAGAATTCCGTGCCTGAGATGTGTGCGAACTTCACGCCGTTCCATTCACTTGTAAGATGGGATGCCGTTATGTATGCGCTCGGAAGCTTCCTCTTCCAAGCGGCGAACAGGCAGACACCCCTAGGAACGACGCCGACATCCGTCACGTTCTTCCCCGTTTTTGCCGCTCCCCTGATGAAAGCATTCTTCAGCGCAGGCCCTGACACTCTCCCGTCCATGCCCACGACCACGTCTTCCTTCACAAAAGCCGAGGCGAACGCATTTCCGACAGCCTCCATCACATCCTCGGTGAGGTCCTTCCCGTAGACGCCCCTCACGTCGTAGGCCCTGAACATGGAACTGTTTATCGGCATGCCGCTCACTCCAGCATCTTCGCGTGCTTTCTCAGCCTTCTGAAGGTGTCCTCGACCTTCTCGGGAAGCACCTTGGTCGCCCCTATTATGTCTATGAACCCGAAGTCCGTCTTGAACCTCGGGACTATGTGGACGTGCAGGTGCTCAAAGGACGCGCCGGAAGCGCTGCCGCCCTGATTTATGCCTATGTTAAAACCGAGAGGCTTCAACGCCTTCTTGAGCATCTTGACACTCTTCTTCACCAGTATGAACATCTCGGAAAGCTCCCTGTCCGTGAGATCCTCCAGGGACTTTACATGCCTTGCGGGCAGCACCTGAACGTGGCCCGTGTTGTACGGATAAAGGTTCATCACCACCAGGAAGTCTTTCCCGTGATGCAGCACGAGCGACTCGACGTCATGGTCGCCTTCGGCTATCCTGCAGAATACGCACTTCTCGGACCCTTTTTTGGGCCTTGTGACCCATTTCAGCCTCTCGGGAGCGTACATCCAGTTATCTATCATGTTAAAAACCGCTTAACAGCTCAAGTATGGCCTTTTCAGGCGTCCCTGATTTGACTATGGCCGAGGCAACCAGCACGCCTTCGGCTCCAAGCTCGAGGGCCTTTTTGACATCTCCAGCAGAGTTCACGCCTGCACCGCAAAGCACCTTTACCTTTGGATTGACTTTCCTGACAGCTTTCACGGTATCGCTGATTATCCCGGGCCTGGCCTTCGACACAGAGACGTCGCCGCCTATGAGCTCGGGAGGCTCTATCGCTATGAAGTCCGGCCCGAAAGCGGCAATCTCCTTAGCTATTTCCGGCGTGGCGGCGCAGCAGACGGATGCAAGCCCGAGCTCCCTGCATTTCTTCACGTTCTCTTCAACATGCTTAAGGTCGATGTTGTGCTCGGAGTGGTTTATCAGCGTGCCCCTGGCGCCGGCGTCCTTGACAGCCTCCGGCAGTATCCAACCCGTGTGCGAGCCCGGTGTTATGGGGTCCATGTGCTGGGCATACACAGGAATAGACACGGAACCCGACACTGCACTGAGGTCCGTGGGCTGGACAGCAAGCACGATTTCCGCGCCTTTCTTCTTGGCAACAGAATCGGCGATTCTGGCAAGCGCGAGGGCATTCTTTCCCGTGCCCTGCGCATAGGTCTTGAAATTTATCAACAGCATTGGTTTCATGAATAATTTTGTGGCACAGGTGATTAAAATGTTTGGAGAAAAAACTACTTTCTCAGTTCTCCGAGGATTTCCTTCGCCCTGCTCGCGTTGATAGCCTTTTCCTCGAGCATCTTCCTGACCACGGCGTCTATCTCTTCCTTGGTTTCCGCACCGCCTATAACGGCTATGTTCCTCGCATGCAATTTCATATGTCCTGACTGTATCCCTTCCGTGGCCAGCGCCCTCAGCGCCGCGAAGTTCTGGGCAAGCCCGACCGAGGCGACGAGCTGGGCAAGCTCCTTTGAGCTCTTGACACCCATTATCTTTACAGCAATCTTTGCTATCGGGTGGGTCTTCGTGGCGCCGCCCACAAGACCGAGCGCCAGCGGGAGCTCTATCTCACCGACGAGGTTCCCTTCATCGTCCTTGCAGTACTTCGTCAGGGGTTTGTATTTTCCGTCCCTGGCGGCATACGAATGGGCGCCCGCCTCTATCGCCCTGAAGTCGTTCGCGGTCGCGAGGACCACGGCGTCTATGCCGTTCATCGCGCCCTTGTTGTGGGTGGTGCACCTGTACTGGTCGTTCGCGGCCAGCTCGTAGGCATCCAGTATCTTTTCGATTGCTTCCTCGCCTAGCACGTCCTTTCCCCAGACGGCCTTTGACCTCGCAAGCCTCCTGTCCGCAAGGTTCGATATTATCCTCAGCCTCTTCTGTCCGCCCGTGACCTCTTCGAGAAGCGGCGCGACGCTCTCGCACATCGTATTCACGGCATTGGCGCCCATGGCGTCCCTTACATCGACTATCAGATGCACGACGATCATTTTCCCCCGTGATGTCTCCAGTTCCCTGACTTCGATGTCCCTGACGCCGCCCCCGAACTGGACAAGGACGGAATCGCACTTGTTAGCTATGTCGAAAATCTCCTCCTTCTTCAGCATTATCTTTTCCTTGGCTTTCTTCGTATCCTTTATGCCGACGAGCTGTATCTGACCTATCATGACAGGCTCATCTGATTCGGCCACGAAGCCTCCCCTGGGACGAGCAAGCTTTGCTGCATATGAAGCCGCCGCGACCACGCTTGGCTCCTCGAGGGCCATGGGAATAAGATAGTCCCTGCCGTTTATGAGGAAGTTCGTCGCAATGCCCACGGGGTATTCGGTGGTGCCTATCACATTCTCAATCATCATCTCTGCCTTGTGCATGTCGAGTGCGCCCGTCTTCCTCAGAAGTTCCACATCTTCATCCGTAAGGTCCGCGAACTTCCTTATGAGTTCAAGCTTCTCATCAGCGCTGAGCTCGTGGAACCCCGACACTCTAGACTTCATGGGCTTTCCGTTGCCGTTGACCATATTCTAACTCTTTGCCCGCGCCCTGCTTTTAAATGTTTACGCTCCTGAACGTCTATAAGCGAATCTTTAATATAATTATACACAATAGAGAAGCATGATAAGCCCGGAAACCGTCAGGAAGCTGAAGCGCCTCAAGGCCAGGAAAGTCTTCGTCCAGATACCTGAGGGTCTGAAGATGAAGGCGTTGGAGATCAGCGGTTTTCTTGAGAGCAAAGGCTTCGAGGCAGTGCTCAGTGCGGAGCCGTGCTTCGGGGCGTGCGACTTAAAGGACCATGAAGCCAGAATGCTCGGCTGCGATGCCATCCTGCACATAGGCCACACGGACTTCGGTATCGCCTCGACCGTTCCCGTGGTTTACGATGAATGGACTTCCGATTTTGACCCGGTCACGGTGCTCAGGAAGCACACGAGAGAGCTGGAAAAGCATGACAGCATAGGACTTCTCGCGACGGCCCAGCATCTCGCATCTCTCGGGAAGGTCAGGGAATTCCTTGAGCGCGAGGGCAAGCGGGTACTCGTGGGAAAAGGAATGAACGTTGAGGAAGGCCAGGTGCTGGGCTGCAATTACTCAAGCGCGAAGGCCGTGGAGAAGGATGCGGACTGCTTCGTATTCATAGTTTCCGGCAACTTCCATCTTGCGGGGCTTGCCGGAAGAACGGGAAAAACGATATTCTCCGTTGACGCAGAGAGCGGCGGATTCGGCAGATTTGCCATCGACCTCAAGAAGGAGGAAGTGAAAAGGCAGCTCAGGATAGAGAAGGCAAGGCATCTGCGCAAATTCGGCATCTATGTCTCGACCAAGCCCGGCCAGACGGACATGGCAGCTGCCGTGAAGGCGAAGCAGCATCTCGAAAAGAAGGGAAAGAAGGCTATTGTAATATCCGCGGACATGCTCACGCCCGAGAAGATCATGGGCATCGGCCTGGAGGCACTGGTCAACACGGCCTGCCCCAGGATATACGAGGACCAGGAGCTGTTCAGAATTCCTGTTCTCAGCCCCGGCGACATGAAAGAAATCTAGCCTATGTATGAAGTGGAGCCTTCCTTCTTCGTTTTCATCTTCTTTCCGAACTTCTGCGCGTGCTCGTTCATCCACTTCGCCATCGAGATGAACTGGTTGGGCGACATGTGCACCTCGACTTGGAGCTCCCTCTCGACCTTTTCAAGGGACATGATGTTCTTCTCCCTGACCTTCATCTTCGGCTTAAGCCTGTCGAGGAAGAAAATCATCCGCCCGTCGTTCGGGTCTAGGCCGCCGAAAACGCCGCTTGCATAGACTGCCCTGAACCCGTCGCTCTTGGTTATCTCTATCTTGGGCAGCTTCGGCTTCCTAGGACTTTTATGCGCTTCAGTCTTTTTTCCCATCTTTATCCTTACCCTTCTCCACTATTATTACTTTCTCCACCTTCTTGACCTTGCCCCTTCTGAAAGGCTTCGCCAGTATCTCGCCTATCTTACCGATGCTCACCAGTATGTGGTAAACGAAGAAAATCTCCAGGCCCGTCATGGAGAACCATATTATGTTCTCAATCGTCACGGGTATCGACATTCCCAGGAACATGTTGGCGAACACGGGAAACAATCCCGCTAGGACCGCCACTATCATGGCCCTGATGAGCAGCTTCACGACCTTGTACGCCACGAGCATAAAGAGGAAGAGCAGGCCGAAAAACATTATCAGCATAGGCTCCTGTATCAGTCCCGAAAACATGCCCTCCGAACCGAGCACTTCCAGTCCAAACATATTTTATCTTTCACCTGCAAATTTAAAAGGTGAGCAATATGGGCGTAAAGGAAGACCTCCGCGGGGAGATAGAGAAGTGGACCAAGAAGATAGGCGAGGAGCTCGAGAACGTGGAGGTCTACGGCACCAAAGGCAGGGAGTTCCTGACCAACGTAAAGGCCTACGTAAGCGACTCCGCGCACTTCCTCGAGCAGGGGGACCTCGTGCGCTCGTTCGAGGCCATCATCTGGGCGTGGGCATGGCTCGAGATAGGAAAGGACATGGAATTCATAGCCCAGGAGTTCATTGACATAAAGAAGCTGAGGAAATAGCTTTTAATTCTTCCGGAGAAAAGACAATCATGCCAAGATGGACAAAGGCGGCGAGCGAGAGCGACGCCATTTTCGGCTTCGTCGCAGGCATACTGGTAATGGGTTCGCTCTTCATATGGCTGCTGACAGACACGATTTGGATAGTGCCCCTGACACTGTTTGTCATGGGGATCATTACGGCGTTTGACACGCTTTTCCCTTACGGCAGGCAGCTGTTCGCGATAAGCTGGACCGGAGGGATAATAGCGGGATGCTTTGCCGTGCTGTTCGCCAACGCCTACGGCTTTCTGTACTGGATTGCCACCGTGGCGGCCATAGCTTTCCTTCTGCATATCTTAGTTAAACTGGTCAAACGAGCAAGCAAATAACCAAAGCTTTTAAAACTTCAATTCGTTATTTGTTTATGCCATCACCCCAGAGAATTCCGGCCCGCGAAAGGACGATATCAGGGATAAAGCCAGAGGACACGAGGGTGAGCGTTGTCGGCACGGTCGTGGGCTTCAACGGCGGCGTTCTCGCCGTGGATGACGGGACCGGAAAGCTGAACGCCACGTTCGAGGATGCGCCCGCCGTCAAGACAGGGCAGCTCGTGAGGGTGTTCGGAAGGAACATACCGGTCGAGGGCGGTCTCGAGATTCAGGGTGAGGCATGCCAGGACTTTTCGGGGGCAGACATGGAGCTTTACAAGAAGGTCAGCGCTCTCTGGGAAAGTTCAATTAAACAGTTATGATGCGATTATGTAATGGAGGTGTGATATGTTTAGGATGGTGATGAACAGCGGCGATCTGCTCAAGAAGAGCATTCCGATAATTTCGGAGATAATAGACGAGGGGGTGTTCAGAATAAACCAGAACGGATTTTCCCTGCTTTCACCCGACAGGACCATGGTGGCCGTCGTCGACTTCCACATACCCAGCTCGGCCTTTGACGAGTTCAGCGTTGAGGGGGCCCAGGAAATAGGGGTAAACATGTCATCGCTTGTCGATGTCATAAAGAGGATAAAGTCCACGGACAAGGTCATCATACAGTCAGGAAAGGACAACAGGGTATCGATAAACCTCGAGGGTAACGGGAAGAGGAAGTTCAAGCTGTCCCTTCTGGACATAAAGACGGAAAAGCCGCCCATCGATCAGCTGAAGTTCACAGGCAAGATCCATATGAAGTCAGAGCTTCTCGAGGACGCGATAGCGGACGCAGAAATAGTATCAGACTCGCTCGTCATCCAGGCGTCGCCCGAGCTTTTCAGGATTTCAACGAAGGGCGACATATCGGCCACGGAGCTTGAGCTGAAAAAGGGCGAGGACGGGCTCATCAACATGGAGGCGGCGGACGCCATAAGGGCGAGGTACCCGCTCGAATACCTGAAGAAGATGATAAAGGCGGCCAAGCTTTCTGACAACGTCCTGCTCGAGTTCGGGACGGACTATCCGATGAGGCTCGGTTTCACAGAAGTCGACAAGATAAGCCTGAAGTTCATCCTGGCACCCAGAGTGGAAGATTGAAAACTTTGAACAGCTTGGCTTGAATATTAAAATGGTATTAAAAATACCAAATAAATGGTAAACTATTTAAATACCAAATACCAAATACCAAATAAATGGTAAAAATAGAGACATTGATGAATGAAGGCAAGGTAAGTAGAATAAACGAGATGGAAATCCAGAGGTATGTAAATTTCTTTGATAGGTCCTTTAGAGACAATCTGCAGCACTGCAAAACTGTAATTGAAAGTTTTCCCAGGTGGAGCATAATCTCAGGCTACTATGCGATGCACGACATCACGAAATTGCTGCTGGCGAAGAAATTCAGGCTCAAAATAGACGCGGAGGTCCATTCCACTACAATAAAAGTTCTGAGGGAGGTCGTCAGGAACCGTTCGCTTCTGAATCTCATGGAAAGAGGCCGCAAGGAGTTCATCTATATAGCTAACGATTTGGCAGAAGCAAAGAATGAAAGAGTGAAGGTTCAGTATTATACCGGCACGGAATTCATGAAAACTGAATACAGAAAGAGGTCAAGAGAGTTTCTGCACGATGTCGTCATTCCATATCTGGAGAGAATGAAAAAACTGGTTGGTGCTTGACAATGATAGGTCAGATATTCACCCAGAACGCGTACAAGATACTGAGCCTATTCTCACTCTCCCCGGGTTCGAGGCTTAACAGGGGTGAAATAAAGGAAATGACAAGACTCAACAACGTGCCTCTTGACAAGGCCCTCTGCACACTACTGTCATCAGGTATCCTGAAGAAGGAGAAGAGCCTCTATTCAATCGATTTCGAATGCGCTGAAGCGAAAATCATCCTGGGGGCTATCTCGGGGGAGCGGAAGAGAATGAAGGAGCTTCCGTTCACAGTTTACCTGATACTTGTCGACCTGGTTTCAGTTATCTCCGCCTCCAGGGATATACAGGCGTATCTTTTCGGCTCCTATTCGAAGCTTATACATACAGAAAATTCAGATATAGATGTAGCGGTTCTGACCACAAGAGGTTTTGGAAAGAAAAATACTCAGAGGCGCAGCGAGAAAATTGAAAAAACCTACGGCAAGAAGATAGAGCTGCACTTTTTCGAGAAAGACCTTTTCTATAGAAACAGGAAGGACCCCCTCGTAAAAGAGATAATCAAGAACGGTATAAGACTCATCTGACAGCTTTGGTAAAGCGGAGCCCTGGGAAATGAAACCGCCAGCATTAGAGGCTTTTACATTACAGACAGCCTTATTCGCGCCCAATACATTTTTATCCTTTCGAAGCCAAACAATTAATTAACTGTCAGGTTCAGCGGGTTCTATGGCTTACGAAAGGTATATCCGGAAAAACGGGAAGATTTACGGACCATACTTATACAAAAGTATACGCGACGAGAACGGCAACGTGAAGAACATATACGTGGGGAGGAAAAACGGGGAGGGAAACGCCCTTCTGAGATTATTGTGCAGCATCTTCCCTTTCCAGAGGAAGGAGTGCAACGGGAAGACCTCATCCAGGCTTGCCCCCGTAGTTCTTCTGACAGTGCTCGTCGCATCAATAATGATTGTTGCCACGGCCTCAGCGACCTTCGACAGCATAACCATCCAGGGCCAGCTGAGGGACATCTCGAACACTGTGCTTTCGGGAGACTACAACTTCTCCTTCAACATATACAGCTCCTTCACGGGCGGCACAAGCCTTTACGAGAAGAACTTCACATACCTAACGGTCGACGAAAACGGGATTTACACGGCTATACTTGACAACGTTGACCTCGATTTCGACCAGAACTATTACCTGGGGGTCAACGTGAACGATGACGGGGAGATGTCACCAAGGCTGAACATGACCGACGTGGGAACCACTTTCAGGAGCAACCGGTCAGAGTATCTCGGGTCGTACACTGCTTCATATTTTCTGAACACGTCGTCGGAGATGCAGACGGTGGGAGGCAACATGACGGTTTCGGACGCACTTCTCATAGGCAGCGGCATGACGGCCTACAGCAGCGGCAACATCTTCAGCATAGGCAACATGACACTCGACACACTCAACCCGACCAGCATAGCGGCTTTCACGCTCACGGGCAAGCTCACCGCAGGCTCCAATGAGATAGAGGGATCATTCTTCGACATAAACGGCGGCCAGCTCGACTTCGGCAGCCTCACTTATGACACGACACTCGGAGGAGGCAACATCACGGACTACAGCATCGCCCCGGTCAAGATAGGGACTGACGCCCTCAACTTCACGGAGCTCGCGGATACGCTCACGCTCGACGCCACACTCACAATAAATTCCGGCTCGGCTGGCAGACACTTCTACATAAACGCGGACGCGAACGACGCGGATTTCAGGGTTTCAAGCGTTGGTGAGACAAACATGCTTTTCGTTAACGGCACTAACAACAGGGTCGCCATAGGGACGAACTCCCCTTCGCAGGTCTTCGAGGTCTCGGAAAGCAGCGAGGGCATAACGTTCGACCCGAACAGCGATTACTCCGTGATAAACACCACGGGCGGCAGCAACCTCACCATCCACAGCAGCGGCGGCAACGTCATAATAAAGCTTGGCTGAACGCACCGGAAACCCCCCTTTTTGTGAAAGGGAGCTACCCTTTTAAAACATAACTCCAAATAATTAACCGCGGTAATAAATAATCAGTTAGTCGTCGCGACGCTAACCTACTGAACACTTTCGCGATAAAAATTTCCTTTCGAGGGTACGTACATGAAGCCTTACAGAAGAAGGGCATCCGGAGGATACATCCTTTTCAACGCTGCCGTAGTGCTGCTTCTTGTCGTTTCCCTTTTGTTCATGGCCTCGTCATTCACGGGCTTCACGCTTTTCCCGGCCGAGGTCCCTGCGACCGGAGAGATACAGGTGATGAAGAATTACACCGCCTCCGGCTCTCCCCACGAGCTTCCGCTGGAACTGGAAGGACTGGTAAAGTCCGTCAGGGTCAGTGGAAGAATGCGCGGGAACGGAAGCGTGAAGATAGTACTTGCGGCGGGCGGCAGGGAGCGGACCGTACTTGAAATGGACAGCAGTAAAGTATTGCCGGCTGCCCCGCCGATAACAGGCCTGGTTACCGGAGAAGGCGAAATCCCGGGGGAGCAGGAAGAAACGCTCGAAGAGGAAATACCTCAGGAGGAGCCAACCCCTGAAGGGATGCTTCCCGAAGAGGTTTCACCTGAAACGCCCGAGGAAGAGCCGGAACTGACAGCAACGGACGAATCAGCGGGAGAAGATACGACGCCTCAGGAAACAGAAACCGTCAAGGAAGCAAACGCGACCGTTCCCGAGGAAAGCGCAGCAGGTCCCGAAGAAGAAACCGGTCCAGCTGAGGAACC
>CAZSYZ010000033.1:0-12992 GCA_964611445.1 uncultured archaeon | reverse complement strand
AGGCAGGAGAGCAGAGCAAGAACATCGGAACCTGTATGGAAATCATGGGAGAGATGTCGAAATCGAAATACGGAAGGGATTCTGCAATCCTTGCGCTAGGCGGTGGGGTCACCGGCGATATGGCAGGATTCATGGCCGCGATATTCAACAGGGGTATTCCCTACATACAGATTCCGACGACTGTGCTTGCGCAGGCAGACTCCTCGATAGGTGGAAAGACCGCCGTCGACACCGAATACGGGAAGAATCTCGTCGGCGCGTTCAAGCAACCGGAGAAGGTCTATATCGATGTCTCGACTCTAAAGACACTCTCAGATAAGGATTTCAGGGGCGGGCTTGCGGAAACCATAAAGCATGGTGTCATTCAGAACCACGATTTCTTCTACTTTCTTGATTTGTATTATGAAGAAATATTGGATAGACTTCCTAACTACATGTTGGACATCGCAAAAAAGAACTGTGAAATCAAGGGGAACGTGGTTGAGCAGGACCCTCACGAGAAAGGCATCAGAAGGATACTGAACTACGGTCACACCGCAGGGCATGCGATAGAGAAGCTTTCCGGTTACAAATTAACGCATGGCGAAGCCGTAGCCATTGGCATGATGGTAGCTGGAAGGATTGCTAACTCTCTTGGCTATCTTGATTCAACTTCGCTGGGCGCACAACAAAGGGTTCTTGAGAACGCGGGACTCCCGACAGATATTCCCCGGGGTATATCTGACGAGGCAATCATCGAAGTGACTTCGATGGACAAGAAGGCAAAGGACGGAAAGGCAAGATACGTGCTGCCGTCTGGGCTTGGGGAAATGAAAGATTTCGACGGCGCTTATGCCACATATGTGGATAATAACATTGTCATGAGTGCACTCAAAGCAACAAGATACAAGTAAAATAAGATGGCTGGGGCGAGATAGCGTAAGCTTGGCCATTTTTATTTCTTTCTGCCAAGACATGTGTATGAGCTTCAGGAACTTCGTCTACACGACCCTGCTCTTCGGCTATGGGCTTTTCGCCGGGCGCAATGCGTACTCCGGCGACGGCGGAAGGATTTACGCCGTCCGGGACGCCATAGGGAACACGGGCATAGCGCTCGAGCTGCCCGAAGGGACCGGGGGAAGCCAGCTCGAAAAGATGGAGTACGCCGAGAACGTGCTGAGGAGCAAGTTGGCAGAGCACGGGATAACGAGGGACACTAGGCCCAGGGTATCCGTCCAGGGGAACACCGCATACTTCACGGACTTCCTGAGGGCAGAAAAGAAGATAGAAAAGGAAGTCCTCCCGCTCCTTGATTCCGAGTGCATCGAATGATAGACCCGGAAGCGCGGACACAGCAACTTTTAATCTTGCACGCCGCATTATTAGAGCATGCTCCAGACTGTGGAGAGGGCGTTTGCGCCTGAGCTCCTTTCGGTGTCGCACAGGGCGGGGAGGCTTGCCGACTTCTCGTGGGCGGTGTCCAGCATAGGCGAGGCCGTCCCGGTGAAGGTCATTTCGGGGCAGTTCCCGGACGCCGAGGAGCTGGTGACGGTGCTCTCGAAGTCCGGCGTGCTGCGCTACGCGCTCGGGGGGTTCATCAACAGGGACCAGAGGAAGCTCTCGCTTTCCGTGCAGCTCGACCCGCGCCTCTCGGCGCTCCCGGGGAACGGGATGAGGAGGAAGGAATTCGAGGCTGTGCTGTTCAGGGAGTTCGGCGAGAGGCTCATCCCCCACTGCAGGACCGCTCTCACGGAGCCGCTCGCGGCGATGCTCACGAGCGTCATATTCTACGCGACGCCGGGAAAGCCCGTCTTCTCGAACACCATCGTCACGAGGGCGTCGAGGACCTGCATCATGACCCACTCGGAGTGCCAGGACATGCTCGATTACTACCTGCACCGGTTCCTCGGCCTCGTATCGATGGACTCCGGCTCGCTCGTCAACCTCTCGGTGAGGTCGGTGCAGAGGGCGAAGGCCCATCCCGCGATATGGGAGATGTACGTGAAGGGGCGGGCGGAGAGGTGCGTGGAAAAGGAACGCACGAATGCCGAGGCCGCCGCGCAGAAGCCCCCGCCGCCCGAGATGAGTTACGAGGAGAGGAAGCTGCGGAGCTACTTCCCGTGGATTAAATTATGAATCCATGAAAGTAAGCTTCACTTGCCTATCTGGAAACTCAGTCCGCCAACAATGTATGTGTCCTTGAAGCCGATACCATACTTCTCAGCCCTCAGATAACCAGACAACTTATTTGTGAGTTTTCTGTTTAACTGAAGCTCGGTATACACTTCGGGTTTTCCGTTGAATGGCTTTTCTGCATCTACAAATAACCCCACAGATGTTTTGTCACCTATCTCCTTTCCAAGGAAAACCATTGCGTTACCACTTACATTGTCGAAAGTGACGTCTATCCACCCGTAATCCACACCGAGTTTGTCGGTCATTTTGTATCTCAGTCCCGCCTTTGCGTCTTCGATTCCATTTGAGCTTGTTTTTATGAGACCGACAAGCTGCAAATCATTGTCATTCCAACCTAGGTATGGTTTGTGTAGTCCGAAATAATTCTTGAGTCCACCTACAGTTTCGTTCAATCCAAAATATCCGAGTTCAGCTTTCCCGACATTAATGGATGCGTCTGTAAGCGCTCTTGCCTTGAGTTCCCGTTCACTCGTTATTCCTGTCTCAAGTGCATTATATCCTGTGTTTACCTCGACCACTTTTGCATCCAATGTATCTACCGCGTCATACCCAGCGTTACTCACAGTGTCAGGTTGCCCTGACAATGCGTTTGCCACTCTCAAAACGTTTACAAATGTTCCAAAACCCATTTACGCATCTCCAAATATTTAACTATTTTATGGTAGTAACCACGATATATAAAGATTTGTCGTTCCATAATGGTACGAAAATATTTAAATGCGTTAACATAATATTAAGCATGAACATCGAAGCGTTGCGTAAGATAGGCCTGTCTGATAACGAGATAAAGATATACATAGACCTCCTAAAGTCCGGTTCGAGCACTGCTTATGAGATAGGAAAAAGAACGGGGATATATAGAGTCCATGTATATGACAAACTTGAACAATTGTTGAATAAGGGTCTTGCATCATGGGTATACAGAGGTTCAAAGAAATACTTTCATGCGGCAGATCCGAGTAAAATAAAGCAGTATATTGAGGACAAAAAGAACGATTTTGAAACGCAGGAAAGGGATATAAACGCACTTCTCCCGGAACTTGAAGCTATGGCGATTATTCCGCGTGAAGATACCTTTGTTGAAGTTTTCAAAGGTAAAGAAGGGTTGAAATACTACCTCAAGGATATAATCAAAACCGGAGAAGAAGTATTGATTACGGGGATTGATGACCAGAAGTATCAGGAATCACTTCCCATTTTCATGAAACAATACTTCCGTGAACTGAGAGCGAAGAAAATAAAGGAAAGGATCATAACAATCAAGAAACCGGGTGTATTTCTATTTGGAAAGGATATTGCACCAACCACGACGTATAGATATCTTAAAGAAGAGCAATTAAATCCAACTAATACAGCAGTCTACGGAGACAGGGTGGTAATTGTCACATGGGGAACTCCGGTTACGGCTGTCATGATAAAGAACAAAGATATCGCAAAAACGTATAGGGGCCATTTCGAACATTTATGGAAGATTGCGTCGAAAAGGCGTGTATGAAAATTGGAATAGCGCTCCACGAAACCACAAAATCGATATCAAGCGTGCTTACATAGCCCCGCCAGGCTTTTGACTTCCTTCACCCGACGGCCCTGCCGAGCACGCGCATAAGCTCGCGGTGGACCTTGCCGTTCGTTGCGAGTATGTCCGGGGAGTACATGCCGTACTCCTTGCCCGAGAAGTCCGTCACCCTGCCGCCGGCCTCCCTGACGATGAGCAGGCCTGCCGCGACGTCCCACGGGTGGGTGCCGGCTGAAAGGAATGCGTCCAGCCTGCCGCAGGCAACGTATGCGAGCTCAAGCGCCGCCGAGCCGAGCTGCCTGAAGGTGTCGTTCATGGACTTCATGGAATGGAAAACGCCGGATATGACTTCTACCGACCTCTTGTCCTTGCCGTGGCAGAAGGCAACCTTCGAGCGCGAAAGGCCCGTTTCCCCGGAAACCATTATCCTCTTCCCGTTCATGAACGCGCCCTTTCCCCGGACGGCGCTGAAAAGCTCCTTCTGCACGGGCGAAAAGACCACGCCGAGCACGGGTTCGCCTCCCTTCAGGAGGCCTATGGAGACGTTGAAGAACGGGTTCTTCATGCTGTAGTTGCTCGTCCCGTCGAGGGGGTCGACGACCCACCGGAACTCCGAGCCCTTCTCGTCAAGGCCGCTTTCCTCTCCGAGGAATGAATGGCCCGGGAAGGCGCGAAAAAGCATGGACTTTATCAGCTCCTCTGATTCCCTGTCCGCCTTCGTGACTACGGAACCGTCCTTCTTGTACTCGGCGTCGACCTTCCCGTAGTGCTTCATGAGCACGGCACCCGCGGCGAGAGCAGCGCGCCGTGCTGCGGCTAGTTCCCCCTTCATGAAAATCCGCCCTCCGGCTTCCTCACTTCTTCTTTTTCTTCCTGGCGGCCTTCTTTACAGGACCGCAGCAGCAGCAACCCGGCATGTCATCCCCCCTACCCTTCAAGAAGCCACCCTTCCTCGGCGGCGCTTATGCCACATATGTGGATAATAACATTGTCATGAGTGCACTCAAAGCAACAAGATACAAGTAAAATAAGATGGCTGGGGCGAGATATCATAAAGCATGATATCTGCTTTTATTTCTTTCTGTTAATTGGTTATTCATGCCATTTGAAGGTTTCGTGTACGCAGTGCCCGTCGCCATAAACAGCATCGTATCGGGAGCGGACCCGGCCGTAATGGAGGAATTCGCAAAGGACTTTCCTGAAAATGCCATTGAAATGGATAAGGACGTCGGGTCGTTCAGGCCGCCGGCCAAGTTCTACCGGAACATAGACGGCATAGGGAACAAGATTATAATCGTAGAAACGACTTACAGTATGCCCAAAAATGTCCCGGCCACGCAGGAAAACATCGACATTGCCGCGGGGAAGGCCGCCGACACAGAATTCAGGAAAGGCATGAAAAAGAATGAAGGCGTTGAGTGCAAAAAGCCCCTGAGAGCAAGGTACCGCGTTTTTTATACCAGACATAACCCGGACGGGAGCTACACGTCGAAAATCGCGCTCAATGACTGGATAAGATACAGGGACAGAATAAACAGTGCTGTCTTTAAGGAATACGGCGCTAACACATTCAGGCGTTGATCTGTTATAGTTTTTATTTTTCACGCCACATTAATAGAACATGCTCGATGTTGTTGAGAAGGCCTTCGCGCCCGAACTCCTTTCGGTCTCCGGCAAGGCCGCGAAGTTCGCGGACTTCGCGTGGATCGTCTACAGGATAGGCGGCTCTGTGCCCGTGAGCGTTCTCGGGGAGCAGTTCCCGAAAGCAGAGGACATGGTTTCCGTGCTCTCAAAGGCCGGGGTGCTCAGGTACGCAATGGGCGGTTTCATAAACAGGGACCAGAAGAAGCTGTCGCTTTCCGTGACGCTGAGCGAGGACCTTGCCAGGCAGCTGCCCAAGGACGTGAGAAGGAAGGAGTTTGAGGGCATAATGTACAGGAACTACGGGGAAAAGATGATACCCTTCTCGAGGACGGACCTTACCGAGCCGCTGGCCATAATGCTCACCAGCATACTGTTCTACGCGACGCCCGAGAGGCCCGCATTCTCCAATACCATAGTCAGAAGGGCTGCGAAGATTTCGATGAAGGACCACGTCCAGTGCCAGAACATGCTTGACTACTACCTGAACAGGTTCCTGGGGCTCGTCTCGTTCGAGACCGGCTCCCTGCTGAACCTCTCCGTCAGGTCCAGGCAGAGGGCCAGGATGTACCCGAAGATATGGGAGCTTTACGTGAAGCCTTACCAGGAGAAGGCGGAGGAGGAGCACAGGCCATCGCAGGCGTTCGAGCTGCCCCCGCCGCAGCCCACGACGAGGGCCAGCGAACAGGAGAAGAGGCTCAGGGGATACTTCCCGTGGCTGAAGCTCTAGGCATCGAGCGACCTTTTTATCGTCTTTAGCACGGAGGCGTGGACATGCCCGTTTGTCGCGGCAAGCTCACTTAAATCCATGGTGTACTCCCTGTCCGAGAAGTCCGTGACCTTCCCTCCTGCTTCCCTTATCAGCAGGACCCCGGCGGCGACATCCCAGGGCTTGAGGTCCAGGTGCACGAAGGCTTCTATCCTTCCTGCAGCGACGTATGCAAGCTCGAGGGCGGCTGCCCCCATCTGCCTGAACGTGCTTATGACGCTCTTGAAACCGTGGAAGACGAGGGTGACTCTGTCTATGGTTTCCTGGTCGCCCCATGCGTGGCAGAAAGCCACGGAGGACTTTCTCATGTCGCTCTGCCGCGAGACGCATATCCTCGCGTCGTTGAGGTATGCTCCCCCTCCTTTGACCGCAGTGAACATCTCCTTCTGGAACGGGCAGTATACCACGCCTAGAACGGGCTCGTTCCCCTTCACGAGGGCTATGGAGACGTTGAAGAAAGGGTTCTTTATGCTGTAGTTCGTGGTCCCATCCAGGGGGTCCACAATCCATGTGTATTCCGATTTCCTGTCATCGTGGCCCGTCTCTTCCCCGAGGAAGGAATATTGAGGGAACGCTTCGGAAAGCTTCTTCTTTATGAAAGCCTCCGACTCCTTATCGGCCTTCGTGACAAGCGTGCCGTCAGCCTTCTTCTCGGCACCGACCTTCCCGTAGTACTTCATCAGTATCTTGCCTGCCCCCCGGGCAGCACTCCTGGCTGCCTTCAGCTCCCTTTCCATACCAATCAGCATGAGAATATGACTATTTCTTCTTTTTCTCCGTGGTCTTCTTGCTTCCGCAACAACAGCAACCGCCGCCCATGTCATTACCTCCTAGCCTTCAAGAAGCCAGCCTTCCTCGCCCGCGTACCAGGACTCGGGGTTGTTCATGTATTCGAAGGCGTTCCTGATGAACATGTAGTGGGCCTGCTCCTGCTCCATCAGCCACGTGAGGAATTTCTTCAGCTTCTCGTTGCCAGTTTTTTCGGCCCCCTTCCTGTAGTATTCGTAGCCGTTCTTCTCGAGCTGCATGGCCACGTCCCTCGACCTGTTGTCGTCGTCGCTGGGGCTTACTTGCTCCCTGAGTTCCGACACCAGCTTCCCGAAGAAGCTCTTCGTATCCTCGAGCGAGCTGCCGCCGGTCATTTCCTCGACGTCAATGCCGCCGTAGTTCTCGGATTCGAGGAACTTCTGGATGTCGGTTATATGCGCGAGCTCCTCGTTCGCCAGATGGACGAAAACCTTCTTGGCCATCTCGTTTTTCACCGTGGCGGCGTACTGGTTGTAAAGGTCCCTCCCCTTTATCTCGTTGGCAAGGGCCGCCCTGAGCACGGCCTTCTCGTCGTTGAAGTCGACTTCGTCCGCTTTGATGAATCCCTTCTCATCCATTCAGACACCTCCATCATCGCCTTTCGGCACGCATACGCCGTAGCTGCAGTAATACTCTTCCTTGGTTTTGTACTTTTTCTTTATTTCGGCCTCGGCGTCCTTCAGGGCGCCCTCAAGCATCTTCACGTGCGCCTCCTCCTCCGAGAGCATCCTGCGGAGCTTCCCGGCCGTCTTCAGGTCCTCCTCCGTCTCGGCGTCGGTCAGCATGTTCCTTATGACCTCCACCTTGTCCTGCTCCCTCTTGAGCGCGGTCCTGAGGTTCATGAGGGTCTTGGTCCCGCCTATGTCGTCGCTGTGCCCCTCCTCCTCGGTCATCATCTCCTTGAACATATGCGCTATCTTCCTGAACCCTTCCTTTTCCGCGGCCTTGGAGAACTCGTCGTAGCGCGCCTTCTCCTCGGTCTCAAGGGTGGCGAGGTACCTCATCCTGTCCACGCCCACCGGCGCCCCGAGTCCTCCCGAAGACTTAAGCATGGGCCTGTAATCGGGCGCCTCGTCCTTGTTCGACTCTATCGCGTCGAGGTCTATTTCATCGTACATGGTAAACACAGTTTTATTTCAGCTGTTATAAAAGATAAAAGCAGAATTTAAATGTGATACCATGTTGAGGCTCTACAATACGATGACGAAGAGGAAGGACGCATTAAGGCCGCTCAGGGGGAAGGAGGTACGCATGTACTCATGCGGACCAACGATCTATGATTATGCCCACATAGGCAACTTCCGCGCGTACGTGTTCTCAGACCTGCTGAGGAGGTACTTGGAATACAGGGGGTACAAGGTGAAGCTCGTGATGAACATAACGGACGTCGACGACAAGACCATAAAGGGGTCGAGGAAGGAGGGCGTACCGCTGAGGAAGTACACGGAGAAGTACAAGGCCGCGTTCTTCGAGGACGTGAAGACGCTCAACGTGAAGCCGGCGTTCGCCTACCCCGAGGCAACGGACCACATAAAGGAGATGGTGAACACCGTAGCCGCGCTCCTCAGAAAGGGCTATGCGTACAGGAGCGATGACGGCTCCGTATACTTCGACATCAGCAAGTTCAGTGAATATGGGAAGCTTGCGAAGCTCGACAGGAAGGGCCTCAGGGCCGGAGCGAGGGTCAGCCAGGACGAGTACGGGAAGGACCAGGCGCAGGACTTCGCGCTCTGGAAGGCATGGACCAAGGACGACGGCGACGTCTTCTGGGAAACCAGCCTGGGAAAGGGCAGGCCGGGATGGCACATAGAATGCTCGGCCATGTCATCCAAATACCTGGGGGAGACGTTCGACGTACACACGGGCGGCGTGGACCTCATATTCCCGCACCACGAGAACGAGATAGCCCAGCACGAGGCGGCGACCGGAAAGCCGTTTGCGCGCTTCTGGCTGCACAACGAGCACCTGCTGGTGGACGGCAGGAAGATGTCCAAGTCCCTGGGCAATTTTTACACGCTGAGGGACATACTCGGGAAAGGCTACAACCCGAAGGCCGTGAGGTACATACTCCTCGCGACGCACTACAGGCAGAAGCTGAACTTCACCCTCAATGGACTGGAGGCTGCCGAGGCCTCGGTCGGCAGGCTGCTCGACTTCATGGACATGCTGGAGGAGCCTGATGGAAAGGAATTCGCGGGCATGAAGAAGGCGGTCGACCGGGCCAGGAAGGGGTTCGAGAGCGCCATGGACGACGACCTGAACGTTGCCGAGGCGCTGGCCGCGGTATTCAACCTCGTCAGGGAAGTGAACGTGATGTCCGAAAAGGGGAAGCTCGGGAAGAAGGGCGCCAAGATGGTGAAGGAGCTCATGCTTAAGTTCGACGGCGTCCTGGGGATTCTTGACGTCGAAAGGAAGGACCTCAGCGCGGAGATAGAGAGCCTCATCATCGAGAGGGAGAGGGCAAGGAAGGCAAAGGACTGGAAGAGTTCCGACAAGATAAGGGACAGGCTGAAGGAGATGGGCGTTGTCCTCGAGGACTCGCCGACCGGAGTGAAGTGGAAGATGAGGTAGAGTGTCTGACTCAGTACTTCGCCGGCGGCAGCTGGAGCGTGTCATCGACCGGCAGGGTCAGCTTGTCCGCGATGAGGTCGCCTACCGGGAAACCAAGTCCTTTATATCCCTTGAAGTGATACCTTACAACTTTCCCCTTCAGGTAGGCGAACTTCTCCACATCGTCACAATTGGTAAGTATTACGTTCTCATCGGAGTTTTCTGCGACGTAACCTCTCTCGACACGGTACTCGTTTGGTTCCGCGTAGTTGGAAACCTTCCCCGTCTTTATGTACTTCTTGTTTTCCATCGGTCCGGCCCTTGCCGCGAGGCCTTCTATATTCAGTATTAGCTCCTCCCACGGATCGTAACGGTTCTTGTAATGATAATATTCATCGGAATACCGCAGGACATCGAGCAGTGCCTCCGCCCTCTGGAGTATCTGCCTCCTCTCGCCGGGTCGCAGGTCCTTCTTTTTAAGGACGAAGAAGTTGGCGCCGGTTCCGTCCACCTCAGCCGGGTATATGAAAGTGGAGATGAGCACATCCGGGTTGTAGTTCACGAAGTACTTGATGAAAAGATTCTCGGAAAAGTTGTCGAATTTTCCGGTCTCTTTTTTAGTTTTGAGACTGAAATGGTTCACCCTAGAACTCACATCTTTCCCAAGCACGTTGTCCTCGATGAAGAAGTACTCAATAGCAGGCAATCCGGACATCATCCTAAATAGTCCCGTCGGAAGTCCTGCTTCATAATAGTCGTCTATGGGCTTCGCCTTATCAGGCCCTACTAAAGGAGTAATGAGCTCCCGCTGCATCTCGAGGAACTTTCCTTCCCTTTCCATCCTCACGTCGAACTCTTCCGGGGTTTCGGCAGGCCTTGTCATGAGGTCGTCTATGAGCCGCCTGCATTCAGGTTTCTCTATTCTCACTCCATTCCCTGTTTGTTTCCTCTTTGGCATAGACAAGACATTCGCATAAAGTTTTTTAAAGGGTAATAGTGAAACCCGTAAGCTAGGTTTAAAAAACTACCGCACTTAAAGGAAGTATGCTTAACATTTCAGCCGAAAGAGACGGCGACCACAACGTCATAAAAGTCAATGAAGAGAGTCTTGACACTTATAACGCGCCGGAACTCATGCGTTATCTCTTCCGCTTTTTCGTCATCAGCAGGGAGGACAAGAAGCTCGGAGGGGACAAAAACTGCCTTGATTTAAGCGATGTCGAACGCATGGACAGTTCAGGCTATAAGGCGCTTTTGGTTTTTGCAAATCACAACGATAATTCATGTTACGGCAAACCTTGCCTCAAAGGGATTCACGGAGCACCCAAAATGATTCTGGACATGAATTATACCAATAGGTCAACATTCGACTTCATATAGAATTTCCTATCCGCTTGTGAAAAACCCCAATCGATTTAAAGCTTCTAACGCTTATTATTTTCCATGAAGGGACTCGACAGGCTTAAGCTCAGGGAAGAGCTCATAAAGGTCTACTCCGCCTACGTCAAGGACCCCACCGACCCGGAGATGAAGAAGGCCGCCAGGAGGCTCCACCAGGACTACGGGAACGTTGGTCATCTCGTGGACAGGAACATGATGATCGCGGTCAGCCTGCTGGCCAACATAGGCTGGGAGGTCATAACCCCGAAACCGGCAAGGGAAGCCGCCGAGGAACTGGTCTTCAACCTGGCGACGCGAAAGGCTTAAATACTTTTCCCTGCCAAGTTATTTATTCTTTACAGACAATCTTATTTCAGGGGCATCAGGCGGTAAAAATGATAAAGAAATTCGGCGACGTGACCATGATTCATCTTTCTGACACGGACTCGAACATATACGTAGTCGGCAAGACCGTGATAGACGCGGGGACCGGCCTGAACTTCACGAGACTCATGGACTTCCTGAAGATCATGGGGAGGAAGTTCGACGAGTTCGAATGGGTCGTGAACACCCACGGGCACTTCGACCACGTCGGCGGCGACGGGTACTTCTTCAACGCGCAGATAGCCATACACGAGGCCGACGCCGGCATAGTGGAGAGGGGCGACCAGGAGCTGAGCTTTGCAGACTTCTTCGACGCGGACATAAAGGCCCACAAGGTCGCGAGGAAGCTGAAGGACGGCGACGAGATATGCGGGTTCAGGGTCGTCCACACCCCCGGCCACAGCCCGGGTTCGATATGCCTCTACGACGAGAAGAACAGGATACTATTTTCCGGGGATACCGTGTTCGCTGAAGGCCGCGGAAGGACCGACCTTCCGGGCGGCGACGAGGAAGCCATGAAGAAGTCCATAGAGAAATTGAAGGGTTTGAAGATAGAGAAGCTCTTCCCGGGCCACGGGGCGCCGGTCCTCAGCAACGTGAAGATGGTCCTTGACAAGGTTTCAGAGGACTTCTACTGAGTCGGTGAGTGCGCTGTACGCCAGCTCGAGGACGCCTGGATTCGTTACGTATATCTGGTCGGGATGGCCAAGCTCTCTGCCGTTGGGCCTGTAACCCATGGCGCCAAGCTTCTCGTTCCTTCCCATTGCCTTGTAGTCCCCGACATTGGTGACGTAAAGCACCTTCTCGGGGTTGGCGTCATCGACTACGATGACGGAAGGCCTGAATTTCTTCGATGACGTGTTCCTGACCTTCAGGTCCCTGAAGCCGCCCTTGCCGTACTGGAACCCGTCCCCGCCGTCGCTGTAGAAGAAATCATCCATCATGTCATGCTCATGGTAATCCCTTATGGAAGGGTCCCCGTAGAACCTTGACATTATTTCCATGCCCTTCTCATAGTCGCTCTCCTTTACCCTCATGAGCTCTTCGTAGTCCACTATCCTGTTGTCCCATGTCCTCATCTTCCTCGACAGCCTGAAGCTGTAGTCCGGGATGCCCATGTCCCCTTCGGGGGTGAGGTCGACCTTGCCTCCGCCCCCGGTCATGTTGACCATGTACTTTGGTATGCTGGATCCCATCTGCCCCCTGAGTTCCGCTGTGATATACTGCCCCTCGTTTATCGGAACTATCTTCGGGGCGAGGCCTTCGACCTTGTGGCACTGGAAAAGGTAATAGGGCCTGACGCCCATGAAGTGGAGATTCTTCAGCAGCTTGCTGAGGTCCGCGAAATCGTCGTTCACGCCCTTGAGAAGGACGGTCTGGTTCCTCACGTCAAGCCCGTAGCGCCTCAGGAGGCTCACGGCGTCCTGCATGTCAAGCGTGAGCTCGTCGGCCGAGTTGGCATGCGTCACGAGGCCTATGTCCGGGAGGTCGTAGTTTCCCGTGGTGTGCTTTGAATACCTCGATATGATGTCCATCTTCCCGCTGTTGACGGCGAAGGGGTTGGTAACGGGGAGCCTCGAAGCTATCCGTATTGATTCGACATGGTCTGTCCCTGCCAGGCTCTCAAGTACGAAGTCCAGAGTACCATCGCTGAGCGCGAGCGCGTCCCCTCCCGTGACCAGCACCTCTTTGATATTCTCGTTTTTCTTATCCTTTATGTATCTCAGTCCCTTCTTGATGTTCTCCATATCCGGGCTGACCTCCATGTCC
>CAZSYZ010000032.1:11795-13536 GCA_964611445.1 uncultured archaeon | reverse complement strand
GTATGTCCGTCCTGCGGCAAGAAGACGCAGTTGATGGGCCCGCTGTGGGCGGGAAAGATAAAGGACACGGGCTTCTGCAGGAGCATGCTCAGTGACCTCATGAAAGGGGGATACGCCAGGACAAGGGAGCTTGGATTGTCCGTCCGGGAAATGGACGAACCCTTCTATTACGACCTGCACAGGCTTTTCAAGGCAAGGAAGATGCCTCCCAGGAGGATGGAAGACATCATGAAAGCATTGGAGGATAACGGTTTCCGTGTTTCAAGGACGCATCTTTCGGATACTTCAATAAAAACAGACGCCACCCACGGCGAACTCATTTCCCTTCTTTAGATTCTTCAGGGCTTTCACCGGATTTTTCCTTGGTTGCACCAAAACCTGTCCTCTTCATGAGCACGTTCATCTCTTCGTCCCTCATCTCCTCTATCACTGCCTCGGGAGTGGTCACGGTCTTCATGCCGTAGTTTTCCTTGCACCAGTTCATGAAGTTTTCGATGTAGTCCCTGCACATAGTTGTGTACCTTTCCCTGAGCTTGTTGTAGAACATGTAGTTGTAGAACAGCCATACGTACTTCATGAACCAGTTGCTCGGCTCGAACTCGTGCCTTAACTCGCCGTAAATCTCCAGGCTGAAGTCCCCGTCCTTCTTGCCCTTGGAGACGAAACCCAGCGCCCGGAGCCCCACTATCATCTTCGTGTAACTGCTCAGCTCCTTCCTGACGAACCATTCGTTGTAAAACCTTATGGGGTCGCCCGTATAGTCCCAGAGCAGCTTTCTTTCGAAGCACCTCGTTGTGGAGACGTCGAACATGAACCTGAGCGTCGTTCTGAAGTCCTTGAGAAAACCTATGGGGTTGGCGCCCTTGTAGTATATCCAGGTCTCTCTCCTCGGGACGAGGCACTCATCCACTATGACAAGCTTACCCATACTGTTCCCTTAAGTCTCTGAAGTAGTCCTCGAGCTGCTGCTGGAGCATGGCAAGAAGGTTCCTGCCCTCCAGTATATACTCCCTTCTCTTGTTGTGATAAAAAGCCCTGTGCCAGAACACCCTGATCATCTCATAGAATATGGTTCTCTGCCACAGCGTGTCCTGAGGGTATTCGGTCCTCAGCAAGGGCCTTATGGTGATGGAGCCCTTCCCTGACTTCTCCGTGCCTTCGCCCCTGACGTCTATCCTTATCAGGTAGTAAGTGAACTTGTCGAGGTTCCTGTGCAGGAAGAACCTGACGCGGAACTTCTCCTTCTCTTCCTTTCCCCAGTCATAGATTTCCTCGTGCATGTCGGAATCCGTGGCATTGAAGACGGCCTTCACAACCTCTCTGGTCTTGGGATACAGCTTCACCGGATTGGGGCCGACGTAGCTGAGTATGGAACGCGGAGAACCCTTCGCGGTTCCCTTGGGAGGATAGAGCTCCTCCTCGATCATCATCTTCATTCTTGCGAGTATAGGCATCGTCAAAACCCCTATTTTTATTAATTTGCAATCAGATTATTAAATATATGTTTGGATTTTGGGGTCTTGGTACCGGAATACTGCTGCTCATTTTCGGGGTTTTCGCCGTGTTCTTCTTTCCCAGCTCGCTGACGCATCAGGAGAGGAACCTTTCCCTGGGAGGCATATTTTTGGGCGTCATAGCCCTGATTATAGGCGGAATGCTGATTTTCTGGTGACCCGTTTTGTGAAAACAATTTTATTACTTTCCACCAATAGTCTAATATGGCTGGGGAAACCGAGGTAGA
>CAZSYZ010000032.1:0-11785 GCA_964611445.1 uncultured archaeon | reverse complement strand
CTCAAAGATGCCGGAACCGGAGCTTCTGGCCCTGGAATGGCTCGATAAGTGGTCAGAAAGTAAGACAGGAAGTAAGAAAAAAGGCATAGTGCACGAGGGAGAGGCCATCTGCGCCCAGCCCGAGGACCAGCACGTGATGATAAACGCCACCACCCCCTACGGGCACGGTAACCTCATTTACATGATGCTCACCTACACCATGCCGAAGCTGCACTACAATCTCAACAAGGTCGAGGAGCACATGGCGGTCTCCCCCTCCTATCCGGAGATGTACGGAAGGATAACGGCCAAGAAGAGGGAGATTGAAGGCCAGATAAAGAGCGGTCTCGCGTCCGCCGCGCAGGCGGTGGCCGACTACGAGCTCCTGAAGCACGACGAGAGGAAGTACAGGGAGATTCTGGACTACTTCAAGGAGGGCCAGAAGGACGA
This sequence comes from uncultured archaeon, assembly GCA_964611445.1. Taxonomy (GTDB): domain Archaea; phylum Aenigmatarchaeota; class Aenigmatarchaeia; order QMZP01; family JAFGSV01; genus JAFGFG01. Next base: position 11,356 of record CAZSYZ010000032.1, on the reverse strand, counting down.
GCACGTGCTCAGGGCGCTGTTCGTCGACAGGATAGACGCCCACACGGGCGAGGGATATTCCATGATATCGATGACCAAGAGGTGGCCCACCATAATAACGGATTTCATAAGGGTGTCCAACGTCGAGAAGAAGGACAGGGACAACACGAAAAAGGTCAAGGAGGTACTTGCCATCCCCGAGGCGGAGGCGGTCGTCCTCAAGACCAAGAACAAGGTATACGAGGAATGGAAGACCATATTCTTCCCCGACATAAAGGACAGGTATTCGAGGGTGAAGACGCTCGTCGATACGCGGAGGAAGTCCATAGACGAGTACAGGGAATGGCTGAAGCCGTACGTGGCCAGCCTGAAGATGATGAGGGACAGGATGGAGATAGAGCCGTCAAAGCTTTTCACCATGGCCATACAGCCCTGGCTCAAGCCCGATTCAATGTACTGGGTAAGGGTGTTCATGTGGAAGACGCTCACGCCCGAGGAGGTCGGCAAGCCCGGATTCGTCGAGGGGGAGATAAAGCCGTACGACGACTTCGTGAAAAGGCACAAGACCCAGATAGAGGAGAACTATGAAATCAAGATCGTCAAGACGAAGAAAGAGGCGGACGATCTCATGGAAAAGGGGATGAAGAGCGAAAAGGACAGGGTGCTCACGAAAGACGACATAATAATAGTGGACGACATGCTGAAGAAATGGAGTGTGGCCGAGCACTATGAGGCCGAGGCCAGGCTGAACCTGAACAGATACTACTACTGCTTCTACGACATCCATATAATCAGCCCCCTGTTCAAGATGGAGGGAGGAAAGGAGGAGATAGACGACTGGAACTGCGACCTCACACCCTACCTCATATCACAGAACGTGCTCCTTCTGATACTCCTGGAGATAGAGGCGAAGGAGCGGTGGCTGAACAAGTACGTAAAGGAGCTCATAGGCGTCCGCGAGGTGGAAGACAAGGTGAGAGCGGAGGTCGAGAAAAGATACAAGCTCGATGAGGAAGAGGAAAAGAAGAAGTTCTTCCTCAAGCGCTGGCACGCCGGATACAAGAAAAGAAAGAAAAAGGTGACCGACAGGGTGGATGGATGGTGGTTCAACGCCAAGCCCAAGACAAGGAGAATACTGAAATATTTCATGAGGATAGGTCCTTACGAGACAGTCAACGCGGAAAGGCTTTCCAAGATGTACGGGAGATACATGGGAGCGGGTTATACGGACCCGCTGATAAAGTACATAAAGACCCAGTTCGGGAAGCTTTCGGGCGTAAATCCGCCATAGGTGCAGTTCTATGCCTTTCAAAGTAGGAGTAACCACAGGTCTTTACTACATCGCGCATGATGTCAGCCTCGCAAGCACGGTCAAGAAGATAGGATACACGCTCACGAGGGGAGCGGACGTCGTCGAGATATCGGGGGACACGCCGCACGAGATAACCGAGACTGAAGGACTTGAACTGAGAAACATATCGAAGAACCAGGGCATGGACTTCCTATTCCACGGCAGCCTCACCGTCCCGATGTGCATGCCGGAGAGGACGGACTGGAGGGACGCCCAGGACCACATGGAGAAGTCCGTGAGGTCTGCGGTCAATTCCGGCTGCAAGTATGTGCTCTTCCATGCATGCCTGCACTTCTGGGTGGAGCTCCTGACTTACACCGGTACCAAGCTCACCATCACGATGTGCGACCATGCCGGCAATTTCATCTCCGAGATACTTTACAAGAACAAAAGGCTGAGACAGTGGTTCGTGGACAACCTCAGGACGCTGGGGGACATCCCGTACGACAATTACATACTCACGGAGGAGGAATACTACGATGCAGTCTCGAGGGCGCACGGCTACATGAGGGCATGGGAGAGTTCTGAGATACAGGAAAGGCAGGACAATGCAAGGATTAAAATCGGCATAGACGAGGCGGTTCAGAAATATAAGAGAAACCCCACTCAGGAGAATGCGAGAAGGGTGCAGGAGCTGGAGGAGAAGTACAAGCAGGAGTCCAAAAGGATAATGAAGGAAGTCACGGAGGAGTCTGGGAGGGAGGAGTCGACACTGAGGAAAAAGTACACGGACGAACTCATCAGGAAGAAGCTGGCCAAGGATACCTACGAGAAAAGGCGCTGGAGGATAGACACCATGGGAAGGCTTGTCGACGTCTACAAGATAATGGCGCACCACCTCTTCTTCACCAAGGACCCGCAGTGGCTCTCGATGGCGGAGGTGTACAAGGACGTCCTCGACAAGTACAAGATAGACTACAGCGATGACGACTGGCTCACCACGTCTTGGAACAAGGCCGAGAGGGACAACGACGGGGTGTTCAAGGAATTCTTCTACGCCGTTGTCGGGGCGAAGTTCCTTGAAGGGCATCTCAAGTCTCTGCTTGACTGGATAAATAACGATTACATCAATAAGGAACTGAAGGGCGACCCGGAACGCCAGAAGATAGCGGAGAACCTCCAGGTGACCATAGAGATACCTGACGCCAGGGACCCGAAGTACGCGGGGCGTTACATGCTCTCCCACCCCAGGCAGATATACTCCGCCGTAAAGACCACCCGGAAGGTGCTGAACACCGATAGGGTTTGGATGACCATAGACAACGAGCACCTCGCCACCCAGGGATACGACCCGTGGATAGAAGGGGAGAAGCTGGTGAAGAATTACCCGGATTTCGGGAAGATGGTGCATTCGGTCCACTGCACATACCCGACTCCGCTGCACTCCCATTATCCCATAGAGCTCGGGCAGACGGAGGTATACCAGCTCCTCTGGTTCGTCAGGCAGGCCGGTGGGGGGAGGGGCAGTAAGCGCCCACTGTACCTCATATTCGAGAGAGGCGGCGGTGACGACCCCTTCAGGCAGTCCGTGGACGCGCTAAAGCTCATGGCTAAGTTCCTTGAAAAGGACGTCCCGCCGGACGAGTTGCCCCTTGAGTTCTACGGCCTCGAGAAGACAGCGTTCGACGAGAGGAGGCAGAGCCAGATAATGATGGACCACAGGTTTGACATACTGAAGGACCTTTTCGAGGTGCCCGAGGAGGAATGGGGACTTCTCTCCACGGCGGCCGTCAAGAAGGGGAAGAAGGAGATTTTCAAGAAGGAAGAGCTGAGATAGAGACGGCGGGGGGTCATCATTTTTATTCTTTGGGGTGAATAATTGGGAATGGCAAGGAAAAAAATTGACAACGGGCCCAGGCCGCATATACGGGATGACAGCGGTTTCATAGAGAACGACTTCAAGGAAGACAAGAAAGAAGAGGAAGACAAGATAGAGGAAATCAAGGACAAGAAGGAAAGGATAGAAATACTGAAGAAGTTCACGAAGGAGCTTCTCAAGAAATACGGTCCGATTGTGAGGTCCGTCGTCCTTTTCGGCTCCACGGCCAGGGAGGAGTGGCAGGGGAAGTCAGACATAGACGTTTTTGTGATAATAGACGATACCCGCCAGAAGATAACGCCGATGGCGAAGGACAAGATAGACGCTGAAATGGTGAAGATATCCAAGGACATCCACTCCCAGCTTTCCGTGCAGCAACCCTACCTTTTGACGGAGTTCTGGAATATGGTGAGGCTGGGCCACCCGATAGTATTCAACTTCATACGCGAGGGGGTCCCTGTTTATGACAAGGACACGTTCCTTCCGATAAAGCGCCTGCTCCAGATGGGCGAGATAAAGCCGAGCAAGGAGGCGGTGGAGAAGTACATAGAGAGGGCTCCCAAGAGGATAAAGCGCGTGGAGAACGCCAAGATATACATGGTTGTCGAGGACTGCTATTACGCAATGATGGAATCCGCCCAGGCCGTACTGATGTTCCTGGGGGAAACCCCGCCGAGGCCTTCGGATGCGGCCGAAGCGCTGCGCAGGGCCACCGTGAGCATCAAGCTACTTGAGCCGAAGTATGCGGAGTGGCTAGAAAATATAGTTTCCGTCAGGAAGGACGTAGAGCACAGGAAGAAGCAGTCGATGCCCGGCGGAGAGCTCGACGCGTGGATAAAGAAGACGAAGCAGTTCGTCAAGAGGATGCAGCAGCTCATAGTCAGGATAGAGGTAATGAAGAGGGAGAACATAATAGAGAAATCGTACACCATCATGGAGGAAACCACGATAACGCTCCTCCAGGCCCTCAAGAAACTCCCGCCGAAAAAGAAGGTAAGGGATATAGAGAAGCTCTTCGAGACGGAACTTGTCAAGACAGGCTTGATTTCGGAGAATTACCTCCTTGCTTTCAGGGAGCTGAAGAGGCTGAGGAACATTACCCAGGAGGGAAAGACGCTGGACCTGCCCAAGCATCACATACTTCTGCAGAGGGAATACGTCAGGAAGTTCATCAGGGAAGTCGGAAAGATACTGAAGGAAAGGCAGGAACAGGAGTGATTAACGGACCTTGTAGCTCTTCACCTCAAAGCCCCTGTCCGTTATGCCGTATATGTTCGACTTCTTTTCTATTTTCGTCGACCTCATCTTCTCGACCTTCAGGAGGTTCTTCACCTCGCCCGCGGCCTCGACCGATTTGAGAAGAACAACCCCGTCGGCAAGGAATTCCGATATCGTGTCCCTGCTCAGCCATACGCTTTCCTTCGGAAGCTCGGAGATGAGAATGATAGTGCAGCCCATTTCCTTTGACTTGGATATGAACCTCCCGAGAGAGTTTCTTGTCATGACGGCAATGGATGACAGCGAATCCAGAACCATCCTGTCGAACTTCCTGCCGGTGAACGCCTCCTCGAACTCCTCGGGTTTCAGCTCAAGGAACTGCAGTCCCCTCATGTCCCATCCGAACTCGGCGGCCTGGTCCAGTATGTCCTTTGGCGACTGCGAGTATGTTATGTATGCGCATTTCTCACCGTTCTTCAGGCCCTCGTTAAGGAACTGCAGGCCGAATATGGTCTTCCCGGTTCCGGGGGAGCCCGAGAGAAGCACCGAGAAGTTCTTCGGGAAGCCGCCTTCAACGAGGTCATCGAAACCCGGAACACCGGTCTTTACCCTTTCCATAGCGCATCCTTTAAATAATTGAAGCCGGCGCAATAAATTATTTCACGGAGCACCCCGGGACCCCTCTCATTATGCTTTCCGCGACCTCGTCCGGCGTCATTTTCGTGGTGTCTATGATAAGATCGTAATGAGACCTGTCGAGGACGTCTGTGCCATAATACTTCCTGTATCTTCTCAGGTCGCTTTCCAGGCGCTTTCTTATGGCCTTCTCGGCCTCTTCAACAGTCTTGTACCTCGGCTCGTTCCGTTCAGTATTGCTCTTCACATCCTCGTAGATGCGCCTCGCGCCGACGTGAAAATCCACGTCCAGGAAAACCTTGAATGAGCGCGGTATGAAAAGGAAGCTCAGCCTCCCCTCTATTATGAAGTTGTCCTCCTTCCTTCCAAGCTCTTTCTGGAAAACATCGACCTCCCTGTCGGTCCAGTCCTCCTTCTCCCCGACAGCATTCAGCTGCTCTATATCCATGCCCTTCTTCCTTGCCATCTCGCGCCTCATGCCGCCCATGTAGTATCTCTTCACCCCGAGACGCCTGGAAAGAAGCTTGGCCACGGTGCTTTTTCCCGAGCCTGGCATGCCGGAAATGCTTATGATCATCTTACCATGTCCCCGAGCTGGTCGAGCATGTCCACGATCCTCTTCTCCCTTTCCGGTTCCTCGAAGATTATCGTGCCGCCCATTCCGTAGGATAGAACGGTTCTTATCAGATGGTCCAGCCTCAGGTCGGAACTGACGAAAGACGTGTGCCCGATCTCGCCGGAAGGCCCGTACTTCACTCCAGAAAAGAAGAAGTAGGCGTCCCTCAGCCACTGCTGCCCAAGGCTCTGCCTGGTCTTTTCCACAATACTCCGGAAATCGTCCTGCGTTTTAAGGAAACCGGAGCCTCTGGCGTGTATGTGGGCCCAGTTTATCACGGGCTCCGTGTTATGGGTCCTCTTGCATATCTCTATGACGTCTTCCAGGCTCCCCAGCTCCCCGAGCCTTCCCGTGGTCTCTATTCCTATCTTGACCTTGACCCTCAGTTCGTTCACGATCTCGTTTATCTTGTAGACGACGAGCCTCAGGGACTGGTCCTGCGGCATCCTTGAATAGAACGTGGGCGGTATCGTGAACAGCCTGCAGTCCATCACCGATGCGACCGTGGAGAATATTCGGAGGCTGTTTTCGGGCATGTCCCCGAAGCTGGTCTGGCGCAGCGAAAGCTCTATGCCGAACTTCTTCGATATGTTCTTTATCCTGAGGAGATCCCCGTAGTATTCCTTGTAGAGTTCGGTCGTGTCCCTTATGCCCTTGAATAAGTCGGGCGGAAGGACGAGCGCCCTGAAGCCGACCTTGTACAGCTCCCTGAGCACTTCCAGCGTCTGGTCGACCGTCTTCACCACCGGGATGGCGGAAACGCCGTACGTTACCCCTATCTTCATCCCGAGCCTTTCCTGTATCTTCAGGGCCTTCTTTCTTATCAACATATATTATATATTGGCGCTTGAAAAATAATAGCTTGAGAAAACCCACCAAAATTTGCCTCTTAATTCTAATTTGCGTGTATGGGAACAGGCTTGAGCCGTGCGAAATCCGTGTGTCCCAGCCTGCCCATGGAGTCGTAAAAGCCGTCAATATACTTGTCAATCATTCCGACGGGATTATCGGCACACTTGCTGCAGAAATGGTAGACGTCCCTGCTTCCTGTCTCGTCTATCGATTTCCCGCCGGCTGCACCGAAAACATCATAACTGGTAACGGCATTTTCCGCGAAATCCCTGCCTGCCTCATAGGCGCTCTTGCCCTCAAGCGTGTTCTCCGTGCCGACTTCTGCCATCCCCTCCACCATGGGTTTGTAGCTAATATGCGCAAATAGCGGTGAAAGGAACTTCAAACCCTTCGGAAGGCTTTCCCTGTACCTCTGGTTAAGCCTGGTGTAAAGGACATCACACAGAACTTCCGTCTTCTTCCCGCCTTCCTTGATAAGTGGGTTCAGCTGCAGGAGATTGTGTATCTCCTCGTGGTACACAGTCCTCCTGTTCGATTTCTCCGCACTGCGGGCATTCCCGAACTTGTCCCATATGTAGCGTCCCAGCCTTCCCCGGATGTCCCTTATTGTATCCCTGAATATGCCGTATTTTTCCCTTTCCGAGGGAAGGGTGTAGGAATTGAAGTGTGTAACGCTGCCGTCGGTATAGCCGCCCACTACCCCCTTCTCAGGGTCAACATCAGTAATCACGTATCTCCTGAAATTCGAGAAGTCGCCCGTGTACAGCCTCTCTTCCATGAGCCTGTTCTTTATGGCGGCGTTTGCTATGCGCCCGTTCTCTGCAAGTATACTCTTGCTCTCGGGAGTGGCATATCCGCTCACATCTACAACTGTTTCATTGTAAAGCCCGTCAATTTTCGCCTTAGCCTGTGCAATTGAGACTGACATCATACCACTTCCCGATTAGAAATATTGGAGGCAAAACTTTAAAAACAGATAACCGTTACTTAAGTCAAAAACCGTAATGCTAGCCGGCTATTCTCTTCTGCCTCTTCGCGAAAAGGACCAGCTCACCGAGATGATCCATCATCTTCGGCTCCGCGGCCACCATTTCCTGCGCCGTGACTATCCCGAGCAGCTTCTTGTTCTCCACCACGGGAAGCTTTTTTATCTTGTGCTCGGTCATGAGCCTCGCGGCGTCCTCGAGGCTGCTGCCGGCGTCTATGTGTATCACGTCCCTGACCATTATTTCCCCTATCGTCACGGAATCCGCTTCCCTGCCCTCGCTGACGACCTTCTCGACTATGTCCTCCTCGGTGACTATGCCTACCAGCTTGGTCTCCTCCACCACGAGGAGATAGTCGATGTCCTTTTCCTTCATCACCCTCGCGGCCTCTATTATCTTCGTTTTCGGCCCCGCCTTCTCGACGTCCTTGTTCATGATTTCGCTTACAATCATCATGTCACCCGGATTTCTTCTCCCACCTCGGCACGAATATCCTGTACTTGTCCTTGTCCTCGAGTTCGCACAGTATCCTCCTGACTATCAGCTTCTCCGGATTCGGGAGCAGCGGGACCCTTTTCTTCAGCTCTTCAAACGACTCGAACGGCTTCTTCTTGCGCTCCCCTATTATGCCCCACAGATGCCTCTTGCCTATTCCTGGAAGCAGCTCCAGCTGGTGAAGCCTTGTGGTCACCGGACCAGACCTGTTGAAGAAATTGAGGAACGTGTTCGGGTTCTTCACGACTATCTTCTCGACTATCTCGTTCAGCTCCTCCTTTGCGGAGGCGGTAAGCTCGCCGTAGACTATCCTCTTTCTTATGTACTTGACATCAGCCCTCTTTCCCTCACCTATGTAAACCCTATCCTCGGACTTGAACGCGGCGTTCTCCCTTGTTATGACCTCGAGGAGGGAGAAGTAGCTCTCTCCTATTACCTGGGCTACGGGTTCCGACCTCTGCATGCCAGAGTGCCCCCTCGCGAGGAAATCCAGCACCACGGCCCATTCGTCCTTCTTTATAGGTTTGACTGTCATTCTCTCACTTCCTATGATTAGAGTGTCTTTATAATTTAAATAATCTGTAGCCAGAGCATGCCTGTTAATGCAGGGATATTCGTTGGCTGGAATCTCCCCGCCAGAAAGAAAACAACAGTGAAATTTATAACCCGTCCGGCCAATAAGATGTATGGCGACAAAAAGTTCTACGTTGAAGGGTCTTAAACCCGGGCATTACGTCATGATAGACGACGAACCTTGCAAGGTTTTAAGCATCTCCCTCTCGAAGCCCGGAAAGCATGGCTCCACGAAGGCCAGGATGGATGCAGTGGGCATATTTGATGACAGGAAGAGGAGCATTCTGAAGCCGGCCGACGCGGGCATACAGGTGCCGATAATCGAGAAGAAGAAGGCCCAGGTAATCTCCATCTCAGGTGATTTCGTGCAGCTTATGGACATGGAGGAGTACAACACGTTCGATGTCGAAATCCCGGCAGACATGAAGGGCAGGCTCGAGCCAGGTACCGAGATAGGCTACTGGAAGATCGGAAGCAGGGTTCTGCTCAAGGAATCCTGAGACTGCGCCCGAGGAAATTTATTTAAATATTTGGTGTAACGATAGAAATAGTGAGGTAATATTATGAGATACTGGGATGAAGAGGAAGACGTAGATGGAGACGAGTCAGGCGATGACGGGGAAGAGGAAGACTGGTGATTTTCACCCCGTTTAAACCTATATCGTTTTTCATAGCTTTAATTCGCTGCTATTTCTGCGAAAGAAAATAAGTTCACTGGTCCCAGAGGCTGTCGAAAAGGTGGTTAAGAACCCCGCCAGCGACATGGCTGGAACCTGCCCAGAATGCCACGTCCTGCGTGGGATGGACCTCTTTGGAGTCCGTAAGTGAAACCATGAAGTGCTCGCCGTCAACGTTGAATATCCTTCCCATGGGCTTCTCGAGCTTCTTGACCTCGGCAACAGCTGCAAGCGCCTTCGCGGCCTTTGACTCAACGTCGGTTGTAAGGATTTTTATCTTCGCGCCCTTTTTCTTCGCTGCCTTGAGAACGTTAAGGTGCTTCGAGTGCATGTCGGACACGCTGTCTTCCGTTGCTATGATGTGTATGAAGTTCTTCGCGCCCTTGAAGAGCGACTTCATCTGCTGGTTGATTGAGAAGTTGCCTTTCAGCGTGCCTGCTATGTCCGCGGGCTGGATCATGGTGAATCCCTGGCTGTAGATGCTTTCAAGCTCTGTCATTACAGGGGACTTCGACATCCTCTCCATCCTCTCAACGGTCTCCGTGTGCTTCGCGTGAAGATGGTCCTTTGCCCTCTCGATGGCATCCATTGGTGCGAGCGCCACGTACTTGATGGGCTTTGAGGACTGCGCGACGACGAATCCCTTGTCGGCAAGAGATTCGAGAACATCATAAGACCTTGACCTCGGAACCTTCGCAATCTCAGATACCTCGCCCGCGGTTGCAACGCCCTTTGCTATAAGAGCGATATATATCTTCCTCTCGTAAAGGTTGAGGCCTATGTTCTTCAATGCGTCCAGTATTTCCTGCGATCCTAACATACTATCTCCGTTTTGTCACTGCTTACTAATTAACTCTTGGGTTTTTAAAGTTTTCTTGGCCGCTAGTAAGCTGTAACCATTTCAGTGATATAAATATGACAGAAAGATATTTAAATATATTGTCACTTTGGAGTAGTCCAAAGCTATATTATATTACTTTACGCGCTTTTGCACATGGACAGCTTTTACAGGACTTTGGCCATTTCCCACGGAAATTTTATAAATGTTAGATGATAATATCATCTTGGTGAATAACATGGGTGAATGGGTTCACGCGCAGGGAAGCGGTTGGAGCCTTGCTTAGCCCTGATTCTAGAACGAAGACATTCACCAGAAAAGTGAAGCTGGATTCTAAGGGTCGGATACTGATTCCTGCTGAAATAAAGAGGAATTTCGGCCTGGAGGCGGGTTCTGATATAAAAGCAGTCTTCAGCCTAGACAGCAACCTTGTTCTGCTGGTCCTTGGTCGGGATGGTGTAGCGGACAGCATGGGGGACTGTGGATTCCCCGGCCCGGGTTCAACTGCACCCTTTTGGACAGGTAAACGTCCAAAAGCGCGCTCCGGAAATTACGCTGGTGCTGAAAATCCCGGTCCTGACCCTAGTAAAACAAAGAATGAGGGTGAATAATATGGGTGATTACGTTCATCGGCGTTGCTAAGGGGGAACTCGGCGCGTTCTTCCAGGCCTACCTGAGGAGTCTTGGCGCTGAAATTGACATCAGTGGCCCTCTGACACAGGTCGGTATCTTGCCGGGGGGCAGAGCGAAATTCAGGATCCAGCGTTCCAGGGACGTTCCCAGATGCGTTGGTAATGACGGACTGGGAGGATATGACTTCGGCATGACCGGCAATGACGTGGCATGGGACGAGATTTACGCCGGGAATGGGAATATCGGCATGGGCGCCGGCCTGCAGAAAAAGGCCAAGGAATTTGGATACGGCGGGCTTCTCGGGAAGCTTGCGGTTCTGGGAAGAGAGGGAATCGAATCCAAGAAGGACAAGCTGAAGGTAGCTGTCAGCGATTACTACCCCAACATCGCCAGGAAAGAGCTTCAGGACATGGGACTCGGGCCGAAAGACTACGACTTGGTTATTTACCAGGGGGCTGTCGAGGGATACCTTTCGGGAGATAACTACGACCTTGCCATAGACACCATTTTCAGCAGCGACACCATCAAAGAGGAAAACAAGGAGCTTGCCAAACATGGAAAAGCGCCCATAAGTGTTGTCAGGAATATCATGGATACGTACCCCCTGATTATTTACGACAACAGGAAATACGGTCTCTTGACTTTCGGCGAACTTTTCAAGTCCAGTCCTGACCCTGAAAAAA
>CAZSYZ010000031.1:0-13660 GCA_964611445.1 uncultured archaeon | reverse complement strand
CTTAATTAAAAATAAAAAATTGGGGTGGCCCCCCCCCCCCCCCAATTGCTTCACTGAAATTTCACTCTTATCATCTATCTATGTTCCCAATATTCACGTGGCATTTTACGCGGCCCATTATTTGTCAAATCCTCTATGACAGATTCCTTGACCTTCTTATGACTATTTTCTACAACAGATTTCACCTCATCCACGAAGTCCATAAAGTTGCACGTGTCTCCGCTGTTAATGTACTCGTTTGACAGACTATCGATGCCATATTCTATTATGTTCGTAGATTTTTGCGCACTTTCATTTAGAGTATTATTTACTGCAAGCGGCAAACCAACAAGACCCAAAAATGAAATTCCGCAACCTACACCTAAGACAGTCTTTTTTAACGAGTTATAACGCCATTCCGGATGTACGCTATCGTATATTTTTTTAGCGAGATTACTGTCGTAATCTCCGTTAATGTTTTCCCTCAGACCTTCAATTATACTCCCGTAAAGTTCATGATTCATTTTCATTCAATCACCTCCAAATTTTATCACTGAAAAGTAGTTGTATTACGTATATATAAAAATTGAAAGCAAAAATTTTAATAAAAAATAGTTTTATAAGGAATAAATTTAAAATAATTAAAAATTATTATTAATTTATAAGAAAAACGTCAAGCGTTTTTTGGAAATATCTTTTCCATGACTTCCCCGTAGAATCCGTGGGCAATCGTCTTTCCGGCCTTCGGCGGGCAGCCGCAGTTGAATGTTCCGGCCCTCTTGAAATTCTCGCATTTTTTCCAGATTTCCTTCACAGAGGACATCTTCACGTTCCCGAAAACAGTGGTGTCGTCTCCCGGGCAGCGGAGGACTGTACCGTCCAGTGTGACATACATGCCGCATCCGATCTGCTGGCAGGGGAACGTCCCTGCATACGAAGAAATGCCCTCCTTTCTTATTTGTTCCGGCGTCTGCAGCCCCTTCTCGATGTTCCATTTGTATATCTTCGCATAGAGGCCCACTTTCTGCTCGTGAGAAATGTCTATATCTTTCCTGTAGCTTTCCCTTGAGCACCTCCCGCTCACCATGGGCGGCGTAACAATTATCCCCATGTTCCTTCTCCGTGCATACTTGTATATCTCAAAGACTTCTCCCACATTATCCTTTGTCACGGGAAGGGGCATCAGGCCCATTTTGGTAGGATTGGAACGGTTGAACCCGGCATCCACAAGCAGCTTCAGTGCCCTGTTCCTCTTCTTTGCGTAATCCGTAATCCCCACCATCCTGTCTTCTTTTTCACAGTCGAATGACCTGAACCCGAGAAGTATGGAGGTAGTGCATTCCTTGAGCCTTTCCGCAAGGTCCTGACCGTTCCTGACTCCTTCATGCCCGTGGTATCTTCTTGCGAGCTTGTCGTCCCCTATGATGTGCCCTTTGGTGAATATCAGGGGGATGACGTCCAGGCTTTTCAGGAAACAGAGGAATTCCAGCAGCCTTTTTTCCTGCAGAGGTTCACCTGCGCCGAGGAACTTCACCGAGCGGAGCCCCAGCTTCTTTGCATGCTTTATCACGTCGACCATTTCCCCGTAACCGAGTTCAGATTCACGCCGTTTGTCAAGGTTCCCGTCCCTTCTGAAGCAGTGGGGGCAATTCAGCATGCAGCTGTTGCCGAAGTCTATATCCAGCGTAAGAACCTTCCCTCGGTTCTTCTCCAGATCTTCCTCCGTGAAGTTCCACCCCTCGAATCCCTCCCGGAAATCAGGAGGAAACTTACCGGGGTATACCTCAGGTATTTTCCCGTAATCCATGATGATCGCAATTTTTGTTTATTACCAGTGGGTGGTTTTACTATCTATAAAGATTAAAGCTACAATTTTTAACAAAAATTATTTAAATCGCATTAAATCTAAAATAATTAAAATGACAGTCACTCTTGACGAATGGGACAGGAAGATACTGTATGAACTCGACAAGGATGCGAGCGTTCCGCTGAAGAGTCTTTCAAGGGCCGTGGGTAGATCCAAGGAATTCGTGCACTACCGCATAAGGCGTCTTGAGAAAGAGAAGGTCATAAACGGCTACACCGCTATAGTCGACATGTCGAAGCTCGGCTACTTCACCTTCAGGGTGTACCTGAAGTTCCAGAATGCCGATGATGCCAGAATAACCGAGATGGTCGATTACCTGAAGCAGGAGGAACATGTCTGGACCATAGCGGAACTGCATGGCAAATGGGATTACGCGTTCTTCCTCGGCATCAAAAAAATACAGGAATTCCACAAGATCTGGAAGGGTTTCCTTCTCGTTTTCAAGGAGAACGTAAAGGAGAACAAGATTGCGATATACTCCCCGGTACATAACTTCAACAAGAGGTTCTTCATGAAGGAGGGAACGCAGGTTGTCGAAAAGGTCATAGGGACGGGAAGCGAGGGGAAGGTCGACGAACTCGACATGAGGATAATAAAGACCTGGGGGGTCGACGTCCGCCAGTCTTCTGCAGAAGTTGCGCACAAGCTCAAGACCTCCCCCATGACCATAGCGAACAGGATAAAGGTCCTGAAGGAGAAGAGGATAATAGCAGGCTGCAAGATAGACATAGACCAGGTGAAGCTCGGATACCAGGGATACAGGGTGGACCTCTACCTCAATAAAACGGACAGGAGGAACGAGATATTTTCATACTGCAGGAACCATTCTAACATATATCAGATAAACGATTCAATAGGCGGCGCGGATTTCGAGTTCGAGATAATAGTGAAGGACCTAGAGGAGCTTCTGGGCATAATGAATGACATGCTGGTAAAGTTTAAGGGCACGATAGCGAGCTATGAGTACTTCAGCTTCTCCGTCTTCCCGAAGCTCACGATAGTCCCGGATTAGATGCAGCATGTTTCCACTAATTTTATAACGTTACGATAGAACGTAACATTTATATATGAAATGTTACAGTATAATGTAACATGGAAATGAATATTCTTACCGATTGGAATCCGTGGTGGGAAGGAAAAGAGATAGGAAAGGATTTGGAAGGGACAGCCAGGCCTCTTTATAGAAAACTGATAGATTCCGTCCATGTCCGTGAGATAACGGTCATAACCGGAGTGAGGAGATCCGGGAAGAGCACACTGATGTATCAGATGATAGGAAAGCTTCTTGAAAGGGGTACTGACCCAGAGCAGATACTGTTTGTAAACCTTGAAGACAAAAAACTTTCTGAAAGCAGTCTCAACGAAATATACGTAAGCTACAGGGAGAACGTTAACCCTGAAAAGAAGGCGTACATATTTCTCGACGAAATACACAGGAAGGACGGATGGGAATCCTGGATAAGGAAAAAATACGATTTGAAGACCAATGACAAGTTTGTCATTTCAGGATCGTGCTCATACCTTCTGAAAAAGGAATATTCCACGCTTCTCACGGGGAGAAACCTCACCTTTGAAGTCTTCCCTCTCAGTTTCGGAGAGTTCCTTTCATTCAAAAACGTGAAAATAGAGAAAGAGAAGGCAAAACGCGGCCTGATATCTGAAAGCACAAAAATACGCCTGTTGAATTCACTCAGGGAGTACATGAAATGGGGAGGATTCCCAGAGGTTTTTTTCAAGGAAAGAGATTTCAAGAAGATGCTGCTTCAGCAGTATTTTGATGACATATTGTACAAAGACATAGTCGACAGGTACAGCCTGAACGCGCAGAAAGCAAAAGACCTGGCACTCTTCCTTACGACAAACTTCACAGGAACGATTTCACTCAGGAGCATGAGAAACTCCCTCGGACTTTCATACGATACCGCAAAGGATTATATTTCCTTTTTCATGGAAGCTTTTCTCGTTTTCATGCTTGACCACTTCTCCTACTCGCTCAAGGAACAGAAGACGCAGGCTCCGAAGGCTTACTGCATTGACAACGGTCTGAGAAACTCTGTATCTTTCAAGTTTTCAGAAGACGAAGGAAAACTGGCGGAGAACATGGTGTTTGTTGAACTCAAGAGGCGTGGCCATGATGTATATTACTGGAAGAACGGTCGTGAAGTGGATTTTGTCATAAAAGAGAATGATGATACCTTGACGGCCATTAACGTCTCTTATACGGATCGGATTGATGAGAGGGAAACAGAATCCCTGCACGAATTCAGAAAGAAATACAAGAAAACAAAGAAACGTATGATTCTTACAAGGAACACCGAATACTCAAAGAACGGGACAAAGCATATGCCTCTGTGGAAGTGGTTGCTGGCATAATACCACTTCCTACTCGACGTAATAGTACTGCCCCTTGCCCTTCTGCTCGGCGTCCTTCTGGGAGCCGGGCTTGTTGGCTCTCGCGCGCCCCGTGTGCGGGTCCCTCCTGAATGTTATGCCGATCTTCTTGAGGAATGAGTTCATGCCGTCCCTTGAATTTGTCGGCGCGAGGCCGTGTCCCCTGACGCTCCTCTCACCCTCGAAAATCATGAGCCTGTCGGATATGGAGTCCAGTATCTGCAGGTCGTGGTCCACTACGAAAGCGGCAGCCTCCTTTGTCTCCACGATCTCCCTTATGAGCTTGGAGGCGCGCAACCTCTGCTCGACATCGAGGAAAGCAGTGGGCTCGTCAAGAAGCAGGATGTCGAATTCCTTGCCTAGGGTTGCCGCTATCATGACGCTCTGGAGCTCCCCGCCGGACAGGGACGAGAGCTTCTTCTCCATCAGCCTGTCGAGGTCGAGCATGTGCACTATCCTCTGCTTCATGGATTTGTCCTCCATCTCCTTCTGCAGGTAGAGGCTCACTCTCAGACCCTTCTCGTCGTCCTCGAGATGAATCCTCTGCGGCTTGCAGGCCAGCTTGAGTTCGCCCGGCGCCTCGCCCTCGTCAGGCTTCACGTTCCCGGTCAGCATGTTTATGAATGTGCTCTTTCCCGTAGCGTTAGGCCCCAGAATCCCTATGATTTCGCCCTTGTACAGGTTGCCGGATTCGGTCTCCAGCGCGAAACTTTCGAACTTCTTCCTGAACTTCGGGAACGCAAGGAAGTGCTTGGTCTTCATGGTCTGGGCGGCGGTCTTGCTGAATATGATGCTCTCGTCCCTGAACCTCACGTTTTCCTCCCTGATGAAGCCCTCAAGGTACGTGTTTATGCCTACGCGGACTCCGTAAGGCTTTGAGATTATTCCGAAGACGGCGGGCTTGCCGTAGAGCATATGGACCTGGTCTGCGAGGTAGTCCGCGACTGCAAGGTCGTGCTCCACGACCATTACCATGCGGTCCTTTGAGAGCAGCCTTATGGCGGCTGCGACCCTCAGCCTCTGCTCTACGTCCAGATACGAGCTCGGCTCGTCGAAGAAGTACAAATCGGCATCCTTCATCAGCGTGGCCGTCACGGCCAGCAGCTGCAGTTCCCCGCCGGAAAGGCTCCCGACGTCCTTGTCAAGCATGCCCCTTATGCTGAGGATTGCCTTCAGTTCGCCGAGCCTCTTCTCATTACCCATTTTACCCAGGAGTCCGGAAACCTTACCCTTCCACATCCTGGGTATTTCGTCAATGCTCTGCGGCTTGTACGCCACCCTGACGCCGTTTTTCTGGAGTTTGGTGAAGTAGTTCTGCAGTTCCGATCCCCTGAACATCTCCATTATCTCTTCCATGGGGACTTCCTTTCCGAGCATGCCGAGGTTCGGCTTCAGCTTCGAAGAAAGTATCTTTACAGCCGTTGACTTTCCTATGCCGTTCTGTCCTATCAGCCCGACGACCATCCTTTCCCTGGGAACCGGAAGCCTGTAGAGTTCGAACTGGTTCTTCCCGTACTTGTATACGGGAGGCTCCTTCAGTTCCGCCGGAAGGTTTATCACGCTTATGGCCTTGGTCGGGCACTTGTTGACGCATATCCCGCATCCTATGCACAGCGTCTCGTCTATGTTGGGCTTGTCGTCCGCGCTGCTGATGATTATGCAGTCTTCGCCCGACCGGTTCACGGGACATACCCTTTTGCAGAGATGGTTGCACGATGCCGGTTTGCATACTTCCCTGTCTATCACTGCCAGCCTTTTTGCCATGATAATCATTCCCCTGCAATCTCGGTTTCCTTTCCGTACAGCATCTTGGTGACATCGCTGAGGTCCTGCGCTGATATGCGCGGCCCGCGGCCCCTGCCGGTGATGACCTTGAGGGCCTCCTCGCCGTTCTTGTAAAGGGTGTTTATGGACAGGACGGGCACAGGCTTCATGAGATTGGCTATGAACTCCTTCACGTCGCCGGCCTCCTCCGCTATCATGACAGGCTTCCCCAGCTCCTTCTCAAGCCTCCTGACGGTCTGGCCGCCCGCCCCTATGAATCTGGCGGCGTCACCCCTTCCGCAGACAATGACCACCATGCTCTCGGATTCGGCCACCCTGACGAGCGTCACATCCCTCAGGGGTTTCCTGTCCCCGGAAAGCTTCAGCAGCAGCCCGGCTACCTTTACCTCCGTGTCGCTGACGATACCCTTCTTCACCTTCTCGTCGCACGACCTGCACAGCAGCCCCGACCGCAGGCAAATCTCGCACACCGGCGCTTTCATACCAAAACCTCTGCTTCATTATTTTAATATGTTATTCCATTTTCTTCAAGCAATTTATAAGAAACCATCCGAAAAGAAATGTTATGGGCAAAAAAGGCGCCAGGGACTCTTTAGGAACCCTGAAGCAGATTACCTGGAAAAGGTCCATAAACATGGGGCTCAGGTTCTCAGTCGCGCCAAAAAGGTTCCTTCCGTTCCTTTTCTCCGACATAGCGGCCCTGCTCGTGATACTGGTGATAACACTTAACAACGCCGAGCTTATGGAGATGCTCTATTCCGGCGCCGCGATCCCTCCCGATGCGTTGCCCGCGCTTTTCTGGAGCGTGCTTGTGTTCGGCGCATGGATGGTGGTCAGCATCTGGGTCACGGGCGCGGTCATCCATCAGACAAGGAAGCCGGGCGAATACAGGAAGAGCTGGCAGGTGGCCTGCGGCAAGCTCCACACGCTTCTGCTGGCGCTGATAGTAGTATCTGTCCTGTCTTTCGCGGTCTCGGCGATACCTTATGCCGGCGCGCTCCTCTCGTTTGTCGTCTCGATAGCGTTCGTTTTCATAAACCATTTCATAGTGCTTGACGGCGCGGGCCTCTTCGGCTCCCTTTCTGGCAGCCTGAAGACCCTCAGGGGCAAGGTGGCGGCGGTTTTCGTCACGTGGTCGCTGAGCGTCATATTCACCACGCTCATCATCAGCGTCTTCACGATACCGCTTCTGACGACGTTCCTTGTTTTCGGCGATTACGGCGATGAAGACTTCATCACCAGCCTGCTTCTTTATCCTGAAGCGCCGTGGCTCTACATAAGCGGATTCGTACTCATGGTGGGCGTGGCCATCTCCAAGGTCTTCGCGCTGAAGTACCTCACGGAGGTCTACCTCCAGTTCAGGAAGAAGAAGTGGCTCCTCTCCTAGATTTTTATATCTCCCTGAAAAGAATAGACTATGCTTCTTGGATTCGTAGGGCTTCCCAACAGCGGGAAATCGACCATGCTAAAGGCGGCGACGCTTGCAGACGTGCAGATAGCGAACTACCCATTCACCACCATCGACGCCAACCTGGCAATCGGCTATGTCATCGCGGACTGCCCGTGCAAAAAGCTCGGCGTCCGGTGCAGCCCGCAGAACTCCAGGTGTGTCGACGGGAAACGCTGGATACCTGTCAGGATTCTGGATGTTGCCGGTCTGGTGCCCGGCGCCCACGAAGGGAAGGGGCTAGGCAACAAATTTTTGGACGATCTGAGGCAGGCCGACGGATTGGTGCACGTCCTGGACGTTTCCGGCCTCACGGACTCCGAGGGAAAGCAGAGGACCGCTGACGACCCGTGGGACCCCGAGAAGAACATAGGCGTGCTGGAAACGGAGATAGACGAATGGCTTTTCGACGTCATCGGGAAGAACCTGGACAAGGTGGAATCCCTCGCGAGGATGAAAAAGATACCCGTGGAACGCCTCCTCGGGGAAAAGCTCTCAGGCCTGGGGATAGGAGAGGACGACATCAGGCGCGCCTCTCGCAAGGCCGACATGAAGAGCCGCGAATTCGCCACGATACTCAGGAAGGAATCCAAGCCCATCATAATAGCCGCCAACAAGATCGACCTCCCGGGGGCGCAGGCCAATTACGAGAAAATCAAGGTCAGGCATGAGAATGTCATACCCACGTCGGCGGACTTCGAGCTTGCGCTCAGGGAGGCAGCCGAGCACGGCCTCATTGAGTACCAGCCCGGAGACGGCGATTTCAGGACAGTTTCGGACAAGCTCAGCGGCAGGCAGAGTCAGGCCCTGGATTTAATCAGGGAAAACGTGCTGAAGAAGCAGGGCTCGACTGGCGTCCAGAAGGTGCTCAATACGCTTGTTTTCGGCATGCTCCAATACATCCCTGTATATCCGGTGGCCAGCATAAGCAGGCTTTCGGACAGCAAAGGCAACGTGCTCCCGGACGTCCATCTGGTTAAGAAGGGCACCACGATGAAGGAGCTGGCGGCCAAGGTCCACACCACCATGGCGGACAAGTTCATAGGCGGCCTGGACCTCGACAGGAAGAAGGTTGGCGCCGACCACGAGCTCAGGAGCGGCGACGTGGTGGAAATCATATTTTCCAAGTGAATCAGAATGTAAGGCCAAATGTCCAGAATGGCATCCTTTCTCTTCCGCATTCTTTAGGGAAGTCCCTGTATTCGACCTTGAAATAGTAATTCTTTTTGGGATTGAACAGTTTTACACCAACAAAACCAAGTGTTGTTCCGTCATCATTTTTATAGGAGAAATTCCTGAGCATACCATAGGCAGATATCCCGCTGGTTATTTCCACATTCCCCCAAATTATGACCTCTTTTTCCATCTTTCCTTCATCGTTCTTCTTGTTGGAGACGGGGCAGTATACAGTCCTTATTTTTCCCCTCTTCCCAATTGGCAGTTGCGTACTCGCGACACCTGCCCTGAGTGTATTGTCCCCGTGTGACATCGCATCATACTGGGATATTGGATGGATGACCATCTTTCCAAGCGGTTCGAAAAATGTCTCTGAGTAGATTTTACTGATGTCACTTCTTTCATTAAAATCGCCGGTGAAACCCGCATCAGTCCAGTTTGAAATCGTAAAATAAGGGGATTCAAACTCTATGTAGAGACTCGGATTAACGGTCTCCCTCGCACTAATACTTATTTCCGGATTTATTGTAACTCTTTCCTTTATGGATTTCAGCGCGTCGTAAAAATGGATGGTGTCTCTTTTGGCTTTCGTTGTGTCTGGCAGAGGTGCCACTATATCCATCTCAGGCCTCAGCTTCTTCAGGACAGCCTGCTCCGTAGTATCCTGCGGTGGTGTTGCATCAAACATAAATCATTCTTAACCCCCAGTTAGCTTTTTAAGCCTTAATTTAGGCACATTAGTCATGCTGTACCTCATCGGATTGGGAGTTGGAAACGAGAAGGACATATCCCTGAAAGGGCTGGAGGCATGCGGAAAGGCCAGTGAAGTCTATGCTGAACTGTATACCGCGAGGTGGCTTGGCGACCTCGGGAAGCTTGAGAAATTGATAGGGAAGAAGATAACGCTTCTCCAGAGAAAGGACATGGAGGAGGGCGTGAAGCGCCTGGTGGGACGGGGAAAGAAGAGGAACATAGCGGTCCTCGTGCCCGGGGACCCTCTGGCAGCGACCACGCACCTGAACGTTCTCATGGAAGCGAAGAAGCAGGGAGTCAAAACCGCCATCATCCATTCCTCATCCATCCTCACTGCAGTTGCCGAGACGGGACTGAGCCTCTACAGCTTCGGGAAGACAGTGACCATAGTGAGGCCCTCAAAGGATTACTCACCGACTTCTTTCTATGACGCGGCGGTGCAGAACAGGGAGCTTGGCATGCATACCCTCCTGCTGCTGGACATAGACATGGACACGGGCGAGGGCCTGGAGATACTCCTCAGGATAGAGCAGGAGAAGAAGAAGGGGCTCATAGACTCCGACAGGCTTTTCATAGCGGCTTCCGGACTCGGTTCTGAAAAAAGCAGTATTCTGTACGGGAGGGCCCTGGACCTCATCAAGAAGCCGCTGGATCCACCCGCTGTTCTCATACTGCCGGGAAAGATGCACTTCACGGAAGAGGAATTCCTTAAGACCCTCAAGTGACAGCAGAGTCCCCGGATGCCTTTCTCAAGGAGCGAAAATGCCCTAAAATGGACGTTTTTTAGTATAAAAGCGCTACCATGCGACCAATGGATACCTTTATAAAGAGTTAAATTAACTACTATACAGGGAGAAAATAAGTAGGTGTTAAAAGTGACAGGAAATGCAGTTATTGGGGAAGGAAGAAGGATTGAACACAGCTATGCTTCTCTTTATGATAATGACACTTTCACCAAGGAGCACGTCCAGGCAAGCGCGAGGGCCGGTGAGGTCGCAGTCAATATTCTTGAGGGCATAGGCAGCCTGATAAAGAAGAGCGGTGTTCTTAAGGGATACCCGAGGATTGCCTACGCTAGGGATGAGAATGTCTATCCTGTCACGGTTGACGGAGATGTAATAGACCCTGAGAAATACAGGACATTCAGGGAAGTCATAACAGGAAAATATGAGGAAAAGGACCAGAACTTCCTTCAGAGGATAACGGGCAAGTTCAAGCAGTATGTTTACGGCGCAAACCTCGCGGGAAGGGTTTTCGTTCACAAGTACCTCAAGAATGAGAGCCCAGAGCAGTACTATGCAACGCTCTTCCACGAGGCGGCCCACAGCGCATTCCCCGAGATAGTAGGAGAAGAAGGCGAAGACGTAATTGAGAACATAGGCAAGGTCTATGCGCAGTATCTTGCAGAGAATGATCCGAGCCAGTATGTAAGGAAAAGGGCAGAGAAGGCTTACAGGGGTTTCCTTGACTTTGAAAACGCCACTGGAAAGACTATACAGCTGAATCCGGGAAGGAATTACTTGGAGGCGGCCTAGAGGTGATTATGATGACACTAGAGACTTTAAAGCCGAACGAGTTCATGGGAAGATATGGCAGGCAGTCATGGATAGACGGTAACACGGAGACAGTCGTAGTGGGATCCGAGAATGAACTGAGGAATTACCTCTCTGGTGCAGGCTTCACGAGACCTTACGACTTCCATCTGAACCCTAACAGGGGGGAGTCCCTGGAAGAGATGTCAAGGGACAGCACGGATTACAGCGGCATGATATTCGACACGCTCGGCGGGGTTTCAAAGGAATCCGCGGAACTGATGGGTAAAGTGAAGGACATAGACGGCGAGGTCAAGCTCGGCCAGAAGCTCGGTAAATATCTTCCTGATTTCATCAAGAAGCTTGGTGCGACTGTTCCATTCAACGGAAGGGAGCATGCGAGGATATACAGGCTTAATGATAGTCAGTACGCCGCAGAACTCCACAAGGACCCCGGAATAAAGGATTACATAGACGGTGACAGGCTCTGGAAGGGGGACGTGACTACGCTGATAAGCGGGCTCGGGAAAGCAGTTAAGTACCATTACATTGACCCAAAAATAAGCGAGTACAAGGGAAAGGCAAACGAGTGCATGGATGAGCTTTTCGGCTCTGTGAAGGAGGTAGCTTAGGAGGTGTTAAGATGAGGGTGAAAGACCAGAAAGTGAAGAAGTATGAGAATGATGTAGAAGAGCTTATATCCCTCGTGGCCCAGAGAGGCCTTGACCCTTTCGCGGAGGAAAGGAAAAACAGCAGGCTCTATCAGCTCGAGGCGGAGGAAATCAGCTTAAAAAACTTAGGGGTAAGTGCATAAAGGTGATGATTCATGACACAGGATCTTTTAAAAACATTATACAATGGCGCGATTAGGTCAGTAGAAGATACAATAATGGCTTACGCCCAGACCAACCCATTGACAGATACTATTACAAACTATCTCGCGTCCAACAACATATTCAGAGAAACCGACGAGATTATCGGCTTCAAGACGCCTGACGGCAGGGTCTGGTTTACGCACAAGAGGCAGTACAGCGAAGATGTAGGTTCGGATTTGTATGGAAAGGAACTGAGTACAGCGTCTCAGCTGAAGTTTGACCCTAACACAAAATCCATATACACGGAAAAAACCGCCCAAGGTGGCATCGGAGGAGAAATAATTCCGATAAGGGAAGAGCTCCAGCTTTTCAATCCCACTTTCGAGAAATACGGAGGTTCTGCAGCCATAACTGGCGGTGTTTTTCCATATCATGAGGGTGACCTCCGTTCTTACGCCGATTTCATAGAGGAGAGAACCTTTGCGCACAGGGAGGCACTTGACATAGCCTTTGACTACTACAGGGAGAAGGCCAAATCTATAGGAACGGATGCTTCCGGAATTGAGTGGTTTGTCGCCAATGTTCCAAGAACAGAAAACATTCTCAAGGTTCTTGATCCGACGGAATATGATATTGGACTTGCCAACAAGTATTGGGGAGTGGGTACGGCTTATTATCTACTCGAACCTTTATTCGGTCTGGCAAAGAAGACTCTTATACGTGCCGACCAGAAGACTGCAGGAAAAAAGACAATAGTTTTAGACCCGATTATAAACACACAGCTAGACTTGGCAAAGAAAATTCAGAGGGCATCAGGCGGGGCAATAGCGCCTCTTTATCCTCTTTTCCTTGCGACTATGCCTTTCATAAAAACAATGGAAAATGATATTTTAAATCCTATTTATGAAAACATGGACCTGGCATTCAGCGCCTTTGAGGGAGTCTTCGACCCGCTTCCTCCGCAGAAAAAGAAAAAACAAGGGATGGTTCTACCAGAAGGACTGATAGAATAAGTTTGTAAAGGACATTAATCCATATTTACACATATAAGTTTATTTTCACCAATAGTTTAACATGGCCGGCATTTTGGAGCTGATACAGCAATTCCTCTGCTACGGCAACAGCCAGTGCATGCAGGAGTTCAACAGGTTCGCCTACCAGCCAGTCGAGGGGCTTTTCTATCTCGTTTTCTTCCCGATAGTCTTCATAATAGTCTTCGTCTACCTGCTTTCCAACAAGCTTTTTTCGCAGCACAAGGGGCTGAGGATACTCCTGGCCATGGCTGTGTTCGCCCTGATAATACTGCAAGGATGGTATTACATGTTCATGCAACTGGGCAAGCTGTGGTACTTCGGGCTGATTATATTGGGATTCTTCTGGATGATCCTTTATGGCCTGAGAGGAGGCATCGGCGCCCAGGGAAGGACTGCTGGGGGAGACTCCGGTGGATTCGGCGGGAAGCTTGCGAAGAGGGTGTGGGCGAGGGCTAGCGGCCAGGAGCATGCGCTAGTGAAGGCCATAGAGGCCGACCTCGAGCTGCTGAGCAAGATGAGTCCCCAAGACAAGGAGATAGGAGAGGTTAGCGGCAGGATATACGCGCAGCTGAGGCAGCTCTTTGAGTTCACGGCTGTCGGCGGCCTTCAGGTCGGAAAGGAATACGACAGGCTGCTGAAAAGGTACCACGAACTGATGAAAAAGATGAAGGTCACGTCGGTAGGAGACCTGCCAAAGGCCGCAAAGTGAGGTGAATAAATGCTTGGAATACCGCTTGATTTCGTTTACATGGACACGCTGCTCCCCTTTCTCCTGGTGGTCGCGGTCGTGTACGGAGGCATGGAGACCTCCGGGATTTTCAGGAACAGGGCCATAAAGACCATAGTTTCGGTCGTCCTGGGCTTCTTCGCTGTGACCAACT
>CAZSYZ010000030.1:0-13828 GCA_964611445.1 uncultured archaeon | reverse complement strand
CTCCGTAGCATAGGTTTCTATATAAATCTTCATGCATAATCATAACCGCATGTTTTTCGGAAATGTCCGAGGTGGGTATAATGAAACTGAAGAAGAAGCACGCATGGTGGCTTCTTACATTTCCCGTTTCTTGGGCTGTGAAGATAGCGCTTGGAGGCAGAATCATAGCCGCGCTCGCCGGGGGCAGCCCGGAGACCATACCGGTAAAAACAGACTACGCGCCGGTCCCCGATACAATGGAGGTGTCTGACTACGCGATGACGCGCCTCAGGCAGGCGGAAGGATGCATAGAAGATGGTGACTTTTACTCGAGCATCCGCGACTGGAAAAGGGCATCCGAATATTACAGGAAGGGGCTGGGCATATACAGCGAAATCGCGCATAATCTGCCTGGAACCGAATACGAAAAGATTGCGCAGGAAGCCGCGGACACGGTCTACCTGGACCCCATCCTACAGGAGACAAGAGAGAAAGGTGAAATCTACCGCATCGCGAAAAGGTCCATAAGGGTAAAAAAGGTCCTGAATCCCAGCTATTATTCGGACGGGAATGAGCATCACGGCGACTGCGTCCTCAAGGTGGACGTCTACGAGGATGGCGAGCTGGTAGACCTGAAGCCAAGGAATTGGTTCTCCTCCTCAAGAAAGCTGGACCTGAGCATGAGAGATTACAGCCTGAAGGAAATAATGGGCGACCTTTATCCGGAGAACCCGCAGGCGGAAGCCTACATGACGGATCCCATCTCAAGAGCGAAGCCCTTCGACTACCGGCTTCTGTGAAAACTATAAACCGTCAACATTTATGATAAAACCCTGAACTCCACGCATATCTTCCATGTCCTCGGCCCGTAGGGAAGAACCCTTCGCTTGTCAAGGATTTTCACTTTCTTTTTTGCTTTTTTGGCCGCATTCTTTACATATTCCAGCGACTTGTCGTAAAGAGATTCGTCCCTGTCATAGTGGTAGAAATGGATTATGCCCCCTTTTTTCGCGGCGCCTAAAGCCACGTCAAGGAATTCGTGCGCGCCCCTGGGAAGCGGCATGGTTATCCTGTCGAATTTCATTCCGAGCCTGGGGCACACTTCCCTGACGTCTCCACACAGCGGCACCACCTTCGTCTGGACGCGGTTTATGCGGACGTTCTCCTCTGCGTATTTGTGCGCCGCCGGGTTGAGCTCGACCCCATATGCCCTGCCAATCCTGGGCTGCATCTTCGCATAGATTATCGGTGAAGGACAGACACCGCTGAACATCACGAGCACGTCCTCGCCGGGCCTTATCATCTTCCCTATCCTCTGCCTTTCGGTCGATTCCCGGACCGAGAAGTAGGCCTTCCTGACGTCGACCCGGAACCTGCAGCCCTGCTCCCTGTGCTCGGTTTCCGTTTTACTGCCTAGGATGACCTCGATGTCGTTGAGCCTGTAATCCCCTGAGCGCTCGCCCTTCTTGTTGCATACGGTCTTTACGTTGGCGTTCACCTTCACTAGTGCCCGGGCTATGTCCTTCTTGCGCTTCTCCAGCCCTTCAGGTATCTCTATTACCGCAACGTCGCCGACGACGTCGAATGCCCTCGGAACGAGCTTCAGTTCCTCTTCGTTGAACTTCTCCTTAAGAAAATCCTTCATGTTCATTTACCGGTCACCCTGTCCAGCGTCCGGTTGAGCATGCGGTCCGCCAGGCTTATGCGCCTGTCATCCCTCCTGACATGGGCATAGGTCACCGACCTAAAATGCCTCTCTTCCTTTTTGACCAGCCCGAAAAGTTCCATCAGATGCGGCTTCTTTATCTTGTATTTTCCGCTGAGCTGCATCGCGGCCAGCTCGCTGTCCATTATGCAGAGGACTTCGCCCGAGCCGTGCTTCCTCGCCATCTTCAGGGCCTTGAGAATTCCCCTGTATTCCGCCACGTTGTTCGTGGTCTCGCCTATGTACTCGCTGTGGCTTTCAAGGAGCTTTCCCTTCGGGTCATAGATGAGCAGCGCGAACGCGGCGGGGCCGGGATTGCCCCTCGAGCCGCCGTCGGTGTAAATCTTCAGGTCTGCCATAAAAACGCCTAATTTAATTTAACGGGGCGTATTTTAAAGTATGAGAAGAGTATTCACGGTCCTGATAATAGTTGCTGTTCTGTCAATCGTCATTGCCGCTTCCATGAGCAGCCTGGGCGGGAAGCGGTTCGTGAAGGGGTACTACGACGCCGTGCCGAGGACCAACGGGAGCGTGGATGTCCCCCGCCTTGTGTCAATGCTTTCCGGGACCAATGCCAATACATACAATTTCCTCGTAAGCGACCAGGACACGGACCTCGGTTCCCTGAAGCAATTCCTCCCGGAGGCGGAATCCATGGGGATTGACGTGTGGGTCACAATACTGCCGCCGTCGGAACTGCCCGAGGACAGGAGGTATGACATCAGGTACACCGACTATGAAGGCATCGCGAGGGAGATAGGCCGGATGTCGCTTGAGCACGGAAACCTGAAGGCATGGAGCATAGACAACGTCCTTGTCGATTACTATTTCACCGATGCGTACATCGAGTCCGTAACGTCCGCCGCAAAGGACGTCAACCCGGGCCTCAAATTCATCCCCGTGGTGTATTACGCGAACGTGATGTCGCCGTCTTTCGGGGAAAGGGCCAGACAATTCGACGGCGTGCAGTTCTACTACACCAACTTCCCGGCAGGGGAATCGGACGAATCCGTGGTCCTCCTTTTCCAGCTGGAGAAGCTCAGGGAGAGATTCGACAAGACCGTGGTGCTCGGGATATACGCGACGCCGTGGAGCGGTGACTATCCGACGTCCCCCCGCTACGTGGAACAGCTTATAAACCTTGCCGGACAACATACAGACGGTGTGATGATATACACGCTCGGACAGAAAGGCGAAAAGCTGGACGTGATAACGAAGCAGTTCGGTGGCTGAATGATCGAGATAAACTTCGACCCGAAGAAGGGGCTGTGGGCAGAGAGGGAGGACGCTGACAGGCTGAGGAATAACTCTTTCGGCGAGCAGATCAAGGACAGGCTCTGGCTGACCCCGGAGGAAGCGCTCTACATAATAGACCTCCAGAATGGGAGGGTCAAGTGCAGGGAAGGTTTCATGGGATTCGAGGGCATAATCGCAGAGTACGCGGCGAAGGACCCGCGGCTGATGATAAAGTACAATGCCTACAGGGACTGGAGAGACCGCGGGCTCATAATAAAGAGGGCGGACAAGGACACGAAGGGGATGAAGAGGGAGAGCCAAGTCAAGAAGTACCCGTCGAGGAAGATGGAGATGGAAAAGCTGGAAGTCAGGGTGACTTGGGATCCGACGTCCGCCATGGGCGTCCTCGAGGACCAGCAGGCCAGCGCCGGGCTTTTCGCTGACTGGTGGCTGGGCCAGGTGGGCGTCTACAAGCAGGAAAGGGGCAGCATACTAAAGCTCAACTTCTTCGAGATTGTGCTGCTTTCCAGGCACTTCGGCCTGAAGGTCTTTGACGCGGTGAGGGGCAGGATTACCACGGCCGACAAAGTCATGAATGAGATGTCCGAAAGAAGGGAATTCGCAAAGACCATGTACCAGGCCTACGAGGACTGGAGGCTCAACGGATACATCGTGAAGACGGGCTTCAAGTTCGGCACGCATTTCAGGATATACTTCCCGGGGGCGTCACCCCTAAAGGAATCTGATGGAGGCAAATGGATACACTCCAAGCACGTGCTTCACATCTTCCCGAAGGAGGAGAAGCTGCTCATTTCGGAGTGGGCCAGGGCCGTCAGGGTCGCGCACGGCGTGAAGAAAACCTTCATACTGGGCATGCCGAAGCTCACGAAGAAGGATTACGTTGATTATCCGGCTGATTTCGCTGCCTACAGGAGGAAGAAGAAGGGGAAGGACTGGGTGAGGGAGGCTCCGCCCGGCGACAAGCCCAGGTATCTGCTGGCGGCCGTGAGCGAGGAGGAGCACATAGGCGGCGTCGAGCTCGCGTCCCTCCTGGCGAAATCCGAGGCCATGAACCTCAATCTCATACTCTCGATAACGGACAGGGAAACAGCCATAACATACTACGCGCTCAACAAGATAAGGCTTCCCGGCGCGAAGTTCGAATACTATGAAATCGAGTGGCTCCGTCCATGAACCCTTTAGGCCAAGTAAACGGCCTAAAGCGCTCCCCGGAAAGTACGCGGCTGTGCGGAAGCTTATTTTTCGCTAACGTTTTTGAGCGTATAGCTTGCTCAAAAAGGTTAAAGTACGCAAGCCTGCTGCCCATTTTCCGTGAACGCTTTTTCTTGTCTAGGGCAGAAAAGGGTTCTTTTCCGTGAACGCTTTTCCAAAAAGGGTTCCCTAGAAACCTTCGGTCTTCTCGTCCACCTGATACTTGCCCTTGGCGGAGTACTGAGTCGAGACCTGGTACGTTATCCTGGACTTGTATGCGCTCGTGCCTTCTTCATCATCATCCTTCATCTCAAAGTCGTATCTTTTTCTCCCCTCTTCCCGCATTTCGCTTTCCTGTACCTTCATCACAAACTCGAATACCTCGTGCGGCGGCGATATTTCTGACGGGCTGCCGGAAGCCCTGAATTTCCACAGGAGTTCGTGCGTATCGATGTTCACCGCATATACGTTGCAGTCCCAGCTGCTGAAACATGCAGTCCTTCCAAGGAACACGGTCTGCATCCATACCATTCCCTGGGTTTTGAAATTCCACTTCTCGCTTCCGTCAAGGTTATAGCAGTGCAATATTAAGTCGTCGCCACCTACGTATACGTTGTCCTCGAAAACGCATGGTATGCTGAACATCGTGGTCTTGGTGATCTTCCAAATCATCTTCCCGTCAAGCCCGATTGCGAAAAGGTACCCGTCCCTTGAATTGAGATAAAGAGCGTTCTTGTAAAAGAAAGGAGAAGCTGTATTGCCGTAAATGCCAGTGCGGAATTTCCATAGCATTTTCCCCGTGTCAGTTGCAATGGCGTACAGGTAATTATCGAATGAGGTGACGTACAAGACATTGTCGTGAACAAGCAGCGGATTCTGCGTGTGTATTTCCCCCTGCGTCCTGAACTTCCATACAAGTTCACCGGTACGGGCATCGAGGCAGTATACATTATGGTCGAATGACCCTATGAAAAGCCTCCCATCACTCACAGTTGGGCATGCATTGATCTGGTCCTGGGTAAAGAACTTCCATACCAGCCTGCCGGTCTCCGCGTCCAAGCAGTAGACGTTCTGGTCCTTGGACGCGAAGTACACCTTACCTTCCCATATCCACGGGATTACATTTATCTCACCCTCGGTCCGGAACTTCCACACGAGTTCTCCTTTCTTTGCGTCAAGTGCGTAAAAGAAATGGTCGTAGGAGCCGAAGTATATCCGTCCTTTAAGGTAACGAGGGGAGGATGCGAAAACCATGTCCTCTGTCCTGAACTTCCATAGCAGCGCCCCCGTCATGGCATCGACGGCATAGACGTTGTGGTTGCATGAACCGAAGTATATGATGCCGTCGTGTATCAGCGGTATCTGGGCGATGCTGCCTCCAGGACCTATTTTCCACATCCTGTCGAACTTGCTCGTCTTCTTGACTTCGTAATCCCCCATCTCCACTGAGAAGTCGTCGAAGCCGCCGCCGATGTCGTCCATGTTCTTAAAGAAGGTTGCAAGTTTTAAAACTCTTCTTCCCTGGAGTCGACCTGATACTTGCCCTTCTCCCTGTAAGTAGTGCCCATCTGGTACGTGATGTCCGACTTGTACTCGCTCGTGTTGTCCTCCTCTTCCCGGAACTCGAAGCTGTAGTCCTTCCTTCTTTCCTCCCTGAACTCCTTTTCCGATACCGTGGTCTGGAACTCGAAGGCCTCGTAGGGAGGCGGCACATAGGCGGGTGAGCCGGCGCACCTGAACTTCCATACGACCTGCCTCGTCCTGATGTCTATGCAGTAGACGTTGCAGTCCCATGAAGGGAATAGGAGGTGGTTGCCCAGCATCACGGACCACTCGTAGACGAACATCTCGGCTTTGAACCTCCACAGCTCTTTCCCATCAGGCGTGAAGCAGTGCATGCACCAGTCGCCCACGGAGCCAATGTATATGAGGCCGTTGTGGACGCACGGTATCCCCATGACGTCCTCGTCGCTGCCTACGTACTTCCACAGCAATCTCCCGTTCATGTCGAAGGCGAAGAGCATCCCGTCCCTCGTGGCCTGTAGTATAATGTCCTTGTCTATGACCGGTGACACGCCTATTCCGTAGTTGCCGGCCTTTGCCTTCCAGATGAGCCTGCCCGTCTCTATGTCAACGGCGCGCAGATAGTTGTCGAAGGAGCCGAAGTATACTATCCCGTCCTTGTGCGCGAACGCGTTGGTGTTGTGTATCTCGCCCTGCGTCTCGAACCTCCAGATAAGGCGTCCCGTCTTCTTGTCCAGGCAGTAGGCGAAATGGTCATAGCATCCGACGAGAACCTTGTCGCCCACGACGAGAGGCTCGGTTATCATGCAGTCGTAGGTCCTGTACTTCCATACCAGGCTGCCGTTACTCGCGTCCAGCGCATATACGTACTGGTCCTTCCCGCCGAAATAAATCATACCATCGCTGTATGTTGCAGTCGAAGCTATCTTGTCGTTGGTCGTGTACTTCCAGATGAGCTTGCCCGTGTCCGCATTGAGGGCGTACATGTTCCGGTCATATGTCCCCATGTACAGCACCCCGTCATGGATGGTAACCCTTGACTCCACCATGCAGCCCTCGGTCTTGAACTTCCATACCAGCTCTCCGTTCTCCGGCCTTACGCAGTAGATGTTGTAGTTGGCGCAACCGAAGTAGATAAGCCCGTTGTAATAGACCACCCCCGAGCTCACGCTCCCTCCCTGCTCGGTCCTCCACATGCGGTCGAACTTCTTGACCTGCTTTACGTCGAAGTTCCCTAGTTCCACCGAAAAATCGTCCAGATTGTCGAAGTCGGCCATATTCATAAATACAGGGGAAAGGCTTAAAACTCTTCCTCGTCCGAATCCTTCTGGTACTTCCCCCTCGATGCGTACTGGGTTGAGACCTGATATGTTATGCGGGACTTGTATGCAGCATTGAATTCTTCCTCTTCGCCCGTGACGTTGAGGTCATACGACTTCTTTCTCTCTTGGGGTTTCTCTTCATCATGTATGGGAACGCTCAGTTCATGGGTGTCGAACGGAGGGGGCCACTGCGAAGGTGAGCCCCGACTACGGAACTTCCACATAAGATTCTGCGTGTTTACGTCGACGCAGTATAAGTTACAGTCCATCGAAGTGAAGTAGACCTTTCCCTCACACACGGCCGGACTCCACCAGACCTCGTCCTGTGCCGGGAACTTCCAGAGTTCCCTGCCGTCGAGGCTTATGCAACGGAGATTGTGATCACCGCATCCGACGTATATCCTGCCCTCATGGACCACGGGATTTCCCATCGTATGGTTTATTCTGAATGTCCAGAGCTTCCTTCCGTCCATGGTGAGGGCGTGTATGGTTCCCTCCCTGTTGTGCTGGTATAGAATACCTCCGTACAGAACGGGACTGCAGCCCATGCCGCCGTACTGGCCCGTAAGGAACTTCCATATGAGCCTTCCAGTCTCAGCATCCACCACCCGCAGGTAATTGTCAAAAGAAGGGAAGTAAACCCTGCCGTCGTGGATAAGAAGTGGCGGGCTGTTGAAAACATTCCCCTGCGTCTCATGCTTCCATAAGAGGATACCGGTTTCCGCGCTCAGACAGTAAAGGAACCTGTCATAAGAACCGAACAAAAGCCTGGAATTATGGACGGAAGGCGTCGAGGCGACCTCACCCTGCGTCCGGAACTTCCACAGGAGACGGCCTGTTTCTTTGTTCAGGCAGTACAGGTTATGGTCATTAGAACCGAAATATATCTTGTCGCCATGAATACAGGCACACTCCATGACCTTGTCACTGGTCCTGAATTTCCATGCCAGTTTTCCCGTCTCTGCGTCCAGCGCGTACATGTTATGGTCGTAACTGCCTATGTAGATTATGCCTTCACTGATTACAGGTGACGAGAGGAAGAATCCGCCCTCGGCTCTGAACTTCCATACGAGGGCACCATTTACCGCATCAATCGCGTAGACGTGATGGTCCATGGAACCTACGTACACGATGCCCTCATGAATGAGCGGCTTCTGCGAGAAGCTTCCTCCATCGCCGACCCGGAACACCCTGTCGAAATCCCTGACCTGCTTCATCTCAAAGCTTCCCATCTCTACGGAGAAGTCCTCGCTTTCAAAACCATCCGAAAACCCGTCAAACATTCACCTCACCTAAATGCAACTTGGATTTATGCGATATCAATATGACCCCCCACCATGGTAGGGGTAATAATAAATACATGCTCGATAAATGTTGATTATGGAAACCGAGGTTTTGGAGCAGATAGGGTTGACGAACTCCGAGATAAAGGTGTATTTCGCGCTGCTGGAGCTTGAAAGCAGCAGCGTTGGCCCGATTATAGAAAGGGCGGGAGTTCAGGACTCGAAGATATACTCTGTCCTCGATAAGCTTAAGGAAAAGGGACTTGTCAGCTTCGTGATAAAGAACAATGTCAGGCACTTTCAGGCGTCTGATCCGAAAAATCTCCTGGATATATTGAGCAGCAAGGAGAAACTACTTCAGAAGCAGCGGGAAGAGCTGGAAAAGAACATAATACCGCAGATAGAGGAGAGGAGGAAGCTTACAGAGGACAAGCAGGAGGCAATGGTATATGAGGGTTTTGAGGGCTTCAAGGCTGCGCTGTACACCATGCTTGAGGTTGTCGGTTCCGGCGGCGAATATCAGGTATTCATGCTTGGGGGAGAACTGGAGGATATGCGCACAGTCAGGTTCTTCAGGACTTTCCACAGGTTCAGGGAGGGCAAGAGGATAAAAGTCCGCTTGATTTCGCACGAAAGATTTAGGAAGCTGATAGAGAAAAAACACAGGCATGTGGGGATGAACATAAGATTCACCAAGCAGGAGATTCCTGTGGGTGCTTTCATATTCAGAGGTCACGTTACAACCGTTGTCTGGGGGGAAAAGCCTACGGCCTTCGTCATAAAGTCGAAGAAGAACTATGAATACTACAAGGAGTTTTTCGAGTACGTGTGGGCAAAGTCGAAGGGATGAACCACATATCAACGAGTAGTTTACCCAACATTTTTAAGGTTGCATTGTCGTGAATAGTTTATTTGAATGGTGATTTGATGCATCCCGAGGAGACAGGCGATTCCGGCTTCACTGTCAGGTCCGTGGCCATAGCGATTGTGCTTACGGTGTTCCTGCTGGTGGTGTCCAGCTACATCGCTCTAAGGATGGGAGCGCTCCCGTGGCCCATAATATTCAGCGCCGTGGCCGCCGGGGCGCTCCTGCAGCTTTTTTCGAGGGTTTCCGGGAAGACGAACAGGCACGAGATGAACGTCGCCCAGGCCGGCGGCACCATCGGGGGGCTCCTGGCATCGGGCGTCGTCTTCACCATCCCTGGAATCCTTTACCTGCAGACGCAGGGCGTGAGCGTGTCTATGCCCAGCGCGTTCTCGCTGGCTGCAGTGTGCGTGACCGCCGGGGTCCTCGGGGTCCTGCTGTCCGTTCCCGTGAGAAGGGTCTTCGTTGACGAGGAGAACCTTCCTTATCCGAGCGGCACCGCTGGCGCCGAGGTAATCAGGGCCGAGGCCCAGATGGGGAAGAGCACCTTCCTTCTTGCCATTGCGCTCTCGCTGACGGGCATTTTCGTTCTGCTCCGTGAACTGTATTTCCCTGCGGGCTGGGGATTTGCGATCGCCCCGGAAATCGGCCTTACCCTGGCACTGTACCCCATGCCGCTGGCCGTGGGCATTGGATATTTGCTGGGACCGAAGGCCTCCATCAACTCATGGTTCGGGGGCTCGTTTATCGGCTGGATGGTACTGATTCCTGTCATGGCCGCGACAGGCTTCGCTGCGCCCGAGATAGGCGCGGGCATAATGCAGAACGCCGGAATGGGGGTGGTCATGGGCGCCGGCATAGGATTCTTCGCGGCATATGTCATCCCGAGGTCCGGGAAGATATTCATGCCCATGTTCCGTTTGAAAGGTCCTTGGTACACGAAGTCGACCCCCGTATTTTCGCTTATGGCGTTTGTCGTGCTTTCGCTCGTAGGCATACATCCGGCCGGTGCTCTCATAGCAGTCCTCGGGGTATGGGTCATGGTGAGCGTTGCCGCCATGATGACCGGCGAGACCGACATAGACCCCCTGGAGCAGTTCGGAATCATAATAGGCCTGCTGGCGCTCGGGTTTTTCGGGCTGGCCGGGCTGCAGCTGGATTACCTCTCGGCCTTCCTCATAGTGGCTTTCGTCTCCATAGCATCGGCGGTCGCCGGTGACATAGGGCATGACTACAAGTCCGCAAAGATACTCGGGACGCGTGCCAAGGATATCATAAAGGTCGACCTTATCGCGGTCATCGTGGCCGGTCTCCTGGCACCTTTCGTGCTCAGCATGATTGTTGATGCTTACGGTTCTGATTTCTTCACGGCAGCCATGCCCGCCCCGCAGGCGCAGATGGTAGCGGGGTCCATATTCGGCTTCACCCATCCGTGGGCATTCTGCACGGGGTTCGTCATCGCTTTCGTCTGGGTCGTTCTTGAGACCCTGACAAGGAGGAGGGCTCCCGTAATTCCCATG
Organism: uncultured archaeon; assembly: GCA_964611445.1. Lineage (GTDB taxonomy): Archaea > Aenigmatarchaeota > Aenigmatarchaeia > QMZP01 > JAFGSV01 > JAFGFG01. The sequence continues at coordinate 3,182 of CAZSYZ010000030.1, read as the reverse complement.
GTCTTCGGGATAGGCCTTTTCCTCGGCATGGTCCTCGGGCTGCTCCTGGCGATAGGAGGCCTTGTCCGCTGGTTCACTGACAGGAAGGATGTGCAGCTCTTCACGGCCGCAGGCGTCATAACCGCCGCGGGCGTGATGGGCGGCGAGGGCATAGCCGGCCTCGGGTACAAGGCTATGTTCGTTGCGGGCGCGGACCCCGCGATTTCAGGCGGGCTGCTTTTCGGGGCATTTGCAATTGTTCTTCTGGCGGCGCTCGCGCTCCGGAGGAAGATGGCATGATAATCGGCATTGACGTCGGCGGCACGAACACGCAGGGCGTCCTGTTCGACGGGAAGGTGCTGAAAGCGAAATGCTCCGTCGAAGGGAACCAGCCCAGGCATGCCGTGGAATGCTACAGGCATCTTGGGAAGAAAGCGAAAGGCGGGTGCAGTGTCGTTCTTACGGGAGGGGGCTCGAGGAAGGTCAGCAGGAGGAATTTTCCCGTCCCGTTCACGACGGTCGGGGAAATAGACGCTATAGGAAAGGGGGGAGAATACCTCTCCGGAAAGAGCAGCATTTTCGTTGCGAGCATAGGCACGGGCACCGCGTTCGTCTCCGTCAGGGACGGCGAGCCGAAGCACCTTGGAGGCACGGGCGTGGGCGGCGGAACCATATACGGCCTGTCGAGCCTCATGCTCCGCGGCTCCCCTGACGACGCCGAGAGGCTGGCTAGGAAAGGCAGCGGTTCCATGGACCTGACAGTGAAGGACATAGTGGGCTCCGGAATAGGCAGGATACCAGCAAAAGCGACAGCATCCAACTTCGGGAAGGCCTGCAGGAGATGGGGCAGGGCAGAGATATCGCACAGCATGCTGAAGATGGTCGGGGAGACCATAGGGGTCATGTCATACTTCGCGGCAAGGACCGTCGGCCAGGAAAACTCGATGGTCATGTGCGGGCGCGTGGCGCTCAACAAAACCGTGAAGGAGAAAATAACGTACACGGTCAAGCTCATGGGCGGGAAGGCGGAATTCCCGAAGGACGCCGAGTACTGCGCGGCCATAGGGGCGGCGCTTTCGGCGTAATCAGATATCACCGAAAGCGAAGCCTGCGTCACGCATGTCCTTGATGATGGAGTCCAGAGACTTTTTACCATCGTTGACTTCCGGGATGAAATATCTGGCGTTCCCGTCGTCGAGGAAATCATGTAGTCGTCCTAAGAAGAGCTTCTTAGCTTCAGATTCACCGTTAAATAGAGAATCCAGCTTGCCGAAATGTTTTTTGCCGTGAAGATGAATCCCCACAATATTCTTTCTTGCCGGTCTCAACACTTCAAGCAGCCTTTCCGCCATGTCCGCCCCATGTACAGTCAATAGCTGGGGAATGTCAAGCATGATTTTCAGATTGCAGCCTTCATTTTCTATGTGGCTGCTCAGATTGGCCACGTCATCTGCAGAACTCACAAGGAATCCTGTGCGGTTTTCGATGGCGACGATAGCATCCGGCCACATGCCGGATACTTTATCTTCGAATATCATGTACCTACGCAGGAAATCGCCGATGCCCTTACCTTTGTAGTCCGATTTGAACGGGGGGTGTATCTCTATTATCTTTGGCGGTTTGTGACCGTTCACGAGGTTCCGCAGGAAGTCGAAGAATCCGGCGCTCCATTCATCGGATGTCCATAGGTGAGGTATTCCGGGCTTGGATTGTTTTAGAAGATGAAGTCTGGCAGGGATTCCTTTGAACTGTCTTGATTCAGTAGAGGGTTCGGTGTGAAGTGAATAATCAATCCCTAGTCGGGGGTTTATCCCCGACGTGTCGAAATGGCCCGGAATTTCCTGAATGTTCGGTTTTATTCCGAGAGGATATTCTATTTTTTTATACTGTATTGGTATCAATTTTACTTTGTTCGATTGCATCATGTGCCTTCCGCCCAGCTTTTCCTTGAGATGTTCCAGGTCCATATTAGGAATTCAAAGAATGTTGAATTAAAAAGGAGGTCCGGGCATAAGGCGCCGCATTGAGCGTGTAGGACTTTACACTAAAGTTAGATTATGCAGTTAAAGTCGTTACTTTCTTATTTTCTTTATAGTTACTAATTGACTTCACTCAATTCTATTTATGAAGTAGATTTGCTTCTCTTTGGCCTCATACGATTCATCTTCGTAATCAGAAATGTTAGACATTACTTCTTTTTTGACGCTTTTACATACCGACATTGCCACACTATGGGAACTAGATATAATGAATGTTTTTGGGTTCTTCGCTTCAATTCTAGTGATTATAGCTCTTGATATTAGATTTACACGGTCGGTTTTTTTAATGAAGGCGACCTTATCATCGATATTTTCGAGCAAATCTTTTATTTCAGCCTTTAGTTTTTCCATGGTTGATACTCGTCCCAGAACATTACCTATGTACTTGTTTAGAAGACCATTCTGAACGAAATAAGCAGCGTGTAAACCCTTCATGTCATATTTATTACGTATTCTATCATTCAATTTTTTCAATTTTAAGTACTCCTCGTCCTTTTCCAGCCTTCTCAGTGTCAAGCCCAATTGAAAAATGATACGAAGTTCCTTGTCCTCTATATACTGTTGAAAAAAGCGAATTCCCCGGTACCACGCTGTTCTTTTGCAATATCTATGGTTTTGGAATCTTGGATGAAAGCCAATTCCCTGTTCATTATCTTCTTGATTCCTAGCTTTACCCTTTCCTCAGTCCATTTTATACCTGCAGTAGTTGCGCCTTCTGCGACACCTGCTATTATTTCCCTAGTACTAGAGGACATCTCCGTACTCCTCCAAGTAAGAAGTAACGCTTAACGAATTATTGTCAAGTACTACTGGAGGGCTCCTTCCTGGCAATATAATCATATTACTCAATGTGACAAATTTTCCTGTATACTTATCTTTGAATATTTCCCCGTTCTTCATAACAAAATTTCCATCGGAATCGTATCCCAATTTCTTCAGCAGAAATATTCTCAGTTCCTTTGGCATATCTTTTATTGACACCAATTCTGTCATGTCTAGCACCTCCCAGCAGGTGGTAAATTAGAATTATATGTAGTATTTATATTCTTTTCCATGCTGCGCCCATCCGCCCTCAAAATCATTTCGATTCAGTCTATGTAGTTATTGTGGGCTCTGTAGAAAACATATAGGGGAGTTGCCTCCCAACTGTTAATTATGGATAAA
>CAZSYZ010000029.1:0-13881 GCA_964611445.1 uncultured archaeon | reverse complement strand
ATAAAATAAGGATAAAGTTCAATGAATTCAAAAGTGAAAATAAGTGGAAATACGAAGGATTTGCAATGCTCATAGAAGAAATGATTCTTGAAAAACTCGGTTTTGAAGAAGAGCAGAACATCCTGAGGTACCATCTTTTCAGTGGGAATCACGAATATGCTGATTTTTATCTTGAAGTGAGAAAAATTCATGATATGAACGGGTTCAACGGCTTGCTGAAATTCCTAGGATTCGGTGATTAGATGAAACATATGATAAACACGGAGCTGTTCGTGATACCCGACGGGGAGAGATATCTCATCTATTCTCCGCTGCAAAGGTTCGTTTTTGAGGCCAATGAAGGGACGCTTTCGCTTCTCGCCGCGATCAAGAGAGGCGAGGAGATACGGGAAGACGCCGGAACGAAGAAAACCATGGAATTTCTGATCAAGAACAAGATAGTGGACGGTCCCGAGGAAAAAACCCTTCCGCCCAAAAAGATCGAAAGGTTCGAGCCGACATATGTTACTATATTCCCCACTTCTGACTGCAACCTCAGGTGCGTTTACTGCTATGCAGGCGCTGGCGAGAATCCAAAGAAGATAAAATGGGAGGTAGCCAAGGCTGCAATAGACATTGTATTTGAAAATGCAGAAAAGCTCGGTAAAAAGGAAATCAGAATTAGCTTTCACGGCGGTGGCGAACCTGCTGTCGCATGTGACATAGTAACGAAATCCGTTGAATATGCACAAAAGATAGCGAAGGAAAGGAACCTAAAACTTAATACACATCTAGCAACAAACGCCGTTCTGAGTGACAGTCAGATGAGTTGGATAATAAATAATATTAGCAGGGTCAACATATCACTGGATGGTCCTAAGGATATACATGATACCCAGAGGATGACACCCGAAGGGAAAGGCAGCTTTGACATAGTAATGAAAAACATCAGGAAATTCGAAAAGGCCAATTATCCTTATGGTGTAAGAACAACCATAACAGACAACAGCGTAAGGCGCATGGCTGAAATGGTCGATTTCTTTCACGAAAACACAAACCTGAAATCACTTCATTTTGAGCAGCTCTTTGAGTGCGGAAGATGCATGAAAACCAAATGGTCAGCACCTGATCCTAATGTTTTTGTTAAGAATTTCATAAAGGCCGTTGAAAGAGCTGAAAAATATGGAATAGAGATTTACAATTCAGGAAGCAGGATAGAAACCATAACAGACAGCTTCTGCGGAGCCAGCAGGGACAGCTTCTGCCCAACGCCGGATGGCTTCGTCACATCATGTTTTGAGGTGAGCTCGCCAAGCGACCCGAGGTCAGCGACGTTCTTCTATGGGAAATACAACGAGAAGACCAAGAAGTTCGACTTTGATATAAAAAAACTACAGAAGCTTCAGGAAAGAAGGGTACAGAATATCAAGAAGTGTCAGGGCTGCTTCCTAAAATGGCATTGCTGCGGCGACTGCCCCGCAAAGGTTCTTTCATCAACAGGAGATATGTTCGAACCTGACGAAACTAGGTGCAAAGTTAACAGGGAAATAACCAAGTACTACATAAAGAAGCTTCTCAAAGACGGGAAAGTAATCAAAAGGAGACTAAAGGCAGAAGTTCTTGAGTGCTAATCCCACCTGTGGGAAAGTTTAAAAAGCTAATATATAAAATTAAACTATGTCGTCTGAGAATCCGGGGGACTTCCGTCTCAAGAAGAAATACACCGGCAAAGACCTCAAGTACATAGCTCCACATATTTACCGCGCCCTGAAGCTTTCCGGCGACTACAAGACCAGCATGTTCGACGACAACATGGACTGCACCTGCGACTGCGTTATACAGTGGGGTTGCGACTGGGAGAAGTGCACAGACAAGTCCGGTTGTCCCGGCGACTGTGGGACTCATTGCTCTTGTGACATCCAATGTAGTTGTGATAATGATACAGGGGTATGCGCCTGTCTGTTTGACTGATTTCTACTCGTGCTCGTATGAGAACAGGTCTATAATGAATATAGCAAAGGGTACGAATATCAGGAGAAGCACGAAGGCGAGAAGTGCCACTATCACGTTCACCGTCGGTATAGTGTATCCGAGCATGACTATTATTGATATGTAGACAACTATGGAGACTATGAAAACAAGAGTAGCCAGTCCGCTTGCAGCTATTATTATGATGCCTCTCCATGCGAAAATGAACAGAATTATCATGAGCAGAACTGCGGCTACGGCGATTATCATGGCCGAACCGCCCAACAGCACCAGAAGCATCGATGCACCGAGCACGGTGAATATCGCAATCACGAAGGGATTCCCTACCAGTGACAGAGTCCATGTCTTCCCCCCCGTTATTACCACACTCCCCCCTAAGAGTGCATAGAAAAGGAACATCATCCCGAAGAATACGGCTGTACTCGGAGGCAGGAATTCTATGAACGGATAGCCCTTGAGCGCTGCGAATATCGTCCACATGAGGAAGAGTATTATTCCGATGACCAGCGCGACCACGGCGTACCCCCACTTGGAGCCGTGGAAGGTCTCCTCGCGGGTCTTCCATGTATGGCCCATGATAAATAATTGTCCGGGTTAAGTTAAAAAACCGCTTGAGCTTTAATTTCTTTCCGTCAATTATTTGTCAGGGTGATTTTCTGCAGGGTATATACATGCCAAAAGACGGTAAGCCGATGAAAGTGGCAGTCTTCTTCTCCGGCGGGGCAAGTTCATTCAAAGCCATGCTTGACGACCCCAATTATGGGAAGCTCTACGATGTGGTTGTCGGCGTCACAAACAAGGAAGACCCCAGCGGGAAAAAGCTTTTCACCGACAATAAGATTCCGGTCATATATCATCCACTGAATTTCAAATCATTTGATGTTGAATCCGCAAAACCTATGTACGAGGAAGTCCTTGAAACTATAAGTGAATTCAGCCCGGATTTAATAGCGATGTCGGGTTTCATGAGAATACTCACATATCCAGTAATAGAGCAGGGTTCGGAGAAAGGAGAATACACCGGAAGGGCACTTAACGTGCATCCTGCTGACCTGTCCATACTTTCAGGGAGGGACGTTAAAAGGCTTTATGCAGGTCAGCTTGACTGGGCACATGCCATTGGTCTTGCAAAGAAAAACAATCTCAGACCAAAATACAAAGGCGAAGACGCAGTATATGATGCCATAATATCAGGAGAGGACAAAACAAGATCAACTGTCCATATAGCGACGGAAATTTTTGATGAGGGACCGATAGTCGTTCAGTCAAAGCCTTTCATGATTGATGAAAAAGTCCAGAGATGGATAAAAAACAGAAACTTCAGGCCTGTCAGGGATTACGCGGACAATCTGCAGGAAAAGATGAAGGTTGAAGGCGACGGGCCCGCTTATGTGAAGGTAATGGAAATGACAGCAAGCGGCGACCTTTCTCTCACGGACGGACAGCTTTTCTACAGAGGCAACCCACTGACTTATCACGGATTCAGACTCGACTGATAGTTAAGGTTAAAAATTTTCCTGACAATAATATAGATGCCTCATAGGATAGAAGTCACGACAAAACCTGATTTTACAGACGCGGCAGGTGAGGCAACCAGGAAAAGGATACATGAGGACCTCGGGATAACCAACGTGAATTCCGTAAAGACCGTGAACGTATACACGCTGGATGACGGTCACATCGACAGGAAGCTTGACATACTGGGAAGGAACTTTTCTCCGACCCGATCGTCGAGAGCTTCGCCGTCGACAGGCCCGTTTTTTCCGGAGGCGCCGGCGACTGGGTAGTGCAGGTCGGATACAAGCCGGGCGTCAAGGACACCGTCGGGGAGGCCTCGTCGGAGGGCATCTCCATGCTTCTCAGAAGTGACGCCAACGTGTACACGTCAAGGCTTTTCTATCTCAGCGGCGAACTTTCCGAGTCCGACGTGAAAAGGATATCGAGCGACATGCTTTACAACGAGTCAATACAAAGCGTGAGGATAACCAGGGCCGGGGATTTCGGTGAAAAAAGCTACCTCCCCCCACCGAAGGTCAGCATACCCCACGAGCCCAAGGTCGAGTACGTAGACCTCAACCTTTCGGGCAGGGCTCTTCAGAAGAAAGTGAAGGAAATAAACGATAAGCGAGCGGCTTCAGACAAGGAAACGCTTAAAATAGCTAACAATGACGACTGGCTGGTCTACATCAGCGAAGACAGACATCTTGCTCTTAACCTTGATGAAATGAGAACACTGAAGGACTATTTCTCAAGCCCAGGCGTCAAAAATGAAAGGGCCTTCAGAAAGGCCTTCGGCGACGGGACCCTGCAGAAAGCCTACAGGAAAGTCATGGGCCTGCACAGCCCCTATAGGAGGATAGGTCAGGTCACTGACGGGAACTACATGAAAATAACGGGACTTGACGGCTCCGTTATCATGAATGAAGACACAGGAGGACTGAAGGGCGCCTGGAAGGGCACCTATGCCAGAAGGTGATGACATGAGAAAGCCAAAAGCCCTTTTGCTTTACGGAAGCGGGATAAACTGCAACAAGGAGACGGCCGAAGCCTTCCAGAGGGCGGGCGCGGAACCCAGGGAAGCGCTCATCAAGAGCGTCATGGAAAACGAGGTGAAACTGAAGGACTACGACATACTGGCGTTCCCCGGCGGGTTCCTTCACGGTAACGCGATATCCGCGGGAAGGATAATGGCCACTGCGCTCAAGTCCAGGATGAAGGACGACCTGCAGGAGTTCAGGGAATACGGAAGGCCCATAATAGGCATATGCAACGGATTCCAGATGCTTGTCAAGCTCGGGCTCCTTCCCGGGCTGGACGGCGATTACGAGACGCAAAAAGTCACGCTCTACAGGAACGATTCAGGGAGATTTGAAGACAGATGGGTATACCTTAGGGTGCCCGAAAGCAAATGCGTATGGACGAAGGGAATCAACGAGCTTTACCTGCCGGTGAGGCACGGCGAAGGGAAGTTCATACCCATGGATGACGGCATACTTGAAAAAATATACGACGAGGACCTCGTTGCCCTCCAGTACACAAAAGAGGACGGCTCCCCGAAGCCTGCTGAATATCCATGGAACCCCAACGGCTCTGTCGACGACATAGCGGGCATATGCGACCCGACAGGCACCATCTTCGGACTTATGCCCCATCCGGAGGCATACATAGACGGCACCCAGCATCCGAGATGGACACGCGAGGGACTCAAGGAAGAGGGAGCAGGACTCCAGGTATTCAGGAATGGCGTGAGCTACGCCGGACAGATCTAGTTTTTGCCATAATCTCCAAAAGCTTTTAAATATCAAGCCCACGATATAATTTCAAGTGATTGTGATGAAGGCACCGGTTTACGGCATTGACGGCACGAAGAAGGGAGAAGTCAATCTGGGGAAGGCTTTCGTGAAGCCTCTCAGGACGGACATGATAAAGAGGGCGGTTCTCGCAGAGAGGACCAATGCCAGGCAGCCGTACGGCTCCGACATCCTTGCCGGTCAGCGCACTTCAGCGCTCTACAAGGGAAGGCGCGGCATCCGCGGGAGCATGATGAACCGCGAGATGTCCAGGATGAAGAGGATAACCGGCGGGGGGTTCCTTCACTGGAGAGCCAGGACGATACCCGGCGTAGTGAAGGGAAGGAAGGCCCATCCTCCTAAGACTGAGAAGAACTGGACCATGAAGGTCAACAAGAAGGAGAGGCTCAGCGCGCTGCTTTCCGCCATATCCGGGACCGCGGACAGGGAGCTGGTGGAGAAGAGGGGCCACATGGTCGACGACCTCAAGCACGTGCCGCTCGTCCTGGACGACAAGTTCCAGGAGATGAAGAAGAACAAGGACGTCCTCGGGACGCTGAAGGCACTCGGCCTCGAGGAAGAGCTCAGGAGATGTTCGGAGAGCAAGATGAGGGCAGGAATCGGAAAGATGAGGGGACGCAGGAAGATAAGAAGGAAGGGCCCGCTCATAGTCGTTTCTGAAGACAGGGGCATTTCAAAGGCTGCCGGCGCCATACCCGGGGTCGACGTCACCACGCCGGGGGAACTCAGCGTGAGCATGCTCGCGCCGGGAACCACTCCTGGAAGGCTCACCATCTGGACCAAGTCCGCAGCGGAAGCCGTGGACAAGCTCGCCGCTTAAAAAACTTTCTGTTAATTCCTTGTCATGGCGGACATACCCGTAGTTTCGGACATTTATTTCAAGAAATGGAATGAATACAGTGTTTCGGATATCAGAAAGCGCTACAGAAATAGATTCAAAGACCTCAGCTCGTGCAAGGCTCTCACGAATTGGGAGGTATGTGAAGCTTTGACGGAAGCTGCTACTTATGGTACATACGGACTGATAATACCAAGTTACAAAATTGACATGGATGGTAACAAATATGATAACGGGAATTATTTCTGGAACACCCACGGATACTACATCGTGAAAGGAAAGAAGATACCGACCAAAAGGGCACTGGATTTCATGAGATTCGCTAAGCAGATCGACATCACCAAAAGAAGAACTACACTCACTGACATAAAGGAGGGTGCTTACACTCCAAGGAAGCTCTTCAGGAAAGCTTTATCTTCAGATGATTACACAGTAGAGGACTCTTACAGGGGCATCGGCTGGTGGGATCCCAAGCAGAAAGCCCACAAAATCCTGCCGTTCCACGCGATCGTGGAAGGCGAGGAATTCAAAAGGATTTTCGGGGATGAGTTCGAATTCGACAACCAGCGTTCGAATGCTGAAATAACAGTCCCTTCAATAAGCAGGTATCATGGAGGGAGGAAGTACGCGATAACCATGAGGGTCCTTCCTGTTACGGATTTATATAACATCGAATGGCTGATGCTTGAAGTAAAGGACGGCTGCGAAGACAGGTATTACAGGGAGAGGGCCCGCCAGAAGGACAGCGGAGAAATCAAGGAGGATGTGTACAGATACGTGGTACCCGAAGACGCGTTCTGCAGGCACTGCTGGGGCGGGCTTCTTGCCGCAGAAGAAAGGAGTTACACCAAAGATGTGGACTTTCCGTTCCGTGTAAAATACCCAAGGATTAAGCCCATTATCAGTGACATATGGAAGACGCTCAATCTCAGTACAATAATCAAGGGTCCGGAAGGCGGGGAAAGAAGGCCCATCAAGACAGAGGCAAACGTGCAGCTCTGGCGTAACATAAAATTCCTCGGTCCTGACGGTTCTTTCGACTTGACAGAGTGACAGAAACTTATAAATACCTTCTACCATAATGATAAGGAATAAACATAATAGGTTAACAGGTATAATATGGCAAAAAAGGTGCCCAGGGAAGAGAAGAAGGGCGCCGTAAAAGCCGCGGACACTGACAGAAAGGAACACAAGGAAAGCAAAAAGGAAGAGAAAACGGCTTCTACGGTAAAGAAGGGTTCCAGAGATAAGAAGGCAAACGTCCCGGGAAAGGACCCCTGGAAGGTCATCGTCTACCCCCATCTCGCGGAGAAGAGCATGAACATGGTCGAATTCGAGAACAAGCTCACTTTCATAGTCAGGAGAAACGCCACGAAAAAGGACATAAAGGAGGCCATAGAGGCCCTCTTCGACGTCAGGGTGCTTTCCGTCCAGACCGAAATCACGCCCGGCGGAGTCAAGAAGGCCTACGCCAGGCTGAGCGAGGAAACGCCCGCGAGCGAAATCGCGGCAAGGCTCGGAATGGTCTGATTTTCATGAGGTTTTGGCAATGGGTAAGCGCATCATACAGCAGAGGAGGGGAAGGGGCACTTCCACGTACAGGGTCAGGAAGGCCAACTTCAGGTACAGGCTGGAATACAGGAACTCCGGCGGCGTCGTAAAGGACATAATGCAGGACCCGGGAAGGGTAACGCCGGTAGCCCTGGTCCAGTATGAAGACGGGACGAGGGGTTACATCCCCGCCAGAGAGGGCATAGCTGTTAACGACAGCATTGACGGGGTGGTCATGCCGCTTTCGGGCATACCCGAATCGAAGCCCATATTCGCGATAGAGAGCGCCCCCAACACCGGGCCGGTATTCTGCAGGTCGGGAGGCTCGTTCGCCATCATAGTCTCAAAGGACGAGAAGAACTGCGTCGTGCAGTTTCCCAGCAAGAAGACGAAGACACTCAGCGCCAGATGCAGGGCCATCGTCGGCGTGCCTGCGGGCGCAGGCAGGGGGGAGAAGCCCTGGGTCAAGGCCGGCCCGAAGTGGATAGCCATGCACAGGAAAGGAAGGCTTTATCCGATAACCTCGGCCAACTCGATGAACGCCGTGGACCACCCGTTCGGCGGCTCGTACAGCGGCGTCAACAAGCCCAAGACGGTCTCAAGGAACGCGCCGCCGGGCAGGAAGGTCGGCACGGTCGCGTCAAGGAGAACCGGGAGGAAGAAGAGGTAAGCATTTATAATGACCGGGGATTGATTATTATGGCAAAATTCACGTACAAGGGAAAAAGCGGAGAGGAACTGGATAAGCTCAGCATAGAAGAGTTCAGCCAGCTCCTCACCAGCAGGGCGCGCAGGTCGCTCAAGAGGGGGCTTACGGCTACGCAGAAGAAGCTCTTGGAGGACATAAGGAAGAGCCCCAAGAAGTTCCACAAGACGCACAACAGGGAGATGGTCATAATACCCGAGATGCTGGGCACGAAGCTTGGCGTCTACAACGGAAAGGAGTTCGTCACGGTCGAAATAAGGGATTACATGCTTGGGCACAGGCTTGGCGAGTACGCGCTTTCGAGGAAGCAGGTCAAGCACTCGGCGCCGGGCTTCGGCGCGACGAAGTCGTCCAAGTTCGTCCCGCTGAAGTAGGTGATGCATATGCTGAAATACGCTCTCAACCCGCCGAAGAGGAACACGGTAAAGGTATACGGCAGCGGACTCAGGATATCAGGCAAGGACAGCAAGATAGTGTGCAGGGAGATAAGCGGAAAGCCGCTCCCGAAGGCCAGGGCGTTCATCGAAAGGCTCTTGGAGAAGAGGCAGAGCCTCGATGGGAAATACTACACGAAGACTTCAGGTGAAATATTGGAACTGCTCAAGTCCGCGGAGAACAATGCCGAGTCCAAGGGGCTGGAGGCGGAAAGGCTGATAGTGAGCGCGTCCGCCCACCAGGGATTCAGGTTCATAAGGCCGAGGAGATTCAAGATGAGGAGGCAGCAGAGGAAGGTCACCAACGTGCAGCTGGTCCTCCAGCAGAAGTGATTATCATGTCGTTCAACACGTACTTCATAAAGCAGAGCATAAGGGAGGTTTCCATAAACGAGTTCATAAGGAAGAACTTCCCGTCCACCGACTATTCGGACATCGAGCTCCAACGCACGCCATTGGGCATAAAGATAGTCATCTACACACACAAGCCCGGGAGGGTCATAGGGAGGAGCGGAAGCAAGATCAACAGGATGAGCGAGGCTCTCAAGACCAGGTTCGAGCTGGACAATCCCCAGCTGGACGTCAAGTCCGTACAGAACCCCAACCTCGACGCGAAGATAGTCGCCAAGCAGATAAAGAGCGCCTTGGAGAGAGGGTACAACTACAAGAAGATAGGCAACCTGTCGCTCAAGAAGGTGATGGACGCCGGGGCCATAGGCACGGAGATCGTAATAAGCGGGAAGCTTGGCGGCAGCAAGGGAAGGATGGGCAAGTTCACGGGAGGATACATAAAGCACTGCGGAAACACGGCGGAGGAGCTTGTCGATTACGGTTTCGAGGAGGCAATCACCAAGCCGGGGAAGATAGGCATAAAGGTAAAGATAATGAAGGAGTTCAGGGACATCACCGGCGAGAAGTTTTCCAAACAGAAGAAGAGGGAAGAGCCTGAAAGGGCAAGGCGGGCTGACGTGCATGATGACAACTACGCCTCGATAACCGAGGAAGGAAGCCTCGATTTCGATTATTCCGAAGATGAAAAGGAAACCCCCGGCGAGCCCGAAGAGAATCCGGAAACCACGGAATCAGCGCCAAAGGAGAAGGTGAAAGAGAAGAAAGCCGGAAAGAAAGTAAACAATAAAAGGTCGAAAACCAAGAAATAAAGGTGTCTTTTAGATGGCCGTACTAAAATCACGTGACGCAAGGAAGCTGAGCAGGGAAGACCTCGACAAGAGGGCCAACGAGCTCAGGCTTGAAGTCGCCAAGGAAAAGGCTAACATAGCCATAGGCGCTCCTGTTTCTTCGCCTGGCAAGATGAGGGACATGAAGAGGACCATCGCCAGGATTTTAACAATAAAAAAGGAAAAGGGTGCATGAGCGAAAGCGGAGTTTGTCCAAAGTGCGGACTGCCAAAGGATCTGTGTATCTGCGAGACCATGGCCCGCGAAGAGGAAAAGATAAGGGTCTCGGTAATCGAAAAGCGCTACAGGAAGACCGTCACCGTCATCGAAGGCATAAGCGGTGACGTCGACATCAAGAACGTTCTGAAGGAGCTTAAGACCAAGCTTGCATGCGGCGGCACCTACAAGAACAAGACCGTCGAGCTGCAGGGCAACCACCTCAGGCGAGTCAAGGACATGCTTGTCAGGATGGGCTTCCCGGAAGAGAAGATAGCGGTCTCCTGAAACTTTTTGAACCCCCGGGCAGAAACATAGAGTATGATAACTCCAGAGAATGCCGTAAAGATGCGCTCTTGAATATCAAGATATTTTCCTATATATTTGTCACTCATATGTGGTCAAAAAAACAAACCTTTATAAATCTTATGTCCATATCTTACCTATGGAAACGAATGATGTTACCATGCTGTTAAGCACACTCGGTACAGACACCGCCAGGGCAAACGCGGTTTCCAGGCTGGTGGGAAGGAATGACATAGTAATATCAGAAGAATACATCTCCAATGCGATAGATTTTCTTGTAGACTCGGGATATACAGAGAAGGCCCTGAGAGTCGCTAAAGAGGCCAAACTTCCCAAGAAAGCAATGAAGATATACGAAATTCAGGGGAATTACAAAAAGGCAGGGAAGATAGCACAGAATTCGAGGATTTTTGATGTTGCGGGCAAAAATTTCGAGAAGGGCAGACTCTATCGGAAGGCCGCTCTTGCTTATCAAAGAGGTAAAATGTTCGACAAAGCATACGAGTGCTACAGGAAGTGCTCAGATTATACTGGTGCAGCAGAAGCGGCTATGCTTGTTGTTAAGGGTAAGGGATTGGATAAAGAAACAGTAGAGTGTTTTGTTAAGGGTAAGGAAACCGAACGGGCAATAGATTACGCTCTTAAGAATGACATGTTTCCCGAATTGATTAGTATTCTTGTGGAAAATGACCTTGGATATATAGCCCAGCGGGTCTCCAGTGAAAAAGGGAGAGTTGATGAATTAGTCCGGATCTGCGAGGAAGTTGGAGACTATGAACTCATGACCAAGTCTGCAATGGAATCAGGCATGGTCGACAAGGCCATCGAAGGACTTGCAAGACAGAAAAAATACAGGAAACTGAAGAGATACGGACTGAAGTCCGGAGGGGCGCCTAAGGCCATTCAACTTCTAGAGAATGCAGAAAAGTATAGACTGATGACGGAAGTCGCGAAGAAATCCGGCAATATCGAAAAGGCCATCGAAGGCCTCGGGAAGCAGGGAAAATACAGCGAACTGATGAGATTGGGAGTGAATGGAGGTATGTACGACAAGGTCATTAAAATTCTCCGGATGGCAGGAAAACATGCGCTGATGGGACAGGCATCTGAAAGAGTAGGGCGTTATGATGATGCCATTGAATATTATAAAGCTGCCGCGGATAATATACACAGCCCTGAATTTTACAAGGCCATCAATCTCGCTTCACACTCCGGGAACATAGACAAACTGCTTGAACTCTACGATGAGAGGGGGACCCCGCCGGACTACGAAGATGCCGCTGTGGCGGCCAGGGATGCCGGCATGACCGGCAGGCGAATAGAATTTCTGAAAAAGGCCGGTAAATATAAGACCGCTCGTGAAGAGGCACTCAATGCCGGCATGACGAAGGAAGTAATCGATATTTCCGAAGCGATTGGAGATTACAAATATCTGATTAAGAATGGGTTCGATCTTGGAATGACTGACACTGCCATTGATAAGTACAAGTCACTTTCCAAGATCGAAGGACCGTTTGCCCATTTAATATCATGAAGTTTATTTTTTCGGAAAGTTCCGAATATGAAAACAGTCGGAACCAATCAATTTATTGTCTCAAGGTAAAATACAACCATGATAACGCCTGAAAATATAGTAAGGCATGAGCTGATAGGGCTCACCGTGAAGGTTGCTTCTTCCGCTGACAAGTCAGCCGTGGGCGCGGAAGGAAGGGTCATCGACGAGACAAGGAACATGCTCGTCATCGAGACGAAAAGCGGCGAGAAGAGACTCGTCAAAGGGCAGAGCGTCTTCAGCTTCCGCCTACCCAGTTCAGGTAAGTGGGTCAGAGTGGATGGAAAGGTCATAGTCGCCAGGCCGGAGGACAGGATAAAGAAGAAGCTGAAAGAGTGGTGACATGGAGACGCACTGGACTGTCGGCATCATTGCGGAGAAAAACGGAAAGGTGCTTCTGGTAACGCGCCTTAACGAGCCCAACAAGGGCTGGTGGTCCGTTCCCGGAGGCCATGTGGAGAAAGGGGAAACGTTCGAGGAGGCAGCCGAGAGGGAGGCTTCGGAGGAGGTGCCCGGAATCAAGATCGACGGAAGGATGAAGCTGGTTTTCGAGTGGGATATCGAAGAGGGAGACAGCGACGATCCGAGGCCGCACAGGCACCGCTGCCAGATGTTCCACGGGACCCCGGAAGGGAAAATAAGCACAGGCTCTGACGCGGGCGAAAAGAGATGGTTCACCCCCGAGGAGGCCCTCCGGGAAAAGGTCACGCCGCCTTCAAGGTACATAATCGAGTGGTTCCTCGGAAACGGGAAACGGAGAGCGTTCCGCGGCAGCCTGTGAAAGCCCAGCGGGTCCCGAAAACTTATATTGAAGGCAAGCCAACTTGATATCATGATAGAACTCTACAAGATACCGGGCTTCTTGGGGATCGTTTTCCTCGTCCTGGGAATCATGCTCAAAAGGAAGAAGAAGCGCACACCTTTCTTCATTCTGGGCGGGCTGTCCCTCGGGGTTTACAGCTATTTCATAGGGGACATGATATTCATAACGCTTCAGGTGATATACACGGCGGCCTCGGTGTACGAATTCTTCAGGATAGAGCCGCAGCGGCCTTGGAGGGGCGTCCGGCGTCAAAGCCAGTGAACTTGGAGCATCTTCATTCCGTGCCTGTGACCACCTTTAATGGCAATCACGCCAGTATGCCCTTCACGCCCATGGCGAGCATCTCCACACCCAGGCCTATTATAAAGAGGCCGAGCAGCCTGCCGATGAACGTCATGTACCTCGGCTTTATCCTCTTTATCGAGACCGCGAAGAAGATGAAGAGGGAGCCTGTGAGCATGAAGGCCAGCACCATGTTCAGAAGAAGCGGGACTATCCCTATGCCCGCGACGTTCAGCATGAGGAACGACAGCGTCGCCGGCCCCGTGAGCAGGGGCGTGGCTATCAGGGAGACTATGGAATCCTCCTTCGTCACGTCCCGGGATGCCCTCTCCTTGGTCATGTTTATGCCGAGCAGTATAACGACTATGCCACCGCCGGCCCTGAACGCGTCCATCCCTATCCCGAAGCCCTTGAGTATGAACGGCCCGGCGAAGACGAAGATGACGGCCACGGCGAAGGCGAACAGCACAGCCTGTATTGATATGCTCTTCACGTCCATGCCCTTCCTGTGCGCAGCCGAGAGCACGGAGAACGAGGCGAACGGGTTCAGGAGGAAGAAAATCTTGATTATAAGCGCAAGCTCTATCATCCCGACCAACCGCCATATACAGCTACAGCGCGGCCCAGAGCGCGCTGCAGTCAATTAATGTGATTGTGCGTACCCCTAATAAAGCAAGCCTATGTTCAGAAAAACAGGAAAGCGCCCCGCCGGCTTG
>CAZSYZ010000028.1:0-14499 GCA_964611445.1 uncultured archaeon | reverse complement strand
CTTGAGTTTTTTCAAAAAACTCTTGCTAGGCTCGCCATATTTTCCGAAAGTCGGGACGATTCCGAATTCCATGTATATTTCCATTGGGTCCATTTTAATCACCCTCTATTGCTCAAAAGTGGCGTCATTCTATTATAATCCACCAAAATTGTTACAGAGTGGCATTATTATGAAAATAGGATAAATTTTATAAAACCAATCCCCGATTTTTACTTCTTTTTGGTGCTAATCTTTTATAAATTTAATTATTACAATTCCTATCTATGGACTCGAGATTTCCAAGAAACCGGTACATAGTGCCACAGAAAGACGCGGGAATTATCTATGAATCCGAAGTGATTGATAGACTAGCCCGTTATGACAATGAAGGGAGAGGCAAGATTCTTGAACTCTGCGATATCCAGTTCGGAGACAGAACGCTTCCTCTTGTTGGTTTTAGTAGTGGAAATATTGCCATGTTAACCGCCAGGCATCACATAGGCGAGGCCTTCGGGACGGACAGCACCATATACGAACTTATAGAAGACGGTGTTGAGGGAATAACAGCTGTTCCGGTGGTTGATGCAGAGAACTATGACAACTACCAGATAATGATTTCCGAGTGGTTCTCTGATGATGTCCCGGAGTATGCAAAAGGTTGTCCTGATTGGGCGGCCTCTTGCGTGCTTGATATGATAAAAGGGTACAAAGGAAACCCTTTCAACTCGAAGCTTGACTGGGATTTCTACAAATACGGAAGTCCCGATGCTCCTGAGAGGACGCTCAAGATTCAGGAACTCATACTCAAGTCCAAAGTATTCTACGACATTCATAACGACATCCGCGATTTCCAGTTCGTAACCAAAAAATCAGGGTCTCCTCACCATGAGAAACTTCAAACAGTTTTAATGGAACAGTTAAAACATTGGAGAAATAAAGTGTATGAGATTAGACTTGAGTCAAGTTCCGAAGACATAGTAGCCCTGGATTTCAATTCACATTATTACCCCATAACGTTTGCAGCTGACAACAACATCCCTAACTTTGCAATAGAAACTCCGGCAATATATTATGGCAAGGACTCATTCCCGCGCATGTGGCATATACAAATCCTTACCAATGTGAACAAGGCTATAATAAAAAGTGCCGTAAATGAACTTAAATGAAAGTGGATTTCAAACGCAGATTACTTCCCCATTCACTTAGCACCTGTCGCCGTAGTTCATCGCCACGAGCAGAAGGTCCCAAATGCCGGCCTTTCTGCTTCCGTCAATATATGCGTCAGACTCACATATTTTTATTATACTTGGCAACATATGTTGCCAAGTAACCAATTAACTAAAGTTTTACTCAGTACAAATACCCACTCAAAATTATGGGCCGAACGGATGCGTAAAATGCTGCTAACTTAAAAGTGTGCGTTGTGAACGCAAACTTTAGTGAAATGTCTGCGTTACCAACGCAAACATTTAGGCATTAATATCATTATGTCTCAGTCAAGTAAGACACAATATATAAATATGTCACACCATAGTTATACGTATGGAAAAAATACTAGAAGAGATAATAGAGGAATTCCACAAAGAAAGCACACTTGAGATGTTCAGGAGAGAAGTGGAAGTCCCTTTCGATATAAATAAGGCCGTTTCCCTAATAGGACTGAGAAGATCAGGAAAGACATACATCCTGTACCAGATAGCAAGAGAACTTATGGAAAAAGTAAGAAAGGAAGAGATTTTTTACATAAACTTTGAAGATGAACGCCTGAAAGGTATAAGCAGCGGGGATCTCTCGACGATTGTTGAATTGTATTACAAGAAAAATCCGGACGCCAAGAAAATATATTTTCTCTTCGATGAGATACAGGAGGTATCAGGATGGGAGAAGTTCCTGAGAAGGTTGCTTGAAAAAAGCTGCTACAGAATATTCATTACAGGATCATCTTCAAAAATGCTCTCAAAGGAGATATCGACTACATTAAGGGGAAGATCACTCCCTTTCCGCATATTTCCACTCTCATTCAGGGAGCATCTTGCTGCAAAGAAAATAACATTCAAACCACCTCTTGTTGAGAGGGAAAGGGGAAAGATAAAAAGGGCACTTGGCGAATACCTTAAATTCGGCGGCTTTCCCGAAATAATATATTTTCCAGAACAGTTGAAGATAAGGACACTTAAGGAATACACGGACATGATAATCTACAGGGATTTAGTGGAAAGATACGGAATAGAGAAGATAGGCGCCATGAAATTTCTCATAAAAAGTATAGGTCAAAACTTCTCGAAAGAGATGTCAGTAAGAAAACTGCGCAATTTCCTCTTATCTTCGAACATCAAACTGAGCAAAAACAAAGTATATGAATACTTTTCTTACCTCGAAGATATTGGTTTTGTCTATATTCTCAGAAAGTTCGGCCGAGGGACGAGGGAAGTTGAGGGAAGCATACCTAAGATTTACATAGCCGACACAGGTTTTGCGTTAGTGTATGGAAAATCTGATATCGGAAGAAAATTCGAGAATGTCGTGGCCATCGAACTTATGAGAAGGAAGAGCCTCCGGCACCCTCTTATGGAGTTAAATTATTTCAAAACAGCAGATGGCAGCGAAGTGGATTTTGTAGTCGGGGAACATGCAAAAATCAGACAGCTCATCCAGGTGTGCTACAACTTAGACGACATGGGAACAAAGGAGAGGGAGATCAGGTCGCTGCTGAAGGCCTCTGACGAACTCAAATGCGGGAATTTCCTCATTATAACCAGCGACTACGAGGCAGAGGAGAAGCACAAGGGAAAGGTGGTGCGGTTTGTCCCGCTCTGGAAATGGCTCCTTGAAGCCTGGCATCAGAGAAAACAAAAATCCAAGGCGGACTGACAGGACTAGCACATGTCGCCGTAGTTCATCGCCACGAGCAGAAGGTCCCAGAGGTTCACTATCCCGTTCATGTTTATGTCCGCGTCCTGGTCCCAGCGGCTGTTCCTGCACTCATACGGCTTTTTGGGAACGTAACCTTCCGAGCATGAATTGAACGCCTTTCCTACCGCGGCGAGGTCCTTCAGGTTCACCACGCAGTCTCCGTTCACGTCGCCCTCAAGGACTTCCTCCTCGCAGGTGCAGTCCGCGAGGCACGTGCCGCTCGCGCAGTCGTCGTCAGAATCGCAATCCGCCCCGCACTGGTCCCTGTCGCACGTGTGCGTCAGCGTCACCGTTCCCGTGGTGCACGCGTCAGCCTGCTCGTCGCAGGTCGATGTGAACCCCGGGAACCAGTCCCAGGTGAAAGCGATGTTGTCGGGGTTGTTCGTGCACGTGGCTATCTGGGGAAGGTTGTTCGCCGAGCAGTCCCTCGGATCGCAGCTGCAGACTCCCGACAGGCACTCGTCGTTGACTGTGCAGAAGTTCCCGTCCTCGCAGGGCGTCCCGTCCGGCTTGTTCCCGGTCACGCCGGTGTCGACCCACTGCGTGCCTGTCACAGTGAACGAGCATCCGCCTGTCCCGCAGTGGTAGTCCCTGTACTGCTGCTCCTTCTGCTCCTTCTGTGTGCACTGCCCGGTCGATACCCAGCGGGTCGCTCCCGTGTCGTACCATCTGTCCTGAAGGTTGCAGTTGTTAGTCGAATATGAGCATGAGCAGTCGCTGCCGCAGGAACCGCCGTAATGGTAGACATCGCCCACGCACTTGCTGGCGCACGGATTCGCGGCATCGCACTCAGCTCCGCAGTTGGCCACGTCGCACGTGTGCGTCAGGCTCACCGTTCCCGTGGTGCACGCGTCAGCCGCCTCGTTGCACGAGGAAACGAAGCCGGTGAAGACGTCCCACGTCCAGTCGTACCCGTCAGGGGTGTAGAAGCATGTCGCGATGGGGTCAATGTTGAACGGGCTGCAGTCAACAGGGGTCCCGTACTGGCAGTCGTCGACGAGGTGGCAGTACTCCGCCCCGTCGCACCAAAGGCCGTTGTCGCAGTAATCGTCATCGGGCGTGTTCACGCACTGGTCGTTCGCCTCGTCGCATGAATCCACGCTGCATTCTATCTCATCATCACAGTCCACGGGCGTGCCGCCGGAGCATCCGTCGAAGCCGCCGCATATCTCAGTACCGTCGCACCAAAGCCCGTTGGAGCACAGCGCATTCCCTCCGTCGTCAGTCACAGAGTTGCAGTCGTTGTCCTTGCCGTCGCAGACTTCGGGCTGATTCTGCGGGTTGCTCCCGCCGGGGTTAGTGGAACAGTCAGCTGCCGAAGCGCCGTCACACTCGACGGTCCCTGAGCCGCATTCACCTATTCCATCACAGGCCCCGCCTACAGGAGTTCCTTGGTAATTGAAGTCCTCGTCGGAGAGCGCGTCACAATCATCATCAAGCCCGTTGCAGGATTCAGGACTGCCATCATAATCAAAACCACCCGGATTTGTGCTACAGTCTGCTGTGCTTGTATCCACACAGTAAACTATCCCAGACCCACACTCACCAATACCATCGCATCCTCCTTGTACAGGTGTTCCTAGATAATTAAATTGATCATCCAAAACACCATCACAATCGTTGTCTAAATAATCACAAACTTCAGGACTGCCATCATAATCAAAACCACCCGGATTTGTGCTACAGTCTGCTGTGCTTGTATCCACACAGTAAACTATCCCAGACCCACACTCACCAATACCATCGCATCCTCCTTGTACAGGTGTTCCTAGATAATTGAAGTCCTCATCAATAGTTACGCAATTTCCTCCAGGACAATCGCCTGCAACATAGCAAACATTACCATTGTTAGACCCTCCAAAACATTTGCCGTCACCATCGTCATCAGCGTAATTGCAGGTTTCAGGAGCTGCACTCACACTCAGCGGTACAACAAGCAACACAGCTATGACTAAAAGAAGCGCAATTGGAATCGGGCTAATTCCTGACATCTCAATCCCTATCCGTGTTTGATTCTTGGTTAACTGGTTAATATTCTTTTCGGATTATGTTTAATACTTTAAAGTAGTGATTTATAAACTTTTCCCTTCCGCTGGCTTTGCACAAATAGTGCCGAAATAGGCTGACTTTTTGTGCAGGAGACATTTTTGCACAAAAAGTCGTATTTATCTTTTCCAGAATATCCGGCACTTCTTTTCTTTTATCATCCGGTTCCTGTTCACCTGAACGTAGTATGCAATCGTCATGATTGCACTCAGAAATGGAAAAATCATGAGGATGAACCATGTTCTTTCCTCTCGATTTGTTTTTCTGTTATCCCATGCATCTGAAATATTGCAAAACCAGAAGATTAAGCCTGAACCAACTGATACAGGCAAGAATAGCAACAATAAAGCGAAATCATCAGAAACATACGCGAAGAACTCAATTGCATATAATGACAAGTAAAGTATGAGAGCAATATCGAGTGATATTATCTCGTTTATTTCTCCCATTACGATGTGTTGGATGTTTGGCTTAAATCTTTGCGAGTTTGAAAGGCTTTGCACCTAAAAGTCGCGAATCCGAGGTAGATTAGGTGCAGGCGAGGGGAATTGAGTGCATGTTATTGATTACATGAGAGTAACAACGGGCTTTTTAAAAGCTTATAAATCTCCAGCAATTATTTCTTGTTGAGTGTCGAGTGGCCGACACAGCATCTGATTCCGACACCGTATCGGCCACTCATTGGAGTATCAGTGGGTTGTTCCCAATGATAGTTAAGGCAGGCAGACTTTATAAGTCTAACCCTGCTTTCTCCGCGCACCCGAAATATAACGGAATCAGATGCGATATGACAGGAGTGAATATGGCATACGGAATAACAAATAACCAAATCTTCGGGAAACTGAGGAAGTTGGAAAAAGAAATCGAGGCAATGAAGAAGACGATGAACGAAACTCACGCAATTGCATCCAAAGTTCAGTCAGACGTTGCTTCACTGAAGGAAGCCCTTCTCAGTACAGTGAAACAGTAGCTTCACAAAGTGGTGTCAATATCCGTCTTGGGTATTGACACCACCATTTCTTTTTCATCATTTTTGAATTTCAGCGATATGTCTCTTATCCCGTTATGGAGAAAAAGGAAAGCGTTCGGCCTGTCCTTGCTGACTGAAAAGCTATCGGCCTGTCTTTCGCGTATGCTCTTTATCATATCTTTGATTTTCCAGCCAGACTGGTATTCAATGGTGTCTATTATTTTCAGAACATCGCTCATGTGCGTCGTTTTGGTTGCTTCGACATCGTGATACGTCTTGACGGTGATTTCTGATGCCATGATAATAGTATAGACACCATTATTTAAATTGAGGGGAAACGCCAAGCTCGTGCATCTCCTCTATCACCACGCATACGTTGTGGCATATTACCTTCGCCAATATCTCGTTCACTTGTCCTGTCCTGTTTCGGCTCTTCAGTGAGCTACCAAACTTGCTCTTTATCATGTACATCGTGGATTCTACGTTAGAACGCTTATGGTAATGCTGCATGAATTCCTCCTGATGCAGGTTGTACATACTCCACATCTTACGCCATATCGCCACTGTTTTCGGCCTGGGCCTGGTATGATTCCTGTATGGTATGTAGGGAGTTCCGCCGAGGTCGGCCACGAGCTTCATGTTTTCCCTGGAATTATACGCCTTGTCTGCTGAAACCTCTCCAAGAGTGAAAGTCTCTGCCGTCTTGTTCACGAGACCGGCGAATTGTGGAGAGTCGTTCCTGACTCCTTCCGTTACCTCAACGCTCGTGACTATGTTGGTCTTCACACCGCACATGATGTGGGCTTTAAGCCATATGCGATTGTTCTGTTCCCTGCCGTACTTGAAATTGAACCATCTGCCGAACTGGGATGTGGAGAAGCCGGTGCTGTCTATCGCAAAGTCGTTCTCGACAAGCCTCAGAGCGGAACTGCTCTTGACTATCATGTCCTTCAATATAGGCGTCAACTCCGGCTTCCTCAGGTAGTTGAACACAGAGTTGAAGTGAGGCACCCTGTCTATGTAGCCCTTCTCCTGGGCCATCTTCATGTCCCCGGAGAACCTCCGGCCTGAATACAGCGAATA
Source organism: uncultured archaeon (assembly GCA_964611445.1). Lineage (GTDB taxonomy): Archaea > Aenigmatarchaeota > Aenigmatarchaeia > QMZP01 > JAFGSV01 > JAFGFG01. Next base: position 7,508 of record CAZSYZ010000028.1, on the reverse strand, counting down.
TACCTTGAAAACGCTGCAAAATGCCATGTCAGCCAGCGAAAGGGTTGGCCTGCCGAACTTGTATTCAGGCTGCTCTATCTGGCTACAGAGGCCCGCCAGGAGGCTCATAAACATGGGTTTCTCGTCGCATTGAGCCTTATTGTATGCCGGCCAGTTCTGGGCGTAAGTGAGCTTCGTTTCCCGACTTTCGTTTACTTCATCCATCTATACCACTTTATGTATTTCTGTATGATAATTGGTAGAAAGCTTTATAAATATATATGTATATACATAAATACAGAGTGATGTCATGGCTAAAGCTAAAGACGGCCAGAAACGGATAAAGGTTACCTGGAGCATAGATGAGGACCTCGTCAAGCAGGTTAAGCATGCCGCAATCGACCGGGACACTGATGCCTCAACTCTTGTGGAAAAGGCCCTCCGGAAGGAATTGCGGGAAGCAGACAGTTAGATTTATATAGGAGTTCCACCTTAATATATACCATGGACATATACCATGGTGATATACCATGTATTACGTCCAAAGGAGTGTGGTTTCGATATGATAGAGCTTCCTGATGGCATTTTTGAGGATAGGGAAGTAAGGGCGATGCCTCCGTCAGAGCGTAATGCCTACAACGAAAAAACCATAGAGAAGATACTCGACATGAACACCAACAGGGGCATCAGCGTGGAGGACGTATTCAAGGCGACCAACTTCGACCGAAGGACTATATCCAAGCACCTCGAGTTGTTAGTTGCAAGAAGGATAGCATATAAGACGATTCAAGGGAACACCATGCTGTATTACAAGAATGGCAGGCTAATCCATCACATATTCAAGAAGGACATAGACCTCGGAAAACGCTCGTTCTCATTCAAGGCACTGTTCGACGGGAACGAGGTGCTCATATACATACAGGAGAACAAGAAGAGCCCGATTGGCATAATAGAGGAAGGTGGCGGCATAATAGTTCCCCTAAAGCATCTGGAGGAGTTCACCAGTTGCGTGGCGAACATAGAGAGCGAGATACCATTAATAAAGAATGAACTCAAGAATCAACTACTGAAGGTGGTCGAATGACGGATAAGAAGATAAGAACAATAGAGCTCGTGAAACCATACACCGATAGGAACAAGAAGACACTCTCGTGTGGTAACGCGTTGACCATCTTCCCGTCGTTCAACTTCTTCGTTAAGGGGAGATGCGACATGCAGGCAGTTCTTGAGAGACGTTCGCCGTATATGAGCGGTGTTACGGTTCCCATATCATACGCCTCCTCCATGTCAAGGATGTTGGAAAAGATGACGGAGGAAGAGACGGCTGCATTCTACAACACTGTGCCCATAATAGTTGATTTCGAGACAGATTATTGGTATTACCAGTCAAGCGGGGTAGCAAAACGCAGGAAGGAGTTCTGTGGCATAAAGGAGATGCCGACGGAGTGTTGGAGGCTGTTCACCGTCACCAAGGCCACCGATGAGAAGAAGTATTGGAGAAAGATAATGCACGAATACCTTAACAAGCTGAGATTGGTTTTCGGTGGCAGGGAAGACGACTCCGTTATGATAAGAATGACAGTGGCGTGCATGAAGCATGCGGCGCAGAACCTTTCAGCGGCAGTTCCTCTCCCGGTTGCACCGATTATAATAGGGGATGATGCCTCAAAGTTCTACTGTCTGAAGGCAAATGAGATATACAACAGGTTCAGGGAGCATTTTGGCCTCTTCAAGGCCGTATATTACCCGTTGCATCCCTCAGTCTTGGAGCAATGTCCAAACGTTTTGCGTGAGATAGTGAAACAGGTGTATGAGTTGCAACCGGACATAGTTGTCATAGGTACACTCAGAAGCCAAGACACGTTCTGCCCTCAGGGAAAGTACGACCATAAGAGAACATATTTCGACCGTCTCGTTGAGGAAATATCCCATTATGCAAAGACCACGAAATCAGTCGTCATGTGGTACGACAAGGGAGACTTCACGTCATCTTACGGTCTCAAGCTTATCAAGGAAGGATTTGATTGCATGATAACTCCACTCAGAGGGCGATATTCTGATGGCGGCGGTGCGACTGGTAAGGGACCGCAATACGCATACATACTCAATGAATATACTTACCTCAAATGGGACAAGTATTTAGAAGAAGCAAGCAGTCACTACATAAACAGCAGAACCCCAGAGGAACTGAAAAAGCTGACACCACAGGAGCAGTGGCACTACAAGAGGCTTATAGAGATAGCAACAAGGAGTATGCAGTTCCACAACATCCATATGAAGCTTGAAAATGAGGGGTCGCTTAGAGATTACGATGTGCAACTGAAGAGAAATAAGATAGAATAGAGCTAATCCCTACTTTTTGTGCAGGATTCTGACTTCTTGTGCAGGAACTACTTTATGTGCAAAGCCCCTTCCGCTCCCTCCAAAAAACAGATATTAAGATTGGAAACCAATACATATTCACACAGGTGTTGAACGGTGGTTATGGAAGATGGGGCTCCCAGCAATAGAGTTCTTGTTATAGCCGTTACCATCACCTTGGCTTTCGTTTTCTTCTTCACTCTGATGTTGTTTACAGGGATGGCTGTTTATTGGATTGAGGAGAATAATGTAGCAGGAGAGGCTTTGGTTTATCCTAATGGTACGTGGGGTTGGAATAGCACGGGTGATTTTACTGATACATGGGACAACACTTCGAATATCGAAACTATCACAGGTTCTAATGGTGCTCTTGGTTGGGATTACTACATTATAATTAATAATAAACCAGCAAAAATTGAAATTTTTTCGAGGCTAAGATCAAATGGCGAATCTATAAATTTTTATGTATATAATCATTCGAGTTTATTATGGACTCTAATAAACACAATCCCAAACACAATACAATACACTGATGTCCATTTTATACTAGATTACCCCTCTTATAACGTTACTGAATTTGTAAATAATACAGGATACCTACAAATTCTTTTCAATGACAGTCAAAGAAGCGTCTTTAATACACTTCTAATAGACTACCTCGCAATAAACGTGACCGTGTCGCCGCTGGATGATTTGGGATTCCTGCTGGTCAACGAGACGGGGGAATCCGTGGGCAGCGGGGTGAACGTGACCAGGGCTTATGTGATGAACGCCTCGGCGCTCTGGAATGCGAGCGGGGTGAACTCTTCTTATGCGTGGATAAACTACACTGGAGGCGCAGGAGGGGAGAGCCTTTTCCAGTTCCCGCATTACGATCTGAACGACAACTGGACTAATTGCAGTTTTGACTTTTCGAATTATACTGTGTTCCCTGTTGCCGGAAATGTAAGCGTGAGGCTGAAGGCTTTCGATGGGTTCTACCAGCAGAACTGGACGCGGGAGACGCTGCACTTCAGCCTCTGGGGCAACGCGAGCATAGGCAATATCAGCATAAACCAGACAGCTAACGACAGCGCGGACACCATAGCAAACGGGACGGATGTGCTGGTAAGGTGCCAAGTTTCTGACGATCACAGCAACTCACCCGTGCCCGCCTATAACGTCAGCTTCCATGCGGGAGGCTCCTACCTCGGCTGGTCGCTCACCAATTCCACAGGGTGGGCCACTCATTCATACAAGGACAATACACAAGGCTATGGGTATTATAATGTTACATGCAACATTACGGACGACGGTCAAGTCTACTACCATGCTGGAAATGTCGCTTCAACGGACCTTAATGTGACCGTGATAACGGATACAGATAATCCCGTGATGATAGACCACTGGATAGAACTCGGCGGGGTTAATTTCGATAGGCTTGAATATGTCAATCTTTTCAGCAATGTTTCGATAGTTGCAAACATAACAGACCCGACGACAAGCGTGGAATCCGTGGACATAAACGTCACTTATCCGGACACAGGAGGAAGCCCATACGAGTGGCAGATGACCAAGGACTACCGCGGGCTCTGGACATTCAACTTCAGTACGGCATACGGAGACATGTCCCTCAATTCGACTGGCGGTTACACTTTTTACTTCAGGGCTTATGACGTTTTTGGCAACTCAAACGAAACCGTTAGCCAGTTCACGAACATAACCAAAAATTCGTTTACCGTTTTGACGAACATGACAATTAATCTCATGCAATGGGAATCCAATGATACAACCTACAACCGCGGCGAGAACCTGACGTTCTCCGCCTATGACGTAAACGGATTCATCATGGAGAACGCCAACTGGTCACTGTTGCTGCTGAAGTATAATTCCTCTGTAAATGATTCCTACTCCGGTGAAGGGGTCGCCTACTACAACTACACCCTGAACGCCTCCGCTCCCCCGGGGAACTGGACCGTCTGGGTGAACTCGTCCCAGATGGGCAACAACGGGAGCCTGATGCTCGGTTTCAACGTCAGCGATGAGTTGACTATGTATTTCTACAAGCCAGACATCACCAGCACGCTCTATTCCCCGACCGATGCTGACATGAAGAATGAGGTGAAAATAAGAGTGAACTATTCCAGAGGCGGGTCGGTCAACTGGAACCTAACGATAAACCTCACCTGCAGCACCTGCCAGCAGACAGGGCCTTTTACTCTCATAAGATCGGGTGACGATTACGTGCTTAACGATTATATGAAGCCTCCCAATAGTTACGATACGGCTTTCAGCCTGACAGCAAACCTCACGTACGACCCCCGGGGCAACACCGCGGACATGAAGCAGAGAAGCTTTAAGACCAACCCTGAGGGAACCAGCAACCCCCCAAGCGGCGGCAGGACATCGACGACCGGCGTCCTGCCGCCCGCATGCAACTGCACGGAATACGCGGACATAGGATGCGGCGCCGGGGACTGCCTGGACTCCGAGATGTACCAGGAGAGGGTATGCACGCCTGCCGGGTGCAGCCAGGAGTCCAGGTGCATAGGCATGCCGAAATGCACGGACATCAAGAACTTCAACATAACCAAGGACAAGGATACGGTCGCAATCAAGCAGGGTAAGAACGGCACGGTGGTGTTCAGCGTCGAGAACACGGGCAACAAGGATTTCGACCTCGCCATAAACCTCGCCAAGGAATGCTGCGAGATATTCCCGAGGTTCGAGAGCTTCGAGCTTCCCCAGAAGACCCAGATAAGCGTCCCCATAGTCATACACGCGCCCCTCACGGAGGTGCCTGGCGAGTACGTCCTCACGGTCAAGTTCACGGAGAAGGAGTTCGAGAAGATGGATACCGTGAGAATAGTGGTCGAAGAGAACGAGATGCTGCAGCAACTGGATGACCTCGAAGCCCAGAAGCAGGAACTGGAAAACGAGATAGGAAATCTGGAAAGACTAGGCATAGACGTGACCGGTCTCAAGAGGAGCTTGGAGGAGCTTGAGAACAACATAGCGAAGGCGAGGAAAAGCATATCGGAAGACGACATAATGGAGCTGGAATCATACTTCGGGGAGGCCAGCAGCGTGTTCGAATCCATCGAGGAGGTGTTGATGCCCGTAAGGCTGCAGGGCTTCCTGTACGGCAGCGGCTACAAGCTAGCGGCCGCGTTGGTGCTTTTCATACTCATGCTGTACATGCTGACGCAGGTCATCCTGCCGCCGTACACGATAAACAGGAGAATAAAGGGTACCAGGAAGAGGCTTGAAGAACTCAGGAAGGTCAGGAGCGACACCATGAAGCAGTATTTCAACAGGAAGATAGACGAGGCCACCCGGGACCGCATAATAGCCCAGAAGAAAGCGGAGTCCAACACGCTCGAGGTCAGGCTCAAGGAACTGGAGAAGGAAAAGGAGACGCCGATGGAATCCAAGCTGTCACCGGGCGCCCTCGGCCGCTGGATGGTCGCCGGCCCCAGGAGGCTCATCCGCAGGAAGCCGAAGGCCTCGAGAGCTCCCGAGAGGAAGGAAAAGATGAACAAGAGGATGGCCGAGGTGCAGAGGATGCTCATAGAGAGGCAGAAGAAGGGGGAGTCTAAGAGTTGACAAAAGACAGGAGCAGGCAAGCCCTCGGTGCAGGCGGGCCGTCAGCCGGAAAGCAGCCACTTCCACAGAGGGACCATTCTTATCTTCTTTCCCCCGAATGTCTCCATTCCTTCATGGTCGTATGTCACGACAAGGAGGTCATCGCAGTTAAGCTCTTCCGATGCCTTGACAAGGGCATTGAATTCCCTCTTCTTGACGTCGGGATCGCTTACGTCATAGCATGCCTGTATCAGCTGCCTTATGTCAAGCCCATCCTTCAGGACGAAGTCCACCTCATAACCGGACCTCGACTTCCAGTAGTAAAGCCCCCTTTTCTTTCCCTCGAGGCATCTCCTTTGCAGCTGGACAGCCACGCAGTTTTCCATCGCCCTTCCCCTGTCTTCCGAGAACCTGAAACCGAAATAATTGACGAATCCGTTGTCTATGCAGTATATCTTTCTGGGGTACTGCAGCTGGTCCCTGACCTTGTATGAGAATATGCTGACGTCAAAGAACAGGAAGGAGTCTTTCATCATCCAGAAATACTTCTCCAGCGTGGGGACGGAGACAGGAACGCCGCGGCTTTTCAGCAGCCTTGAAAGCTTGGAGAAGCTTGTGAGCTTCCCTGCATGGCTGCACAGGAAATAGGCGATATCCTCCAGTATCTCCTTTCTTTTTACCCGGGGCATTATGTCCCTGTTTATCACATCCATAAAGAGGGTCTCGAGGAGGTCCTCGCCGCCGCCCAGCACGACTTCCGGGAACCCGCCCTTCGTGAGATATGCTTCCAGAGATTTCCCGATTTTCGCCCTCTTCTCCTCAGTGACAGTGCCGCCAGCTTCGATTTCCCTGAAGCTTAGCATCTCCCTGAAGCTCAGGGGGAAGACCAGTGTGCTCAGGTGCCTTCCGGTAAGGAGGTGGCCGAGGCCCGATTTCGTGAGCTTCGAAGTGGAACCGGAAATGAATATCTTCACTTTCCCCTTGAACTCGTCGTAAATGCTTCTAACATACCTTTCCCAGCCCCTCACTCTCTGGATTTCGTCAAGGAAAAGGTACACGCGTCCGGTATTTTCCAGAAGGCCGTCCTCATGCAGTATTTCAATCAGACAGTCGAAATAGCGGGCGTCCAGAGGGAATAGCCTCCTGCTCTCGAAGTTGATGTATATTACCGGCTTTTTTCCGCTTTTTTCCACTATCCTGCGCATCAGAAGGAACATGAGATACGTTTTCCCCGCCCTTCTGGGGCCTATGAAATCATTTATGAGATCGCCTTCCACATTTGCCTTTGCCTCCCTTTCCAGCACTTTCGGGAGGGGCTTTTGCCGCTGCTCTTCTATATATATCCTTAATTTCTCTTTACGATTTTCTCTCATATCATTAAATTAACTAAATGATACTTAAATAATTATCGCATAAGCCGTGAATGGAGCCAGCCAGAGGCCGGCAGATGTGCAGAGGATGCTCATAGAGAGGCAGAAGAAGGAGGAGTCAAAAGATTAAATATTTAAATAATATAGATGCTACATTTAACTAAATTGTACTAATTACCAGTAATCTTTATTAATAAGTAAGCCTAGATTTGATTATGAAAATAAAAGTGCTGC
>CAZSYZ010000027.1:0-14860 GCA_964611445.1 uncultured archaeon | reverse complement strand
CTCGTACTTGTTCGCGGGGATCCCGTCGGCGTAACTGAATGACGTTATCTCTATGTCGCACACCCCGTATTCTTCGTCATCAGGTGGAGCGATTCCGCCGTCAGACGTGCACCTGCCGTCTGCGCACCCCTCTCTGCAGTATTCCACGACCTTCCACTGGCTCACGCATCCCGATTTGATGAACTCCCTCAGTACGTTGCCGTCCGAGCTGCACATGTAGTTGTCCGTGTAGCCCTCGAAGCAGTACGTGACGGTTTCCGAATCAACATAACCCTCTACCTGGGCCTTCGCCCTTACCCTGTGCCTTCCGGGTGTGAAGCTGTAGCTTCCTATGACATCGTCATCCTCGCCGGCATCGAGAACGAGGTATCCGTCGAATATGACCCTCTCATCGACATATACCCAGAAATGCATCTCATCGTTGTCGACGTTGCCTATGTTCCTCACTATGAAGCTTATGATGCCGTCATCGACCTCGAGATCGTCAACCTCCACCGCGTGGTCCTCGAAGCGGTACACGCAGACCTCGACATCCTCGTTGTCATAAAGGTACACCCTCTTGACAATCTCATAGTAATCGTCGCCGCCTATCTCGACCTCGTACAGGGTTTCCTTGGCGAGGTGAAGCACTGCAACGCCGTCTTCATTGGTCTCGACGGTCTGGCCGTCGGCCGTTATCTCGACGCCCTCCAGCTTCCTGCTGGTCTCGCAGTTCTTAACAGTGATCGTAAGGTCCCTCTCGACGCTCTCGTACTCAACTACCGCCTTTATGCCGCTTATGTGAAGTGTCTCCGCTCCCGTGTTGACTATCTTTATCCTCATCGAACCGTCAGCGTAAGCTCCGGGGATGCCGTAAAGGTCATAGACGTAATCGCCCCTGAAATCGAGGGTCCCACCGTCTAGCGAAGACCAGGAATAGCCGTTCCACATCAGTATGGTGAAATCGGTGCCCTGGCTGAAGCCGCTAACTTTCAGTTCTATGGAAGTGACCTCATGGGTCTCGTTGGTGAAAGGCGCATCGGACCACTTCAGGTAAAGTGACCCGTAGCCGTATATGCCCCCTTCGCATTCGTTCGCGTCCCACCACGCATTTTCTATCTTCGTGCTGTACGGGCATTCGCTGTAGGTCGCGGCCCCCGCATTGGCAATAAGCATAAGGAAAACTACTATGAATGCGGCTATAGCATCGTTCGCGCAATTTCTCGCGGTCATGTACTAGAATATGAAAAAAAGCTTTATAAAGGTTTCGTTACCCTAGAGTGACAAAAAATATTCGTTGTCTGTCAGAACGCTAAATTTTCAGGATTTATTAGGCTTATGTAAAATATATAACTCATTACATCTTTTTTTTATTAACCATCCAATAGTATATATTGCAAAGACCATTTTACATAAACTTATTTAAGTAACAAATCCAAGAAATATGCATGGAAAAATCTCACGGAAAGTGAGAGTTAAGACGAACGTAAAAGCGGACAAAAGCGGTATCATGAGAAACGAGAAGGCTCCGGGAACGCTGGAAGATTTGCTGCTCAGGGACAAGCCTGCGAAGATACTCATTTCGCTGAAGACGAGCAAGGACAGCATGTACGCGACCATACTCTCGAGGGAGACAAACTGCACGTATTCCCACACCATAAAGATTCTGAACGTCCTCAGGGACCAGGGCCTCGTACAGTTCGACAAGGTAGGCAGGATCAAGAAGGTGAAACTGACGCCGGAAGGCTGGGACGTAGCGCAGAACCTCGAGTCCCTCACCAAGAAGCTCGAGCAGATAGGGGACAAGGCATCCAGGAAGGCCGAAAAGCCCAAGACGTCATTGAAGGCCAGGGGCAAGAAAAAGAAGTAAGTGTTCCTAAATACGGACATCTCAGAAGTCAATCGTCGTTTGCCTCTACGGGACCGAAAATAAGCTCTCCGAGGCTGTCAATCGCCCTGTAGAGCCACGTGTCTTCGAAATTTATTTTTGGGCGGGCCGTGTCGAGGAAGCCGTTCTTGTAGTGCTCATTCTTTCCCGAGAAGAAATCGGGCTCTCTGCACGCCCTCCTGGCCGCTCTCCGTCCCTTCTCTTCGGCGGCTCTTGCGCCGTCATCGTATTCCTTGAACACCCGTACAGCTTCCCTCGCATCTTCGCTGATTTCGAAATTTTCCTCTATATAATCAAAAAGATACCTGCATCCTATATTAGAGTATTGGATACCACTAGCTTCTATCTGGCGTACGGCCTCGTCTACAATCGTATCGCTTGTGTAAAGGTCATAAAAACCCTTGCCTATTTTTGTGTTTACGCCGAATTTGTCTAGGAGATATCTCGCGGAGGCTGAATTCAATACTATTAGGTCTGCTGTGCCCAACATGAGTAAACTCACATGAATGTTTTGTCAAGAAGTTTTTTAGCCTTTTCGCTCCCTAAAGGAGTGCGAAGGATTGGAATATTACAGTAAGGCTCGCCCCTGTATAAATTCATCCACCGGCCGGCGGGCTCCAGCGTCTTTATAAAGGCTTTCACACTATTGACGGATGTGATTGGATATGTCCTATGGAAAGGACGGGAAAGGAACCGGCATTTGTTTCTCTAACAGCGAAAGCCAGAGGACGGATGATATCAAAGAGGTGATGCGCAGGATAAACCTGGGCATAGACGACAAGCCCGAGTATGTCAATTTCAATATAGGAGAGGTCATGGGACGTTACGATTTCCTGATTGATTCGCTTGAAGGGGGCAGGGTCTCGAACTGCACCGAGCTGGGCAGGCTCAAGAACTTGGTCGATTACATGCAGATGAGCCCACAGACGCGGTATGTATTCTCGACCGAAATAAAAAACCTGAATAGAATCATAGGAAGCTACGCGAAAAGATAGTCCGAAATATACTGCATGAGGGGTTCAGCCTGAAAGGGCACCAGTGACATGATCCTGAAGCTGGCGGGTGCTGCGTATGTGGCTGTATATGGCCGTGGTCTCTAGCCTCTCGTGCCCCAGGATGTTCTGCACAGACTCTATCGGCGTCCCCTCGTCAAGAAGATGAGTGGCATATGAATGCCTCAGCGTGTGTGGGTGTATGTCCTCCCAGTTCGGGACTCCCGCCTCTTTCGCGTAGGCCTTAACTATCCTTCTTATATGCCTGTCGGATATCCTCTTCCCCTTCCTGTCCCTTCCGCGTATGAGGTAGCCGTCCGTCCTTGCCCCGGCGAATGCCCTGAGCGACCCCAGCAGCTCCTCGGGCACGGGGAGCGTCCTGTCCCTCCTGTTCTTCCCCTGCGATATCTTGACCTTTCCGGCGGAGAAGTTTATGTCCTCCAGCTTGAGGTTCTGGACCTCGGCATTCGACATCCCCAGGAAGTACATGCACTGCAGCAGCAGGTTGTCCCTCTGCACGGGCCCGGAAATCCTTATCATCCCTGCGACCTGCTCTTTCGTGAGTATCCTGGGAAGCTTTCTGTCCCCTATGGTGAAAACGGGCCCGCGCCGCGCCTTCTCTTCCTCTTCTTCCGTCTCGTCCGGGTTTTCGTCAGGGACCTCCGGCTCTTCCGATGAAGCGCCGGGCACGTCAATGCCGCTGTCCGGGTCCACGGGCGGCGTGGAGGCGTCCTCTGAGGATTTCTTCTCTTCGTGCTGCTTTATGACATCGGCGGGCGTCGGCTCTTCTGGCTGCACAGGCCGGGATTCGGGCGCTGTTCCCTCCTGAACGTCTTTGTGGAAATCCATGAAGGAGTCCCAGTTGGGGCCTCTCCTGAACGTGAAAAGCCTGTACTGCGGATCGAGTATCAGTATGGAGGTATTAGGCCTCTCGAGGTAGCCTATCAGCTTCCTGACCGTAGCCGGGCCGCATTTAATCACGGCTACGTCGTCCGAGCCCGGCTTCCTCGCTATGACATCCATTACCTCTCCCGCAAGGTCCTTGTCCGTGGCCACTATGTCGTAGCCCGCCTTGGTAAGCAGCGCTATAGCCAGCTGCCCCTGGTCCGCGGGCATGACCTTCAGGCCGAGCCTGTCCAGCTGGATGCGCTCGAAGAGACCCTCGATTGCCTGGTTCTGCATGAAGCCCGCGACTATGACCTCGTACTCCGGGTCGGAAAAGGCGGCCTTGCCCTGCGAGAAAATCTGGTTGACCTTTTTGGCCGTATCGCTGTTCGTCTTGTACTTTGAAATCAGCCTGTTGTAGGCGTCAATGCTCAGGTCCATAATAATATTATTGTCGGAACCCCTTTTTAACCGTTTTCGGACATCAGTCCCCGTTCCAATCATCTACCAGCCTGTCTATCCACCCGTTCAAGTAATCACGTACAGGCCTTCTCCTTTCCGGAATCTCATAGGAGCTCGGCAATCTTTCCGTGGTGAGGGCGAGTATTTTATTTTTCTGTTTGTCCAGCATCATGCTGACTATCTTTCCCCTGCCCCTTACCCTTGAAATCTTACTCCTTGAGCTCCCAAGAAACGGCGGGGAAAGAGGGCGCCCGACTCCTGTGATCATTCCTATATATTTGCTCATATTTTTCATGGGTTTCGTTTCCGTGCCAGGTAATATCATGTCGTCATGCATCGTGTATTCCTCTATGGTCTCGTCCGCGCTCCTGTAGCCGTTAACGTGATCCCTCACGATTATGTTTTTAATATAATGTCTTTGAATCTCATCGAGCAGTGCGCTTTGAAGCTCCGCTGAGTCGGCAAGAAAATCCTGGCCGTCCATTTTCCCGCCCGAGTCTATGTAGGTTTGCTGCAAATTGTTCCTATCTTTAATGTACTTGTCTATGCATCTGTAAAGCGATCTCATGAGAAGAAAATGAAAGAAAGCTTTTTAACCGTTACGTAACCTTCTCTGGTTCCTTGATTGCCATCTGTTTCTTCCAGAATTCATACCCGGAATCGATTTTTACCGGTTCTGGCACCAAAGACTCATGATACCAACCGCCACTCGTATGATGTATTTTATACCAGTCTATATATTTACTAACAAGTTCTGCACGCTTGACCTTCTCTTCGGTCCTTTTCTCGGGTTTCATGTAAAACCCGCGGTCAAGCGGCGTAAAAGAGCCTATGAACTCTTTCAGGTATTCCTTTTCCGCGCCTTCCCTGACGGCTTCGGTGAGTTTTCTTTCGCCGAAGAAATGTTCACGGAATAATGGGTTCGTGTCCCGCAACCCGTGTATGCAATCCAGTACTTCTGCCCTGATTTTCTCCGTCTCTTTGCTGTAATCATCATAGTCCAGTTCTGCCATTCGGGTGCCCAGAGAAGACCGATATTTTGCCATCCTACGCTCGGCCTTCAGAATTTTGCCGTAAATCGACATGTTAATGAATTAGAGTTAAGATTTTTAACCTTTATGCGGACATGGGAGTGCTTTATAAAACCCACGGGCATCTGACATGACATGGGAATGAAGATTGAAGCCAGCCCCGAATTCAGAAGGCACCTCAAGGATGTAATAGAGGCCGGACTCAACGTCAACGAATATTCACAATTCTGGCAGGACTACTACTCAGAGAAGCTCGGGCCGCATAAAATCTGGGTCGTGGCGCCCCCCAGCGATAATTACGACTGCGAGGGGTTCGTGCTCGGTACCAGATCCGTTGTCAGGCACAAGATCCCCCTGTGGTTTCCAGAGGTTCAGGACCGTAAACCCGGTGACACGGTCTTTTATCATCAACCCGATAAGGGGCAGAAAGGGTACGAACCCTTTCCGCACGTAGGCTTATATATCGGGAATTTCGACGGACTCAATATCGTCTGCTCGAAGGGCGGCAAGCATGGTGCGATCTTCACGCACCCCGGCGATTACGTGCCGTACCCCGAGGCTGATACGAAGACGTTCTACAGGATAACCGAGGAAGCGTTAACGGAGAAGCTCAGGAAGAACGGCTATCCCGACCGCGTGAGCGTGTTCCCCTGGAAGAACGTGATAAAGCTGCATCTTCAGTGATTTGAGGCAATGTTCTCAATTATACCCTTCCAGAGATTTCATGAGCTTTTTGCGCGCGAAGAATATCCTGCTCTTGACAGTCCCTATTTTCAGGTTCAGGCCGTCGGCTATTTCTTTATATTTAAATCCCTCGACATGCCTCATGAACGGGACCATGAATTCAGCATCGAGTTGTTCAATCTCATTTTTGATTTCATTTGTCAACACGCCTGAATCCGCGGAATAAGGATCGCTCGCATCGGTCTCGACGTTGTCAAAGATTCCGCAACCTCTCTTGGACTTTCTGTAATTTTTTATATAAATATTTTTCATTATGGTGTGGGTCCATGCCTTGAGGTTCGTATTCTCAGCGAATTTGTCTTTGTTTTCCAGGGCTCTTTTGAGGGTTTCCTGCAGCAGGTCTCTTGCGTCATAAGGGTTACGAGTGAGCGTGTAGGCGAACTTCTCAAGTCTGTCCTGAAGATTCACCAGCTGATGACCGAAGTTATCTGCCGCCACAGCCGATTGATTCTTGAGATAGTTTCCGTTCATAAGGTCACTATTCCAGGCCAAGTTTTAAAAGTATAAGGCGGGGATTTAGAAAAAGAATACCTTGAAGTACCCCTTTGGCTTCTTTTCATACGAAGAGGGGAACACGTACAGAGCCTGGTTTTTCATGTCAAGTGCGATATCTCTCTGTATTAATTCATCAATGCCGTAGTTGCCATCAGGAAACATCGGTATGTGACTTACGTTCCTGAAGCCGTAATTGCCAAGAATCCTCGCAACCTCTTCCTCCTCAAAGGGATTCTTTTCCGGCATGGGAGTGCCACCGTTGATCAATTCCCACCAGTACGGTGAATTGTACTCGAAGAAATTGTGCCCTTTGAAGTTCTCGTCTTTCCCAAAGACATGGAGAACGCTCACCTTTTCGGGATACCTGTAAATCTCATTAACGTTTTCTGCGTCATGCTTTGTGATATGTCCCGCGACCTTTCCCTTCATTATGTCCTGCGGCGTCGTGTTGACTTTCATGTGACCTATAACGCCCGTAGAAGGAACGAGGTTTCCGTCGTCCAGAAAGCAGAGGGCGTGGCATCGTGTATAGCCGGTGAGTAAAGAATACCGTCATTTACTTTCAGGATGTCGTTTTCCCTTACCCTTCTGTACTTATCGTTCGCAATTTCGTTTGTTATATATCTCTTGAATTCCATGTCTGCATCCTCTACCCACTCTACCCGGTCCGTGCCCACATTATTCACCACTGCAGCATCGAAAGTCATGAAAAACACCTTTATAATATTTTAACCACTCATTGATAGTTATATTATCAAGATATCCAAAAGACAACATTTTCCTGCCAGCAGCTTAAAAATCTTAGTCACCAATACATCTTGATGAGGGTTTTCCCGGAGAGGCCTTTCATATGAATGATGTGACGAGACTGTACAAGACATGCGTGGGATACAAATCCTGCATGGCGTGCCACGGCTACGACGATCTGATTAACAGACAGGGAGGAGGCTCAAAATTCAGCGACCCAGATTTCTACGAATTTAGGGACGAAAACAGCAGGAGGGCTATGAGGTCGGTATTTTATCTGTCCAAGAACATCGAAGACAAGGATTTACGCAAGGAGTACGAGAGCGTCTTGAGGGAATGCGCGCGTTGCGGCTGCAAGAAGACCTGGATAGCCGACCTGCTCAAGGGGGAAATAGAAAAGCCGACCGGGGATAAAGGCCCGAGTGAAGCGGAGTGAGTTTTCGTTTGTATTCATCTCCCCAGTATAGATGTCGACAGCTTGGACGTCTTGATTCTATTCTTGGCAGTTTCTATGACCGTTTCCGGTTTGATATACTCCTTGATATTGCTAAGTTTCCTGATTTTGTAAACATCTCCGTTCATGCAATTTTCCATGCAGAGGAGAGCGTTCGTTTTCGAGTCGACGGCATGCTTGCTAAGGTTTTCCATAATGTCCATTCTGGATTTTATATCATCTTCTTCTATTTTGCCGTCCTCATAGTTTTTGAACTCTTCAAACAACACATCTTCGACCATTTCTCTGTCCCTGGGATTGCAGGTCGCATAACAGTACAGGGTTCCGCTATTGAGCAGCTTGTAGAACTCATAGTGCCTTCTGTATGACAATCCACTGTCGTTTACTAACTTCTTTCTAAGGTTCCTTTTCAGATACGCTTCCAACACCTTTAATGCCAGTCCCTCTTCTTCTGTAGGGTTCATTACGGGCAGTCCCGTGGCGACATAGGTGCTATTTGTAGATGTCACCATGTGTGTTCTTTTTGGAATAATCTGGGATTCTTTTATCACCACGTCTTTCTTTGTTTTGCTTTTTCTGAAATTCGATGGGAAGCATTTACTTATGATCCCTGCTGAATAGTCTAGGGATTCCGGACCTGCATAGAATATATGGGTGTTGTCCGGAGTGAAATAATCGTCATAGAACTGCCTGATCTCTTTTTGTGAGAATCTAATGACATTGTCTTTCTGATCTCTACCCGTTCTTAAATTGAAACAATAGGAATTTTCGTAAAGATTCTTGAATAGATTTTCTTTTAACACCAACCTGTTGTTATCTTCTCTTAAGCCGATTTCATTCAGAATTAATTTCCTTTCAATTTCCATATCGGACTGTTCGAGCTTCGAATTGTATAAAAGGTCTGATATAAAGTCAGCCACTTCTTCGAAATTTTGTGTAGGGACTGTCATTCCTAGCGGTATGTTTATCTCGCCCGTGTAACATATCATCTTGTCCCCGAATCTTTCTATTTCGTTTGTTATAACAGTGTAGTTGGGTCTCTTTTTGGTACCCCTGAAAAGCATGTGTTCAACGAAATGGGATATTTCCTTAGTAGAAAAATCCTCGTACGCGGAACCGATGTTTACGTTTGCTATTAAAGTCATGTCTTTAGCTTCCGGCATGCAGGTGTGATAAATTTTGAGCCCGTTATCCAGGACCACTTCCTTTATGTCGTAATTCATACACAGAATACGGCATCAAACTTTATAAATATTATTTAATTTTTACCACGTTATAATAGTAATCCATTCATACTAAGACGTCTTCCATTATCCTGTCGTAGCTGCTCCAGGCTTTGCTTAGGATCAGAAATCGAAGTAAGCTGTCCTTAGACTTTCGATGTCATATTTACTTGGTCTGACTGCGTTGAAATGCAGATGAGGCTTATTTGTCATCCCGTTCATTCCAACCTTCCCTATTTCCTGTCCTATCTGTACCTTATCTCCCCACTTCACCGGTATATCCGGCTGCAGATGCAGATATTCCGTAAAGGTTCCGTCATCATGCTTGATGCAGACTAAGTTTGTATACTTCTTGCACAGTTCCCCGATAATTTTCATGTTTTTCCTCCCTATTTCGGGATTATTCGGGTCGAAATAATTCGTGGAATCTTTCTTCACGCAGAATACCTTTCCGGGCTTGACAGCCAGAACGCTTGTCCCTTCTTTTACTATAAAATCATCGGCGTATTTACACACGGGGAAGTTCTTATGGGCGTACCTACCCTTAGGATTTGATATCCTGTACTCAGTGCCGCTTTCGAACGGAAGTGGAATGAATTCTATCATAATATCACACAATCCTTTAATATTAATTACTCTTAAATGATTAAAACATTTATAAAGGTTTCTGTTGGTCGCTAGGCATCTATTATTAACTTCCTTCCATTATCCTCTCGTAGCTGCTCTGCACGATATCCATTCCCGGAGTCCCGTAGACGTCTTCACGATAACTTTATATATCGTCTGTGTAAATAATTACACAAATGAGTAAAAAATTACACAATCCTAAGAATTTGATATTGAGGCACTTCCTTGCAGATTACAGACGAGAAATATACGGAAGGGAGCTTGAAGGAAAGGTCCCTATGAGTCAGAAGGGAATAGCTCTCACGCTGAACGGCCTCGAACGTGACGGTATTCTCAAATCCAGGAAAAGCGGAAACATGAAGTATTTCAGACTCAATGATGCCAATTCCGAAATTAGGGACATAATAACAGCGGCTGAGATAGAGAGGAAGGTGTCTTTTCTTGGGAAGAAAAGGAAACTGGCAGAGATATTCAGGAATGACGAGCGGATAGTCGGAATATTCGGAAGCTACGCAAAAGGAACGGAAAATGCAGATTCGGACCTTGACATTTTCGTGATAGGAAGAAAGGACGGAAACGACTACGAGAAATCAGGTGATTCGATGGACATTCCGGCAAGCGTCAAACATTTCAGCGAGGCTGAATTTGACAAGCTGTTGAAAGAGAAGAACTCCCTGTGCAGCGAAATCGCGGGAAATCATATAATGATTTTCGGTACGGAAAGGTTCGTAAACATGTTATGGAGGGATTATTACGGTTTCAGTTAAGTGGTGCCTGAAACAGAAGAAAGGACTGAAACTGATAGGCTCTAATGAAAACATGTCACACTCCTACATAAAGATGGCAGAAGAATCGATTGGCATGCTACCGGAAGCCGTGAGGAGAAGCCGCATATGGACAGCTACTGTGTCCTATTACATCTTCTATTACTCCCTGTATTCTCTCATGCTTCGTATAGGAGTCAAATGCGAGATACATGCGTGCTCTCTTGAGTTCATGAAAAAGTTTCTCACGGGATTTTACAGCAAGATGGATGTGGAGATGATGGAAAAGGCATTCAATGCACGCATAAGTCTTCAATACTACGCCGACAGGCCGGTTGATACCAAGGAAATCGAGGAGGTTCAGAAATACTGCAAGGATTTCTACGTCAAGACCAAAGACATCATGTCGAGACTGACCGAAGGGGAAATCAAGAACATAAGGAACTCTTTGAGAGGCGTTTAATTTATTTAACGTCTTGCTCTCATGCTATCGTTTCATAATCACACGTCTTCCATTATCCTGTCGTAGCTGCTCTGCACGCTTTCCATTCCCGGGGTTCCGTAGACGTCTATCGTGGTCTTGATGCTGGAATGACCGAGAACCTTCTGTACCTCTTCCATCCTCATGCCCTTTTCCAGCATCATGCGGGCAAATGAGTGTCTGAAAAGATGGGGGTTTATATCCTCTTTTGCAGGGTTTGGGTGTCTCACTCCTGCTAATTTCCCTGCCTTTGCACATATCTCATTGATTTGCTTGAGTGATATCGATTCTGCCCTGTTACTTTGTATTAATTTACCCTCTTTTCGTTCACCAAGATAAAACCGGACATCCTGCAGTGTATCGGAATCAATTGGAACAGTTCTGCTTTTATCTCCTTTTCCGCTGCGAATGAAAATTCTTCTTTTCTCGAAATCTATATCTCTCACTTCTAAGTCTCTCAATTCTCCACGTCTCATTCCAGTCCTTGCAAGAATTTTGAATATAACCCTGTCCCTAAGAGATCCAGCAACTGTTATAATTTTCTTTATTTCTTCCTGAGTTAGAGAGTACACTGATTCGTTTTCTGTGGTTCCCATAATACATATTTACGTTACGCCCTTAAATAAAAGTAACTAAAACGTTACTTTTACCTTAAAGTTGTAACTAATAATTTCACATAATATCCATTCTGTAACGTTTTTGGCGGCATTGTCCGGATTTAGACAGGAACCCACCAGAAGGATGAAGCAAAACCGACACCAAGAGACCACATAAGAGAAAACGCCGGGAAGAAAGCGTCGTTTTAGCCCTTATTTCTCCCTGATACCCTATCTTCCGGGAAAACAATAATCTCGGGAAATAGGCACAATTTCAAAAGCCGATTTTTTAAGTTCTCAAAACAACTATAATTCAGATGAATGAATTTGCAATACTTGGATTTGCACTGGGCGTTGGAATCGTAATAGCTATATTTCTTATGAGAAGGTCTTTACTGCCACATGCACCACCCGGGTTGCAGCAGTTTTTGGACAGAAGAGGAAAGGCATGGAACATATGGGCTTTGATTGTTTTGGCAGCTGCATTAATCTATTGGTTTTTAATAAAGCCATAAAGAATTGAAAGCCAGGAATTATTCGGACATCATATACCTATTCTATGAGGTCCATATTCACATTCTGCTGACTTCCCGCTTTTTCCGCGTGTTTTTCCCCGTATGACTTGATTGTTTTGTATACGCCACAGCAGGCTGCCCCGAATAAAAGTACACCTGTACCTATCAATGCCTCAGAAAGTTTCGGATTATTAGCAATGTAATCTCCTATTTCCCGGAGAATTTCGCCAGCCATGAGAAATTTACATGACAAGAAACTTTTTAAGCGTGATGAATTCATCGAATACCAGGCAGTGAGGATTCGGAATTGAGAAAGCGTGTATCCGGATTTCCAGTTAAGCATATAAAATTTTCTTCAGATATATTTTTCATGGCAAGAGAAGCAGCTATTCAAATCACACCCCAAGAACTTGATCTGTACTGCGAAAACCACGCACAAATATCCCAACCCGGTGCAATGCTCGGCGGACAGCAGTTAACTAATTATTGGTACCTGACGCATATTCCCGGTCTAGGGTATGGAAAAGTTTTTTCGGCCGATACAACAATAGATGATGTCGATTCTGACCCGAGGAAAATGAGGCCCCTTAAGGAGGGAGAGGAATTCTACCTGAACGAGCGACTGAGGAAAGTTCACCTTTGGTGATCATTCTTCAACAAAAAACATTTTCCGCGGGAAAATGTCAATTCTGAAAGCCGATTTTTCATTTCATACCAATGAAGATAAGAGAAAGGAAATGAGTAACAAGGATACAACAATTATTATAGCAATTATCAGAATGGCCATCCATTCTTTCTTTGATCCAAGGCTTCTATCAATAACTTTTTTATTTTTTGGTCTGGCGAATCCAGCAAAACCAGCGGGAAGAGGAAGCAGGACATAGCCTTTCTTCTTACTTGAAATGTAGGCAAGAACGACAAATATGACAAAAAGCAGCAATAAAACCAGAGTCCCGTAAGGAGTGCCGAGAAGATAGTCCTTTTCAACGGGCAATCCAATGTCTACAAGAATAATAATTGACAATGGTATCAGCGTCAATACAGAAAAGATGTATAAGATATCATACATATTCATGCTCTCAGCCATGATTTCAATTACCTTAGAATGCTTAAAAAATGAAAAACGGGAAATTATTCAGACATCATCCAGTGAGAGTTCGGATTTGAGAAGGTGAGTGTCCGGATTAGTATTCCATCGTACCAAATTCAAGCCCGATTTGCTGAAACACTTATAAAGTGATTAATCCAAAAAAGAACACAACGGGCGTCTGGAGTTTATTCTCTTTTCGCTTCAATTGGAGGAAATAGTATGGGAAATTTCAACGATCGAGGATCCAGAGGCCCCAGAAGGGATTTTGGTCCGAGAGAAATGCACAAGGCAGTCTGCGCGGAATGCAAGAAAGAATGTGAAGTTCCGTTCAAACCGACAGAAGGCAGACCTGTATATTGCAAAGAATGCTTCGCGAAAAGAAGGGAATTTTAATTAGGTGCGTTCTTTAAACAGCAGTAATTGATTTTATATTTTATTTATTACATTCGAGAAGGAATTCTGAGTTGTCAGGAGGTTGACCTTCACTTTTCAGCTCAGCCCGGGACAAGTTCTCCTATCTGGTCCACGTAATCCTGGTACAGGCCGAGGTCGCCATTGTTCAGGGCCTGCTGCGCGAGGCCGTAGAGATCCGCTATTCTGCTGAGCTTCTGGGCGTCGGTCTGGCTGAGAGGGGGCTCTTCGCCGTCCCCCGCAGGCGCTGTGCCCGAACCGAATATGACGTCCAGCGCATCGGAAAGCGTCTTCTGCATGGTGAGATGGTCCCCGTACGCGACTATGACCCTCTGCAGCTGCGGAAGCGTACCCTTCTCGGTGGCCTCGAGGTAGAGCGGCTCCACGTACACTATCGAATCCTCTATGGGTATGACGAGCGTGTTACCCCTCACGACCGACGAGCCGGACTGCGACCACAGCGTTATCAGCTGCGATATCTCAGTGTCCTGGTCTATCCTCGCCTCTATCTGCATCGGCCCGTACGTGAGCTCCTGCTTCGAGAACTGGTAAACCAGCACCTTGCCGTAGTTCGGGGTGTCGGACCTGGCGGCCATCCACCCTATCATGTTCTCCTTGCCCTTGGGCGTGAACGGTATCATGAGTATGAACTCTTCCTTCTCCTCTCCCGGCAGCTTCATTATTATGTAGTAGGGCTGCATCGTCTCCCTGGAACCCCTGTATATCTCATCGGGTATCACCCAGACGTCCTCCTTGTTGTAGAAGACCATCGGGTCCTTCATGTGGTACGTGGAGTATATGTTGGCCTGTATGCTGAACATGACCTCCGGATACCTAAGATGGGCCTTGAGGTCGGCGGGCATCTCATCGAAGCCCCGGAAGAGGCCGGGGAACATCTTCCGGTACGTCTTTATCAGCGGGTCGTCCTCGTCGACGACGTAATACCGGATCTCGCCGCTGTATGCGTCCATCACAACCTTGACAGAGTTCCTTATGTAGTTCATCCACTCTCCCCTTCCCAGGCGCACCGGCTCTGAGTACGGGTACATGTCCGTCGTGGTGTAGGCGTCCATTATCCAGAACAGTCTCCCACCTGAGACGACGACGTAGGGGTCATAATCATAGAGAAGGAACGGCGCTATGGCGGACGCCCTGTCGCCTATGTTCCTGTACATGAGCAACTTGCTTTCCGCCGTCAGCGACCCGGACACGAGGAGCTCGACCGACTGGAACTTGGACGCGTATATGACCTTGCTCAGCAGGTCCGTGAGCGGAACGCCTCCCGAGCCCGTGTATACGGTGTAGATGTTCTCGTCCCCGGACGGGTAGTCGAACTCTTTCGTGCTCGTCGCTGTTATGACGTAATCATCGGTCTTCTCACCGTAGTATATGCGCATCTCCTCAAGCGGGATGTATTCGGATGCGGGCGGTATGTCCTTCAGGTAGAACTCCGGGAGGCCCCCAGGGGTCACCTTG